>JAGHRY010000152.1 GCA_018066145.1 Candidatus Colimorpha merdihippi | reverse complement strand
CCTTATAACTATTATTTGCGATTCTTGACGAGGATGTCCATGAAGGAGATAGAACCATCTTCCATCTGGGCAACGAGGCTCTCGATTTTGGTAAGGATATAGTTGTAGAAAATCTGAAGAATAATAGCAGCGATAAGACCGAAGATGGTGGTCAACAGAGCAACCTTCATACCACCAGCAACAACGGTCGGGCTGATATCACCAGCAACCTCGATGTCATCGAATGCCTGAACCATACCAACAACGGTACCGAGGAATCCGAAAGAAGGAGCCAAAGCGATGAACAGACCAATCCAGGTCATGTTGTTCTCCAAGCGAGCCATCTGAACGCCACCATAGGAGGTAACAGCCTTCTCAACATTGTCGAGACCCTCGTCGATGCGGTCGAGACCCTGATAGAAAATGCTGGCAACGGGGCCACGGGTGTCGCGGCAGAGTTCCTTAGCACCATTGTAGTCGCCCTTCTGGACGCGCTCTTCGATGCCTTCGAGAAGTTTCTGCACGTTGGTGGTAGCCATGTTCAGATAAAGGATACGCTCGATAACGAGAGCCATACCGAAGATAAGGCAGAGGAGCACGGGGGTCATCCAGCCTGCACCACCCTGGATATACTTTTCTTTCAGTACCTGGTGGAAAGATTTCTCATCTTCTACAGGAGCAGCTACGGTTTCTGATTCTTCAACGGGAGCTTCAGCAACAGTGCTGTCAGCAGCCTGCTCGTCGACTTGTTCAGTTGCGGGCTCGGCGGCCTGAGCGGGCTGGTCCTGAGCCATGACACCATTGAGATTGGTGAATGTCAATAAACCTACGATTGACATTAAAGCAAATACTTTTTTCATGTTTAAATTTAATGTATTAATTATTAATTAGTTAGTTTATTTTCGTAGATATTCAATATATTTGCAAATATACGCTATTTTTCTAAAACAACGAATTTTTCTTGTTTTTTTTTTAATTTTTTTCTCGTTATTGTTCTAGCGACATCTATTTTTTTCGGCCTAGCAAAGCCTCCATCAGTTCCTGCAAAGGTCGTTTTTTATTTTCTCCTACAGCAATGGCATCGAGGCTGCGCTGGGCTTTTGAGAATTCCATTTCCACCGTGTTTTCCACCTCTTCTTTGATTCCAAGATGACGATAGATTTCCAATACGCGTGCCACTTTGGCATCGCTGTTCTCGGGTGTGGAGGCAAAGATGTCGCGCAGTTCTTGAACCTCTTGCGCACTGCCTTTTTCCAAGGCTCTCAGGTAGAGATATGTTTTTTTATTGTCGCGGATATCCTGGCCGGTTTGTTTGCCAAAAACAGCCACATCGCCAAAGGCATCCAGCAGGTCGTCCTGCAGTTGGAATGCCAATCCCAAGGCGATGCCGAATTGATACAGGTGCTCAATATCTTCATTGGGGGCGCAGGCATAGAGCGCTCCTATTTTCAAGGCTCCAGCCAGCAGCACAGCAGTCTTTAATCTGATCATTTCCATGTATTCGGCAATGCTCACGTTGTCGCGCTGCTCGAAATTCATGTCGTATTGCTGTCCCTCGCACACTTCGATTGCCGTTTCGTTGAAACAATTCAATATTTCCTGGAGGCGTGTGTGAGGCTGACGAAGGAAATACCGCCAAGCCATGGCAAACATGGTGTCGCCGGAAAGGATGGCTGTGTTTTCGTTCCATTTGCGATAGACAGTAGGCTTGCCTCTGCGCAGTGGCGATTTGTCCATCAAGTCATCATGCAGCAAGGTAAAGTTATGAAAGGTTTCAATACCAAGTGCGGCATCCTTAGCTTGCGCCGCATCACCTCCAAACAGTTGATTGGCAGCAAGCAGCATTACTGGACGAATGCGTTTTCCACCCAGCCTGAGGGTATATTCTATCGGGTCGTACAATTCATGTGGCTCAAATACAAATTGTTCCGCATCGAAAATGTCTTTGACAGTATTTAGCAGTGTCTGCATATTGTGATGTATTATTTTATTGTTATTCAAAAATTCAAGTAGCTAGAACGGGTAGTTGATTCCGAAATTCAGTGCAATCTTGTTCCACGACCAATGGTTGTTGAGCCAACGTTGTCCGGTTGGGTATCCTGGGTCGTAAAAAGGCAGTGCCATATCCATACGCAGGGTGATGATGGAGATGTTGGCACGCAGTCCGATACCTGCATCAAAAGCCACGCCTTTGCCTATTTCTTTCAGGCTGAACGGCGTGCTGGTATTGCCAATACCCCATTCTGTGTATTGCCACACGTTGCCCAAATCCGAAAAGACGGCTCCTTCAAAGATGCCGACCAGAGGGAAACGGTATTCCAAATTCACCACCAGCTGAATTTCGCCGGTACCCATGGCAAAGTTGGTTGTAGAGGTGGGATATTGCCCATATCCCAAATGGCGCAAGGCCCATCCGCGCATGGTGGTGGGGCCGCCGCCTACAAACATTTTTTCATAAGGAATGAAAGTCGAGTGACCATAGGGCAGTCCGACACCAGCCAAACCGCGCATCACAAAAGTGCTTTTGTCGCCCAAATGGATATAACGTTTGAATTCGCTTTCTACGCGGAAATATTGGTAGTACAGCACATCGTCACCCTCATCTATTTCATCGCCACCCAACAGTCTGTCGGCCCAATTCAGCAGGTTGCCGGCTGTTTCTACCGAAAGGTGCAAATAATTGAAGTTTTTCCGCTGCCCCAGCACCTGACCTGAATAGGTGTATTCGTAATGGGTGTTAAGCAGCACATAGTCAACTGCTTGATATTCAAACTGTGGATCGTGGGTCAGTTGAGTGAGATAGTGGTAATAGGCATCGCCCGACCACAAATGCGAGTATGAGAAGTTTACCGGCAAAAGCTTATGCTGCACATTGGTTCCCTGATTCCAGGTGTAACCGAACGAGCCGCCCAGTCGGGTGCGCTCCAATGTCACCTCCTCATTTCCCCACGAAGCTATACTCGGTATCAGCAAATTGCGATACAAATAGTTCACATTCAATTCTATAAGAGTATGTGGCTTGTTGTTCTGCCATACGATTCTGTTGCCGAATGGCAAAAGGAAGCTAGGCAGATCGAGCGACATGGTAAGGTTGTTTTCAAAATTCGAAAAGGTATTGTAGAAAGTATGGTCGCCGGTGCCAAACACGTTTTTGGGAAAGTCAAACACCAGTCCTCCCTCCACATTGAGCAGTTCGGCACCGCCGAAGAGGTTTTTATTTTGGTATCCCAGCGTGGTGCCAAGTCCTATATTGCCGCTAGTCAGGAAGTTTCCTTCTTCTTTATTCATTCCCAAATCCGAGGCGTTTGTCAATTCAAACGACAAACTCAGCTTATGCCGCGAGGAGTTCAGCAGTCGCACCCGGGCATTCAGCAAGCGATTGGAATCGGTGCTGCTGGGCGATTCTTCAAATTTGATATCCACATACTTGAAGTTGTGAAGCCCCAGCAGGGCTTTGGATGTGTTGGCAACAATCCTAGGCCGATAGGTCATACGTTGGAAAATAAACATCGAACGGCTGATGGCTTTGGGCGAAGGATTGATTTTGGTATCGTGGATAAAGTAATAGGTAGTCTGACCGTTTTTGTTGCTATAATCGTAGGCCAAAGTGTCGTACTTATGTCCTTCTGAGCTCATTACGGTAGTGATATTTGGGTATATGTAGATACTGTCGATATGGTATTTGTCCAAAAAATGTTCCCGTGTAGTGTTGGCAGAAGCATTCTGGGGCCGCCTAACGCTCACTAGCACACTCAGGGTGCTATTATCATAGGTGGTGTCTACCAGATAGTTCACCATTTCGTTGGAAGCCATGTAATAGCCGTTATTCTTAAGCAGGTCTACTATGCGGCTTTGTTCCTCGGTCATAATCTCTTGGTCGTAGTAGTCGCCCACTTTCAGCAGCGAATTTTCGGCATCTTTCTGCAACAAGTTTCTAATATCTTCTTGCCGGCTGAAAAACCTCAGCTCGTCAATCTTTCTGCGCTGAGTGGCAGCAACATGGTAGCGCACTATCACGCCCCCTTTGCCTACATGAGTAGTGTCGGCGGTCACCATCGACCCGAAACACCCTTTTGTTTTCAACAGCATGGCCAGCTGATTGGCCGTGCGAAGGCTTGCTGCACGATCATACACTATAGGAGGTTCGCCTTGGCGGTGCCAAAAGCGGGCCAGCCAGCTGGTATCATCGGGCTTTGGCAAGCAATACATCCACAGTTTCAGCGGCACGCCCAACATTCGTTTATTGGGTGTTTGATAATAATACTGGCGCACATTGGCCATGGCAGACTCCACCTCAGGTGTCACGCTGGTGCTGTCGGTCATTGTGATTTCCATGCTATTGTGCACCAGCACCCGCTGGCCGGGAGCCAGGTAGCGGTCGACATTGCACGAGCTCATCACGCCCATAGTTGCCAGCACGAATATTATCAGTTTGATTCGTTTCAAATCAGTCGATTTAGGTGTAAATATTGGTAATGTTGATTGCTTTCTATTTCTATATCATAAAGTTAGATACATCAACACAGCATTTCTAAGAGTTTTTTTTACTACTGTTGACAATCCAATGCCTCTATCAGCATAAGAAAATCTGCTTATCCAGCTGCCCCAAGATGAGTTCGGCCGAACCCAGGTTGTCGGCCAAATATTGCAGGCAAACGTTTGATGCTTTTTGATAAGACGCCTCGTCAGTCAGCCACGCATCCAATGCAGTTTCCAGTTCGTCATAGCGCTGATACGATTGTCCGCCGCCCAGGGCTATGATATCGCAGGCCTCCTTGAATTTATGGTAGTTAGGGCCGAACACTACAGGTTTGCCAAAGGTAACGGCTTCCAGAATATTGTGTATTCCTTTGCCAAAACCGCCACCGATATAGGCCACATCGGCATAACGATACATCGATGAAAGCAGTCCTATATTATCCACAATCAGCACACTGGCGCCATTGTTCATGGTGTCTATCTTCGAGTATCTGACGCAGTTATCAATGCCGAACAAAGCTTCAATTCCCTTCAAATGGTCCTCGTCAATCACGTGCGGGGCCAGCACCAATGCTGTGTCGGGATGTGATTTCCAATAATCATGCAGATAGGTTTCATCGGGTTCCCACGAACTGCCGGCCAGCAACACCTTCTTTCCCTCGTGATGCTGCAGAAAACGCTCTACCACTTCGTTGCGTTTGGCATCTTGGGCAATGGCGTGCACCCTGTCAAAACGGGTATCTCCTGCAATGCTGACATGCGTAATGCCATGATTTTTCAACAATTGCACCGATTCTTCGTTCTGCACAAAAATATGGGTAAAGCATTCCTTCAAATGGTTCAGATACCATTTTCCATACCATTTAAAGAAATATTGATTTTTGCGGAAAATCGATGAGAAGATATAGGTAGGCACCTCACGTTGTTTCAGCTGGGTGAGATAGTTGAACCAGAAATCATATTTGGCAAAGAAAACCACACTCGGGTGCAGCAGCGACACAAATCGGCGGGCATTTTTCATTGTATCCATCGGCAGATAGCACACAAAATCGGCTTCGGGATAGTCTTTTCGCACTTCATATCCACTGGGCGAGAAGAATGTCACACACACTTTATAGTCGGGATGCTCTTTTTTGAATCGTTCCAGCACCGGCCGAGCCTGTTCGAACTCTCCCAGCGACGAGGCGTGAAACCATGCCGTCTTATTCTTACCTACCGGAGCTATGCTCAGCCTACCAAAAGTGTTACTCCACCCCTCGACCATCTGCTTGGCTTTGGGATTCCACAACGCAGCCACCTTCACGCCGGCGGCATAACACTGTATTCCAAATGTGTAGATAAAACGCATCTTATAAAAATAATATAATCAGACTGTTGATTTTCTGCAATTTACAATTAGGCATCTAAATCGTAGCTTTACCTAAGTGCTACCAATTCCTAATAGAAGTACAAATCGTGGGCCTGTTTTCCTCTTAGCGGGAACATCCAGCACACTTTCAGCATATACAACATGTCGAAATAGCGGTTATTGTCTTTCCCATGCATATCCAACAGGTTGTCTATCATATAGTCGCGGGTCGAGTGGCTCCAGCATTGCTGCACGCTCAGCTCCACATACAGGTTCAGCAGGTTCAGGTTGTTGCTCATAAACCAATAGCCCACACCCTCTGTCAGCAGCCAGCCCGAGCGCTGATGGTCATACAGCAGTGCGTAGTCGCCCATCACCTGGTGTGCCTCGGCCTCGTTGCAGTAGAAGATAGACTGTTGCAGCATATATCCGCCATACAATCTGGCCAAGATGCCCGAGTTGGGATTCTTTTTCATATCCAGCGGAAATATTTTTCCGCCGCCCACCTGCAGGCTGATGCCACGGTTGAAGCACGACACGCCGGCATCATATCCGCCGCCGCTGATCACAATGCTGTCGCGCGAGTAAACATTGCTCATGCGTTCCTGGCGCAGTTTCAGGTTGTCGCTTCCCATCCACAGGTTGCCATCCAAATTCAGCACCCAGTTGCTTTTGAACTTATACAGCCAATTGATGCCGTATTCCAAATACGGGGCTTTATATAAGCTGGCCATGGTGCCTTCTTTGGTCAGGTTGCCGTTCATATCTCTCACATGCGAAAATGCTGCGGAAGGAGCCTTTATTCCGAAATTAAAACCTACGATATGGCACTCCAGCGTGTCCTGCGTAAAGTCCACTTGGCCATGTGCCGACCCCGCTCCAAGCAAAAAAAGCATGGTAGCCATCAATCCGCCGCGAAATATTTTTTCTCTGATTTTCATTATTGTTATATAATTTTCGTAACTTTGCACCCGCAAAAGTGTGCAACTTTTCAAATTGCAAAAATACGCAATTTATTTGATAACAACGAAAAAAATAAATAAAATAATAC
>JAGHRY010000089.1 GCA_018066145.1 Candidatus Colimorpha merdihippi | reverse complement strand
AAATAATGTATTCTATCAAGTCTTTTTATCTCCGAACGAATTGTCAACCGACAAATCGAAATTGCATAATCAGTATTTCTCCATCATGTTTCATGGGCAGATAGTCTGTATCGAAAATACATGTTGTTCATTAAATATCAAACAGTTTCACAAAACCGATTTGCCTTTTATCCCATTATTCGAAAAACAAATCAGCCTATTATCCAATACGAGCCCATAGCCATTATTGCAGATGCTAATTATTTTGCAAAAGTACAACTTTTTTTTGAAATAACAACAAAAATTTATCGTTTATCAATAAATACACCATCACTTGCAATAACATCCTCCCAAATCATGTCGCCCTAGAGGAAGTCTACGAAATCATGTCGGGCGGAAGATAGGACACCGATTGTGCAAACATTGGTTGTTGAGTTTTGCGCGGGTACAGAGGGGGCGGCTACTTTCCATTGTCACTCCCAATTCGGCTTTAGCAAAATCGATACCGGCTTGGAGGGCGAGATACGAATCGCGCTTGCAGCACCGGGGGCCTCCATACTTGCTAATCAGCGCCAAAGCTTGGGCGGTGGCTTGGTTGCTCAGCCGCCAGGCCTCGGTAGCCAAAGGGGTGCTATGGGTGACCAAAGCCACAAAAATACCCACGCTGATGCCTGCTCCGCAAGCCCCCCAGTTGCCGCAAGCTCCACCCGGCACCTGTCGTCCACGCCGAACCATCTCGGGGATGAGCTCCATTAGGTCAACCTCGCCTCCGGCATTGCGATAGGCCGCAAGCAAAGCGGCTCCCACCATGGCGTGGTGTTCTGGGCCATGCATATGGCAGAATGGGAGCTGCATCATCTGTTCCAATATGACGAAAGGATCTTTCTCGGTACTCGGGATGCACACATGTGCAATAGTATCAATCCCATCGGTGTGGCATTGGTCGCACACATAATGTCCATTCTCGCAACACACATCCGACAAGTAGCTTTGGTGGCAATAGGCGCACACCATCCTTTCGGCACGCCCGCGGTATCGCAACTGGGCTCCGCAAATCAGGCATTCATCACTTTGAGGCATATCATTTCTTTTATATCATGTACAAAAAACGTTATCCTATAGCCATCGGTAGATACTACAGGATAACGACATTATCATAAGCAATCTCATGGCAGGAATGCCAATAATGTATTCCTACTTATTAGATTTCATTTCTTATCACTTGGGTAAACTCAGCCTTTGCTCCCTCGACCTTGTCTTTGGTCACATAAATGGTAGCGCTGAAAGGATTGCCATACTCGTTTATACCTTCAACGTAGAATTCATAATCAATCACATTATCCATCTCACGCACAGCCACATCGATGGGGGTGCCCAACGGGAATTGGTAATCGGCGCAAGCCTCGTCGAAAACAGCTTTTTCAGCGTCTGTTACAGGTTGATGCTCCATAAAAGCAGGCAATGCTTCCACCTCGCCTTCTTTAAAGAAATGCTCGATAAGGAAACGGTTGAGTTCTTCCGACAGCTTGTCGATACGGGCTGCACGAATGCCAAAGCCTTCAATTACTTCTGCTTGGGGGAGTACCTCTTTCAGATACCGGGTGGTAGACTGCAGTCCGCCGCTGCCAAAGGTGGAGCAAGTAATCACCTTTTTCCCTGCAAAACTTTCATTCTTAATCAATCCGCCAATGGGGAAAGCAAAGGTGCCACACCATATGGGATAGCAGAGGAAAATCTGGTCGTAATCATCAATATTAGCTTTGATGGGCTTGACTTCGGGCACAATACCGGCAACCATCTCATTTTGGCAACGTTCGAGAGTGGTAGCAAAATCGCCATCATAGGGTTGTTCTGCTACGATAGCTTCGATATCGGCGCCCAACTGAGCCTGGAGTTCCAATGCCAACTTTTCGGTAACACCGGTTTGCGAATAATAGAGCACAAGTGTTTTAGTAGCAGCTTCTTGATGCTTGGGTGCACACGCTGCCAGCGATAGGGCAGCAATCATGATCGACAGTACTTTTTTCATGTTTTTACCATTTTAATATTACTTTGCAAAAATACGAAATATAATTGAACTAACGATATATTTTTGTGCAAAGAGTATTGTTTTTTACTCTCACCCATTCGTTTGTGCAAAAAAATAGTCATCGTTTGGGATTATTTTTGTATTTTTGCAAATCAAATTTTTACACACTATGAAAAGAATCTTCTTCTCCCTGTTCCTCTTTGCCGCATGGCATTCTCAGGCACAATACGACCGGGCGGTGGTGTCGCTAACACGATTGGACTACGTATACTATAATATCGACAACCCCATGTCGGTAGCAGTTCCGGGGCTGCTGCCCAAAAATATCGAAGTGAATATTGGCGAAGACAAAGCCTTTCTTCACCGCGACCCCGATGGAAGCAATCGCAACGATTTGATTGTGCGGCCGAAAGACTCTACCGGCACCATTACCGTGCACATCGATGAGCGTATCGACCCCACCCGCACCCGTTCGCGTGGGGTAATCAAATACAGGGTACTTACTATCCCCAATCCTACTTTATTCCTCGGTTATGTTCGCCAAGGCGACACTATCGCTATCGACGATCTGCTGCACAAAAACCATATCCAGGTGAAGGCAATATATGAAGATTTCCAATTCCCGCTTTCCGAGCCCGAAGTACTTGGATATGAGTTCAATTGTTCAGAATCGTTCAGTCTGCCTGTGGTAGTAGAGGGCACCCGCATCACCACTCCGGTGAAAGAAATGCTGGTGAAGGCACGGCGCGACGAGACCATTTATCTGGAAAATGTGCGTGTGCGCCTACCCGACGAGCGTATCGTCACCCTCAAAGCGCATTTCCCGCTGAAGTAAATCAAATAGGCGGATGAAAATATAGAAATTGCTATTTTAGCATCTTTGCAAATCAATAATCATTTTCTCATGAAGCAGCTTTTTTGTTTATTACTGATAGTCATCAGTTTTACATCTGCAATTGCCCAAAACAAGGAGTATACCCAGCAGTACGACTGGCCTTGGAAGTGGAAGGGCAACACCATTGTTACTAAAGTACCCAAACGTCCTGCCGGACAGCAATGCGCCATCGGGCTTACGGCTCCTAAGCTGGACACTGTGCGGGTGGCTTTTGTTGGATTGGGCATGCGGGGCGCCGATGCCGTTAACCGCTTCATGCATATTCCCGGCACCCGGGTTGTGGCGCTTTGCGACTACGATTCGGCCCGAACCGAAAGCTGCCAAAACACGCTCCTTCGGTCCGGTCGCCAGCGTGTACCAGCCTATTTTGGCGAGAATGGATACCAAACCATGTGCAAACGCAACGATATCGACCTGGTGTATATCGCTACCGACTGGCACCACCATTTCCTTGTTGCCCAATGTGCTTTGGAAAATGGCAAGCATGTGGCTATCGAGGTTCCCTCTGCCATGACCTTATACGAATGCTGGCAGTTGGTGGACCTGGTTGAACGCACGCGCAAACATTGCATGATTCTTGAGAATTGCTGCTACGACGAATTCGAGCTCAATACCTTGAATATGGCGCAGCAGGGCTTGTTTGGCGAGGTTGTTCGTGTGCAAGGGGCCTATATTCACACACTCGACGAGTATTGGATGGCTTATTGGAAAGCCGGACAGGACGACAAGCTGGGTTGGCGCTTACGATATAATAAGGATTTTCGCGGCGACCTCTACCCTACCCATGGATTAGGTCCTGTGGCCCAGCTCCTCAACATTCATCGCGGCGATAGAATGCAAACCCTCGTGGCCATGGACACCCGGTCCTTCCGAGGCAAAGAATTGGCCGAACACTATTCTGGCGAGCCTTGTTACGATTTCCGGCAGGGCGACCACACCACCACGCTTATCCGCACAGCCAAAGGTAAGGTTATTGAGATTCAGCACAATGTGATGACCCCGCAACCCTACAACCGGCTATACCAACTCACCGGCACTAAGGGATTTGCCAACAAATATCCCTACCCAGGCTATTCTATCTCGGGCAGCCAGCTCAAACAGAGCGGAGCCCTCACACAATATGACAACCTGAGCGGGCACAGCTTTATGCCCGACAGCATCCGGCTTCAGCTGGAAGAGAAATATCTCAGTCCCATCCTTAAAATCTACATGGAAGAGGCTCATCGAGTAGGAGGCCATGGGGGAATGGACTATACCATGGACAGCCGCTTGATTTACTGCCTGCGCAACGGGCTCCCGCTGGATATGGACGTTTACGACTTGGCCGAATGGTGCTGCCTGGCCGAGCTCGGATTCCTATCGATGGAACATGGCTTTGCCCCCGTTGAAGTACCCGATTTCACCCGCGGCCACTGGAACGATATCCAGGGCTACAAACATGCATTTTAAGTAATCAATATAGATATTAATCAACAAATTAAACAATATAAACTAAACAACTAATTCAGTATGATTATTACGTCTACACCTACAATCGAAGGTCGCCAGATTGCAGCATATCACGGTATCGTTTTTGGCGAAGTAATCTCTGGTGTGAATTTTGTAAAGGACACCTTTGCTCAGTTCAGAGATTTTTTTGGCGGTCGCTCCCGATCATACGAGAACGAATTGAAACGTGCCAGACAGCAAGCCCTTCGCGAACTGGAAATGAATGCCAGAAACATGGGCGCCGATGCTGTAGTGGGAGTGGATGTCGACTACGAGACTATCGGCGGCATGCTTATGGTAATAGCCTCCGGTACTGCCGTAGCTCTACGATAACCGCCTCCATATAATACAAAAACAGTTGCTTACACTATCTGCAAGCAACTGTTTTTTATTTTGAACAGTTATTATTTCCTGCAGCCGGAAGCATTGGCACACCCGTTGCAGCGTGCTTCTCCTACTTCGCTGGCATCAATACCCGAAGGACAGAAAGGGCACTGTTTTCCAATACATTGCTTGTTCAGCGACTGACGAGAACATTTCACATCAGCACGAACCATTTCGATACCCAGATGCTCTTTCACAAAATCAACAGTTGAAAGAACGCTCAAGTAGGAATCGCGCTTGCAGCAGCGCGGGCCACCATGCTCGGCTACCGAGGTCAGAGCCTGGGCGGTACAGAGGTTCGAAAGGCGCCAAGCATCTGTGGCAAAGGGCGAATTGTTGGTAATGATGGACATAAAAGTGCCGCAGCTGAGTGCCGCTCCACAACAACCCAGATTTCCGCAGGCAGCTCCAGGAATCTTGTAATCGCGTTCTATAAGCACTTGTAATGCACTATCTAATGCAATATCACCTCCAGCATTACTATAAGCAGTAAGCAGCGCCATCCCGCCCAAGCAATGGTGGATAGGACCATGCATCGGCACATATTCGACCGACATCAAAGTTTCGAGAATTGCTATCGGATCCTTTGAATCAAGGGTGAGGCAAAGAAGGCGAAGCGAGTCGAGTTCCACCCCCCATTCCGGTTCATCAGCGGCAGCCGATTTGGTATTTTCCACAGCCTCATTGCCATTATGGCAGCTCATCAACATGCACAAGCATGTTGCGAGCAATATAAATAGGATGTTTTTTTTCATAAATGTGATATTGTACCGATAAAGTTGCATCATTTATTAATATTCAATATAGCATTCTCGGGCAATACAGCCGTTATAGCTCATACCGTAGTGGTGATATTCCAATTCGCCATCTACTTCGATCTCATAGTGGGAGCCATTACGTTTCACATTCATTGTAAAGTCCGAAAGGCGCTCAACCAATCTGAGGCATAGAAATACGGTAACCTCTACCTCTACACCATCTCCAGGGCGGTAGGTTCCTTCGGCAAGGGGTTGGTCGGAAATGATGGTTGCCAATGGCACTTCGCCTTCTTTTATGGAGAAGATATAATGGTAGTAATCATCGGTCAAGTTTCGCACCAGATCGTAGCCATAGGTTACATACGAATGATGAATTTCGCTAATATCATCACCATCAATGGTTCTGCCCGTGCAAGATGTGGCAGATTCAACTGGGGCTTTGCAATGGCCGGTTATTTCAACGTTTTGATCATCAATTCCCTGGAATGTAATTTCTATTGTATCGCCGGTTTTCTTCACATCCAATTTGCAATTGTCCAATTCTTGCCGATCAATCATGCCATCGACCACACGCACCATATACACCACCTCGCCTCCAGTGGCATCATGCTGACCAATGTTCAGTTGCGGATTGACGATTTCGATGGGAAGTTTCTCGCTATTATCGTACACGATGCTGTATGTTCCTTCCATGATTTCAGACACGCACAGCACATTTGCAGTATCACCCCCAATAGTGACGTGATCAGGCCCAATAGGCTGAATGGCAGGCTCTATTGGCCGAATATTGTCTTCTTTGTTACATGACATCATCATTACCGATGATCCCAATAATGCAGATGCAGCAAGCATCAACACCCGATTTTTTTGTTGTGGATTTTTCACGATATTAATGTATTTAATGGATTAAAATATTACGCAGATAAAAGGACTACACACCAATAAAACGCAACTCAACACATAATCCTATAGGGCTATTTGAATTTCCCAAAGCCACCATGCATATTGGCCACTTTAAGGGTAGAAATGTAGTCGTTCATATGTTTCACACCTAACTTTTGGAACTAGTTTAAATCTTTTGATGCTATTCCTACATACTGCATTTGGGATAAATTCTGAAAACTGTCGATAATGCGCTGGTTGTTTTCATTATTTTTCTTTAGGGAATCAATCGTCAACAGCGTATTACTGGCGGAATCGTTGTCTTGAGCCAACAGATGGGAATTTCCCAAAGCCAACAACATAATTGTAATCAACACGATACCATTCTTTCTCATAACAATTCATTTCAATTTCTAATATGCAAAGATACAAAACAATTTGGAAATGCTAAAACTTTATTTAAAATCCATCAGCTTCGAAGTCATATCGCTAAATCACACACTCCAAGAAAGGCCTCGGGTTGCATTCTGCATGAATAACAACATGAGTTTCCATTGGCACAAATCGAATGTATTAATACTCCTAACTGTCTAGATTAATTCATCATCTGCTCCACTTCCTGAATTGTGTATTCCACACCCGCCGTATGCAAAGCATCGTAATGCTGCAAGATATAGTCATCAATACCATGAAGGTGGAACATATCGTATGCCTTACGACCCGAAATATTGTGTCGCACCTTGAATTCTTCAATACAACAGATTAGGAACTCAACATTTATATTCATGCTTCTTCGGGATAAATGATTCTACCAGTAGTTTTTTACATCCGCAGGGACAGAAAATTCAGCACGACTACCTTTAAAAAATATCAGAATGGGTACCTGTGTCAATCATCAGTAAGGTAAATTCGTCATCGTGCTGCTGCCATAACAACAGCCAGTCGGGCTGTATATGGCACTCCCAGATGCCTACAAATCTGCCCTTCAGCTGGTGAGGCTTGTACTGCGGGGGCAAACATCCATCTTTCGCCAAAAGGTCAATGACATCAAGCAAAAGGCCCATATCCAAACCCCGCTTTCACAGAGTTTGAGTTTCTTCTTGAACTGGGTTGTGTATTTGATGCTATACATGAATACCACATTGTTCGAACAAATCCCTTGCGTCTTTAGCCTCAAACACATTACCATCAGCTATATCCTGCAACGAACGTTCGATTGAACTCATCTCATCAGAGGATTCAACCTTACCTCCTAGAGAAACAATTACTTCTAGCAACTTCTGAATTGAAGTATTATTTACATCATAAGAAAGAGTAACGACTGCAATTGAGTATATATTTTTAAACAAGAACGTAAAACATTAATAATAAATCGGTGCCATAATCTAAACACTTAAACTCTACCATAACTGTTCAATTTCATCTGATTCAACAAAAACATCATACTAAGATACGGACAAACAACACCGGCAACGGCGAAAGGCTCACTCGCAAAGTTCAAGATCTCCAGCATAGAGAGCCTCTATGGGGAAGCTGAGGTCAGCATGTTTTCCCCAAATCAGATTGCCGCAACGTATAGAGAACTGCTTGAAGAGCGATATTTTTTTGTACTTATTATATTGAGGATGGGGATGATTCTCAATAAACGTGCCAAAATCTATCAGCTGTGAGGTCTTGTCGTTAAACCACACTCTCAAGGATAGACCATCGGTGTATTCGGCATGAGTGACAATTATATTTTCCATAATATTATAGTTTGGTTTTAATATCAGTGCAACGAACTCTTTTCTTATAAACAAAGAAATTCACCCACTTGTCAACTATATTCTGCCAATATTTCTCAATAAATAAACGAGCGGTCTTATCATCCTTAGTTGAAAGTGGATTACCCTTATGACGGCTTCTTATTTCTATCAACTTCCCATCGCAGACTATCAAGTCATAGATAGTCATTTTATTCTGATGTTCAACATGCACATGAATTGGTTCATGCTCATTAGAATAGAACGAGAAGATAAAACCGAAGTATGTAAAAATATCTGGCATAAATCTACTTTTTTCTTTATAACGCAAGTTTAAGAATAATATTGCATCCACTTCAACATTAATCCCAGCTTAGATTCAACATCGGACTATACGCATTGCACAAGTGAGAGCATAAGCGAGACCTAAATTTCGTTTTTGCCGAACGCCAGCGATGTCAGCGCAGGTAATCCGTCACAACGAAAAGTGTTCGGAACGGTACTGCGTCAGCCAAGTGTCGGAGACACTACTCCACAGGCCTAAGCCTGTGCGAAACCCCGCACATGAGAAATGGGCAGACCGCAGGTCGCAACATTCTCATGTGTGGGGGATGGAAGTGGCAGATGGAGGTTCCCCGGAGGGGGACTTGAATAGAGGCTTCTTCCGTAGGGGCTGGTTGCCATTCAGGTGTGCCTCCTGCACACTATGCCATTGAGACTTAACCCCACAGAGGTTTTGCTTAAAACCTCTGTGGGGTTTCGCACCGACTCAAGGTCGGCGGAGCAGTGTCTCCGACACTTTGATTGCCGCAAACAAGAGCCTGAATCATCACCAATGCACTTGCACCAGGCCATCAAACATTGTGAAGTGCGAGTGCAGAACTGAGCTTGCTCAAGTTATGCCGAGCCGTAACAATGTCAGCGAAGCTAATCCTTATAGTAAACTGTGTCGGATTATCGTTTTAAAGTATCAGTTTTGTAATAATATTAAAACCGAAGCCGTACAGCGTTCCATTGCTGTAGGTTAGTCGTTGGATGTTATCTTTATTGCTTCCGTTACCAGTTGTGCTATATGATCCTGGTCTACTACTATTCCCATTTCTTCTAATTTCCTTGCCCAATCTAGTATCTTCTCTGGACACGTCGAAAAGATAATCAGCAATACCGAAACGGACTCGTGAGCGATTCCGTTTGCCAACAAGATCAGCTGCAAGCCGTGTAGCATCTTCTTTTGATATTCTTTGTCCATTTGTAAGGTTTCCTATTATTTCTCTATTTTCATCAGTTATTGGAACAGCTTTTACAAATCTAGGCATTCCGTCATCAGCAACGTAATAAACATATAATTGTCACCATTGCTGTTGGTTAATTTATTAACTTTGATATTTTCTCTGCCTCCTGTAGAATTGTCGTAGTAATCGCTATAGTGTCCGTCCTCATTTTCATTAGAGTATCCTCGTTCTCTCTCAGATTCTGTTGCATCGGATTTATAATCCGATGCTTCTTATTATTAGGATTTTCAATCCGACAGACAATATTCCGTTTATTTGAATATTCATGCGGATTATAAATCCTTATAGTAAATGGTGTCGGATTATAAATCCGACACAACGGCAGTGGTCAGAACATCCGCCGGAACTGGTATACCGAGCCGAAACAATGCCAGCGAAGCTAATCCTTTTAGTAAACCTTAGGGATTGACAATCCGCCATAATAGTGTAAGAGTTTTTGTTTGCAAGTGTTGCAAATATATATCTGTTTTTCTAGTTGTGGCTTTTTATTTGCATCGCAAATATAACAGTTTCTATCATTATTGGGGCAATGTTTAAGGCCAAAACAATGAAGCAATTCATGAACACCTACTTTATAAAACAATGACTTATTGGAAACCCTATAGTCTGAAACAACTGCGCTATGTCCAGGGCAGGTGCTTAGTCCTAAAACACCATAGTCGTTAATGCCGTGCGCGGTGGTAGAAATATCGGAATGAGTCAACCCCAGTATATAACCAGACTGAGGATGTTGGTTTCGAATAATTGAATCGGCTCTATATCTATGTCTGGCAGTGTTTATGTACTTCTTTGGTAGCGTATCCACTTCTAGAAGATGCACCTTAACAGATATCTCGGGAACTAGTGTGTCAAAGCAATTCTGTATATCTGCCTGAAGTATAGAGGCTTCTTGTGTGGTGAAATTATTATAAGGCTGCAAATACACGGTTAATTCCTTAAATCCATTTACCGGGTTGTGGGAACAGCTAACAAGGATTAATGTTAGCAGGATAATGTATAACCATTTCATTACAATATTGAGTATTTCAATACAATTCGGTAGCAGTATTATGTGTTTATTTCTGTTGAATCAGATTTTATATTTTCGTTATTTGATATTCCTGCGGCTTTTTGTCGCATCGGATTTGTAATCCGATGCTTCTTATTATTAGGATTTTCAATCCGACAGACAATATTCCTTTTATTTGAATATTCATGCGGATTATAAATCCGTATAGTAAACGGTGTCGGATTGCAAATCCGACACAACGGCAATTCTCTATCAGAACATCCAAATAAAGCGACAGGTTGAGAAGATAATGCTTCAACCTGCCGCTTTAATTATCTATTTAATAGGGTTTCGGCCTAGTACATGCCGCCCATGCCGCCCATGCCGGGGTTAGCGGGCATTGGGGGTTCGGGTTCTTTGATGTCGCACATCACGCATTCGGTGGTGAGGAGCATACCGGCGATGCTGGCAGCATTCTGCAGAGCTACGCGGGTAACCTTAGCGGGATCGATAACGCCGCTCTTGAAAAGGTTCTCGTAGGTCTCGGTGCGAGCATTGTAGCCGTAGTCGCCCTTGCCGTTCTTCACCTCGTTTACAACAACGGAGCCTTCCATACCAGCGTTCTCAACAATCATGCGGAGGGGAGCTTCGATAGCACGACGGATGATTTCAACGCCGAGCTTTTCGTCCTCGTTAGCGGGAGTGATAGAGTCGAGTTTCTGGGCAGCGCGGATGAAAGCGGTACCGCCGCCGGGGATGATACCCTCTTCAACAGCAGCGCGGGTAGCATGGAGAGCGTCGTCGAAACGATCCTTCTTCTCCTTCATCTCAACCTCGGAAGCAGCGCCAACATAGATAACTGCCACACCGCCAGCCATCTTGGCCAGACGCTCCTGGAGTTTCTCGCGGTCGTAGTCGCTGGTGGTCTTCTCGATCTGAGCCTTGATCTGGTTAACGCGAGCCTTGATCATCTCGGCGTCGCCGGCACCATTAACGATGGTGGTATTATCCTTGTCGATGTTGATTTTCTCGCAGGTACCGAGCATTTCGAGGGTAGCCTCTTCGAGCTTGTAACCCTTCTCTTCGCTGATAACGGTACCGCCGGTGAGGATAGCGATATCCTCGAGCATCTCTTTGCGACGATCGCCAAAGCCGGGAGCCTTAACAGCAGCCACTTTCAAGCCACCGCGCAGACGGTTGACAACGAGGGTAGCCATAGCTTCGGTCTCAACATCCTCAGCAATGATAAGGAGAGGACGGCCGTTTTTAGCCACGGGTTCGAGGATGGGGAGAAGGCTCTGGAGAGAGGAGATCTTCTTGTCGTAGATAAGAATCAGAGGATTCTCGTAGGTGCACTCCATCTTGTCGGTATCGGTAACGAAATAGGGGCTGATGTAGCCGCGGTCGAACTGCATACCTTCAACCACTTTCACGCTGGTTTCGATGCCCTTAGCCTCTTCGATGGTGATAACGCCGTCTTTAGAAACCTTTTCCATAGCCTCGGCAATGATATCGCCAATCTGGCTGTCGTTGTTGGCGGAAATGGTAGCCACCTGGCGAATCTTCTCGATATCGCCGCCTACCTCCTGCGACTGAGCCTTGATATCTTCAACGATAACGGCCACAGCCTTGTCGATACCGCGCTTGAGGTCCATGGGGTTGGCGCCAGCGGTAACGTTCTTCAAACCGGTGTTTACGATGGCCTGAGCCAGAACGGTAGCGGTGGTGGTACCATCACCAGCCTGATCGTTGGTCTTGGAAGCCACTTCCTTCACCATCTGGGCACCCATGTTCTCGATGCCGTTTTCGAGTTCGATCTCTTTTGCTACCGAAACACCATCCTTGGTGATGTGGGGAGCACCAAATTTCTTGTCGATAACCACATTGCGACCTTTGGGGCCGAGGGTAACCTTAACTGCATTTGCCAATGCGTCAACACCTTTGCGAAGCTGTTCGCGAGCGTCGTTATTGAAAACTATTTCTTTTGCCATTGTATTGTCTATTTATGTTGTTGGGGTTTGATCTAGGTTTTCTAGATATTATAGAATTTCTAGATATACTAGGTTTTCTAGATAAATTCTAATTTTTTAGATGATAGCGTAGATATCGCTTTCCTTCATAATCATATATTTGACACCATCGAGTTCGATTTCGGTGCCGCTGTATTTGCCATAAAGCACATTGTCGCCAACCTTAACGGTCATCTCATGGTCCTTGGTGCCTGCGCCAACAGCCAGAACGGTGCCACGCTGGGGTTTTTCTTTTGCGGTGTCGGGGATGATGATGCCGGAAGCGGTCTTCACTTCTGCTTCTGCGGGCTGAATCAGAACGCGGTCTGCTAAAGGTTTAATAGTCATAATCGATGTATTTAAATTGTTATTATTATTTTTCTACTTTCTGTGCTGCCATCGCTTTTTGCGAAACAACACCCTTATCTTATCATTTTATGTGCCACAACTGCCCCCGGATACCCAAATATGACAAAATGGCAGACATTCGCGTTTTTTTGTCATACCCGCTGACACAACTGTCACAATCCAAACAATCAAATCGTCAGAAATCGACCCACAAACTGTAGACTGACATAAATCGCAACTAAAAAAAGGAGACATCATCTTTTTGAAGTCTCCATATGTCCCGTATGCTATTTCTTATGAAGTTCAACAATCTTCCCTAAATGGAAGACTATAAGCCTGAAACACAGATCGCCATTTTCATCAAATACAGCTTGCCCGGTATGATCCGGATCGAAAAAACGGAGCGGCTTTCCAGTATCAGAATTCACGACAGGCTCAAAACTGAAGTCCACCACCTCCACCAACATCGTGTCTCGTTCTATAGCATAACCAACGGCTAGATGCAAATAACAAATGTTTTTGGGGGTTATTGTCTGCACACCCTCCCCCACAGGGTTTGTCGGTTGCGCCTTTCTTCTCTGCCACACCTACTAAAATAGTGCCTCCATCAGTATTTGCGAATGCGGAATAGGTTTCCCAAAAACTGCCAGGGAAACCGCCTGAAGCACTCTTAAATTCTAAATCGTCACATTCGCAACGATCTAGGAGTTGTTCTACGTACTCTTGAAAATCTCTATTGTTGGTAACAGCTATCATTATTAGGTACTTATTTATATACAACGATACGC
>JAGHRY010000015.1 GCA_018066145.1 Candidatus Colimorpha merdihippi | reverse complement strand
GGCCCAGTGTGAAGATAGTGATCCTTGCACCATCACCATTTCCGGTACCGACAGTTACGGCGACGGTTGGAATGGCGCCAGTATCACTATAACCCAAAACGGCAACACTATCGGCACCTTTGCCGTTAGCGGCAGTTCTAGCCAGCAGACTTTTTCCTGCTGTGCTGAGCAATTAACTTTCAGCTGGTCTACAGGTCAGTTCGACAACGAGTGCGCCTTTACCATTACCGATTCCGTAGGCACCCAGCTCTATACCACCACCTCCGGCCCCGGCAGCGGCGTGTTCTGCACCGCTACCCCTTGCCCCAGTTGCTACGGCCCTGCCAATGTGCTGGTGACCGACATCACCTCCGATAGCGCCACCGTGAGCTGGAGTACCAACGAAGTGGCTTCGGGTTGGAACTATATGGTTACCCCCTACAGCACCCCCATGGGCGAGTGGACCTATACCACCGACAGCGTGGTGGTGCTCTCCGGCCTCAACGCCAATACCAAATACTACTTCCATGTGTTTGCCGCCTGCTCGGGCGATTCCGGCGACGTGAGCAGCTATTCTTTCCGCACCCTTTGCGGCGAAATGGCCCTTCCCTTTACCGAGGATTTCGAGAATAATGGCACCAATATGCCTTTGTGCTGGACCCTCTGGGAGCATCAGGCCGTCGACAGTTGGGGCTATATGTATTACTACCCCCAGATCTACGAATACAGCTACTATGCCCACTCGGGCAGCCACAGCCTCTATTTCTATCCCTATTATGGCAATAACTCACTGATGTCGCCCAGAGTGAACATCCCCGCCAACGAGGTGGAAGTGCTCTTATGGGGCAGAACCTCATATGATATCGGATCGATATTTGTGGGCTACACCACCACCACCGATTCGGCTACGGCTGTGTTCTATCCCGTTGAGGAAATCATGCTGAACGAAAACTACAGCCAGCATATTGTTAGCTTTGCCAATGTTGCTACCACCGATTCCATCTATGTGGTGCTGCGCGCTACTATGAGCTCGTCATATTTCTATCTCGACGATGTTACCATCCGCCGGGCTGTCAACTGCCCCCTTACCGATAACCTCACGTTGGTTTCAACCCAGTCGCACGAGGTTACCCTCGACTGGATCGACACCGTGGGCACCAGCTGGGAGTTGTGCTATGTGCCTACCGGCGGCGACCCCGACAATAGCACCGTGCGTGTGCTCGCTACCACCAAGCCCTTCACTCTCACCGGTTTGAGCGATAGCATTACTTACGATTTCTATGTTCGCACCGTTTGCGGCGAAGAACGCGGCTATTGGAATGGTTCGGCTTTGACCATCCGCCCCAACGTAATCGATATGCCTATGTCTGGCACCGATACCGTGTATGTGTGCGGTGCTTCTATTGCCAACCCCGGCGGCATTTCGAACCAGTTCCCCTCAGGCATTCTTAGCTACTTGGTTGTCTATCCTAGCGATAGCACGATGACCGTGGGCGTTACCGGCACCACCAACCTTTCTGTTTACGGCTATTCACACCTTTATATATATGAAGGCGTAGGCACCAGCGGCCGTCTGCTGGCCGATATCGATGGTCCTACCTCCGACATCAATGTGGCCTCTTCTGTTGGTCCGCTCACCATCTATCTTGATGCGTCGTACTATAGCGGCAGCTATCTGCTCACCACCTATTGCGAGCCCCTGCCCACTTGTACCGATGTTTACGACCTCGAGGTTTCAAGCGTAACCGGCAATTCTGCCGTCGTCAGCTGGAATTATGCCACCGTTACCACTCCCTCTGAGTTCACTATCCTCGTTACCGATACCCTCAACGACATGGTTTACACCTTTTCCGCTACCGATACTGCCCGCGAGTTTGTTGTCACCGGTCTCGACCAGCGTGTCGATTACATGGTGCAGGTGCAGACCACTTGCGACAATGGCGACACCAGCCACTCGGTATCTGTCTGGTTCCAGACCCACTGCCTCTCGGGTGGCGACATCCAGATTGGCGAGGGCAACAACGAAAACTACCAGATTCCTATCTACAGCTATTACAATAGTGTGTCGCAGCAGATTTTCGACTCTGTTGAGCTGACTCAGATAGATACTATTTTTGGTTTGAAAATCAATAATGTTGGCAGCTATTCTATGACGCTGGATATGGATATCTATATCGATACCACCGACCTCGACATGTACAACGGCTTGACCGACTATATCCCCCAGGATGCATCCAAGAAGGTGTTCTCTGGCAACGTTTCTATGGTGTCTGGTTGGAACGAGATTCGTTTCGATTCGATCTTTGCCTATACCGGCAACAAGAACCTGCTGGTTACCATCAACAACCGCAACAACGGCTCGGGCAACTCGTTGTATTGGCAGTCTCACACCACCACCGATGCCAAGACTGTTTGGGGCTACAGCTACAGCTACCAGTTGGATCCTTCCGACTCCAATGTTTTTGCCGGCCTCAGCTCTTATTCCTGCGGAGTTGTTGCCGAACGTAGCAATACCGTTTTTGTTACCACTTGCGGCGATGCCAGCTGCGTGCCTCCTTCGGTTCGCGTTACCGATGTTACCGCCCATACCGTATCGCTGGCTTGGGTTCCTGGCCTGTATGAGTCGGAGTGGAGCGTCGAGTACAAACCTGCCGATAGCACCAATTGGAACGAATTCCATGCTACCACCACTTTGGATACCGCCATTGTTAGCGGCCTTGATGCTGCTACCCGGTACGATTTCCGCGTTAGCGCCCTGTGCGGCGACACCGCTGCTTCGGCCATCGTGCATGTCCAAACCAATTGCGCACCTTTGACCTCGTTCCCCCTGCTTGAAGACTTTGATCATTTCAATGCCTCCAATTACGACGAAGAGATGCAGCAATGCTGGAACCGTTGGGATAACTATCCTTATGCCGGTTCGTATTACTATCCTTATGTCTATCCCTACTACTCCCGTAGTGGAGCCAACAGCATGTATATCGGCGCTTCGCCCGACTACTTCACCAGTATGCTCATTCTTCCCGAGGTGGCCACCCATGCCGACACCCTCACCCTCTCCTTCTACATGATGGGTACCTACACTTCCTACGACGACTATAAGGTCCAGGTGGGCGTGATGACCGATCCTACCAATGAAAGCACCTTTGTTGTGGTCGATTCGGCTACCTTCAGCCTCGACGACTATCAGTGGGAGTATATGGAGTTCGACCTCGCTTCCTACGCCGGCAATGGCCATTTCGTGGCCATCCGCGCTACCAACGATAGCTATGGTTTCTATATCGACGATTTGAAACTCGGTTATTCCAATCCTTGCAAGCGCGTGACCAATCCCGTGGTTGCCAACGCCACCACCACCACCGCCACCCTCTCGTTCACCGACACCAACAATAGCGGCAGCTACACCATCATTTATGGCACCTCGCCCGATACCAGCCTGGCTGTTGACACTATCCAAACCTCTGCTACCACCGTGGTCCTCACCGGCCTCAGCGTAAGCACCCAGTACTATGCTTGGGTTCGCTCCAATTGCGCGCTGGTCAATAGCAACAGCGACTGGACTCCCTTCGGCGCTTTCCGTACCAAGTGCGATGCCATAATCGTTGACAACGACAATCCTTACGAAATTAATTTCGAATTCGGTCTCGACAGCTGTATGACCCAGTCCAAGGTTGTGGGCAACACCGCCTGGACCGCTACCACCTGCTCCAACAACCCCACGGGTGCCTATAGCGGCGGCCATGTGGCCAGCCTCGAAAATACCAGCCGCAACGATGCCGCCATGCTGGTATTGCCCACCTTCGACTTCACCTCGCTGCCCAGCGGCGCCGAGCTCTCCTTCTGGCTGGCTCAGGTTGAATATACCTACAACAACGCCAACTCGCAGCTCTTCCTCTGCTACCGCACCGATGCTTCCACCGAATGGACTGTTTTCGATTCCATCACCCAGCCGCTCAACCATTGGACCGAGATGTACATGCAGCTCCCCAATTCGGCCTATGCTCCCTATTACGAAGTAGCCTTCCTCGGTGTTACCAATAGAGGCTATGGCACCAAGCTCGACGATGTTAGCGTTCACGCTACCCCCACCTGCCAGCGTCCCACCAACCTGGTGGTCAACCAGGTTACCGAAAGCACCGCCGATCTCGCTTGGGACGGCACCGCTGCTAGCTATCAGGTTCGCTACCGCAAGAGCGGCATCCTCTCCTGGAGCAATGCTACCACCAGCACCAATAGCATCACCCTTACCGATCTGGACCGCATGGCCAACTACGAGTTCCGTGTGAAGGCTATCTGCGGCTTCGGCAGCCAGAGCAACCTCAGCCTCCCCGGTCATTTCACTACCGACGTTTGCGCCGATGCCATCATCAACAATAGCTACGATACCGCCGCTCCCGTTGAAAATACCGCTGAGGCTCCCCTCAACGCTTATTATTCCTACACCTACTCCGAAACCCTCGTCGATGCCGACAAGCTCAATGGCCTCAACGACATTACGGCATTCTCCTTCAATGCTGCTTTTGCCGATAATGGTGCCCATTTCAACGACTGCCAGATTTATTTCGGCCTTACCACCGATACCGCTATGACCAACTTCTTGTTTGATACCAGCTTCGTGCTCGTCTACTCCGGCGACCTCAGCTATTCTGCTGCCGGTTGGCGTCCGGTATTGCTCGATACCCCCTTCGCTTACGACGGTACCAGCAACCTTGTGGTGGCTGTTTACAACAATAGCGGCTACGGCGCCTATGCCAATGCCGGTTTTGTCGGCCACGATTACGCTTCCAACAAGTCTGTTTCCACCTACAGCTATTCCAGTTTCACTCCCGATATGGCATCCGGTTTCTCCAGCTATATGCGTCCTGCCAGCACTGTGGCTCCCGACTTCCAGTTCACCTCTTGTGCCCCTGTTTGCGCAGTTCCCGTCATCACTAGCGTTAGCACCACCGAAACCGCTGCTACCATTATGTGGACTTCCGAGAACGGCGATGTGCAGCTCTCCTACAAGGCCGTGTCCGAAACCGAATGGGCTGCTCCTATTTCCGTTACCGGCACCAGCTACACCATCAATGGCTTGAACCACTCCACCGAATATGTCTTCCGCGTCCGCCAGGATTGCACCTACGACAGTATCGGCTACTCCAACTGGACTACCGCTACCGCCACTACCGGCTATGTCTGCTCCGATGTTACCAATGTGGCTGCTACCGCCCTCAACAACAGCCATGCTACCATCAGCTGGGATTCCGATGAATCCGCCAACCGTTGGGAGATTCATGTGGCTGCCCGCGATTTCGACCGCACCTACGAGGTTACTACCAACCCCGCCACCATCGACGGCCTCGATCAGGGCGTTGAGTATGCTGTTGAGGTTCGCGTGATGTGCGGCCCCGATTACGATGTTTATGGCAGCTACAGCAGCCAAACCCGCTTCGTTACTCCCACCTGCGGCAGTGTAGGCTACATCCAGGCCGAATCTATCGGCAATATCGTTCACCTCTGGTGGGCTCCCACTACCAACAATGCCGGCTACTACGAGGTTCAGTGGGGCCGTTCCGGTTTCAACGCCAACGAGGTGCTGGGCTCCATCATCACCCCCGACACCGAGGCTTATGTCTACAACCTGGGCGCTCACTTCACCTATGGTTTCCGCGTGCGTTCGCTCTGCGGACTCAGCTGGGCTAGCGTTTGGTCGTCGCCCGAAACCACCGTCACCACTGGCGATCTCACCGGTATCGACGATGTCGACCAGCAGTTCCGCTGCACCATCTATCCCAACCCCGCCAGCAGCACCACCACCATCTCCGTCAGCGGAGTTGAAGGCCGCGTGGCCATCGAGGTTGTTGATATGAATGGCCGCACTGTGGCTACCGACACCTTCGAGTGCGCCGCCGACTGCGAAAAACGCATGGATGTTTCGGGCCTTGCCCAAGGCACCTACTTCGTGCGCGTGGCTACCGCCACCTCCAATTCGGTTCGCAAGCTCATCGTCAAATAAGGTTTAACCTATTTTTGATAATAGCCAAAAAAAAGGCATCCCGTCAATCGGGGTGCCTTTTGTTATTGCTTAATGCGATGCGATATGCTGCCTAGAAAGGCTAGAAAACCTAGAATTGCTAGAAATGCTAGCAGGGCTAGAAATTCTAGCCCTGCTCATTCCTGTCTCCAATATTTTTTAGCGTGCATAAAAAAAATATTGCGGGTATAATATTTCGGCTACCAAAGCGTTATATCTTTGCAATGCGAATCGGTCAAACCAGGCACAACCGAACACCAATGTGCCTTGATTAAACCCCAAAAAAAGTGTGTTATGATACAATTGAAAACAAGTGAATCAACAGTTGCGCGCAGGCTGCTTCCCCTTTTGCTGGCGGCTGTTTTGTGCGCTGTGATGCTGACTGGCTGTATGCCTCAGATAGATGTCAAAACGGTGCTCCGCGGCACCCTCTACGCCGACAGTACCATGATTTTGCCTTTGGCTGGCGACACCCTGGTGGTGATGGACTCGAAGCTGGGCAGGGTGGGTATTTCGCTTACCGACGATTCGGGCCATTTCGCCTTTTCCTATTGGAGTAATGGCATTGATGCCAACCCCGAGGCAAAGTTTCAAATAGAGTATCCCCCAGTCTTCCTCTGCCACCATGGCGATACGCTTTGGGCTGGCGAAAGTCATGGTGGCTACAACAATATTGTTCTTTATCCGGGCATCGACTGGAAGAGAGGAGGCTGGTATGCGAAATAGATATCTGCTCATGCTGATGCTTTTGGCCTCGGTGTGCGCAAAGGCACAGGATACACTGCAAGGCTACAGGAACGATTTTAAACTCAGTCTGATTCCCACGGCCCTCACTGCCACGCCATATATCTCCTACGAGCGCACCTTTGCCAAAGGTTTTGCTCTTGAAGTGGACGCCTATTATCACGATGCCGATGCCAAATGGGCGGTGAACGAGGATATGTTCGGCACCCAGGTGGCGGCTAAATACCTCTTGGCCGTGCGGCTGGATGAATGGTGGTCTATGGGGCTGATTCCCTGGATTGTTGAAATCCATAAGCATGGCGGCATCATTCCCACCATCCGCGATATGAACCATAGGAATCATGTGCGCAGGCAGAAGAAGCGCGAAGGATTGCTGGTGAGTGGCACTTACCTCAAAACCGGCATAACCTACCAGCACAAATGGCGCACGTTCGACTGCTTTGCGGGCAATCAGGGCAGCACCATTTTTACCGAAGACCGCACTGGCACTGGCGAACAGTTCGGCCTCAACTTCATTATTGGCAACCAGACGGTGGCCGACTGCGGTTTTATTTTCGACATCTATTGCGGCTGCCATGTCCCCGTGACCGAGATGGGCATAGGGCAAAGCTTGTACTCTCCGGCCTACTACTTTTATCTCACCGCCGGCATGAAGCTTGGCTGGGCATTCTAGCCCTCTGGGCCAATGCGCAGATAGTTGAACCGATAAATGGGAGGGCGGCAGGCCCTCCTAATTTTTTATGGTGGGTGCGTAAGGCAACATGTTGCTGCACATGAAATCGGCATGCCCATTATCAAATATTCGTTTGAAAACCAATTTTTAGAAGTTGCCGAATAAAAAAATATCGGCGCGGGTGTGATATTTCGGCTGCTTAAACGTTATATAGGTGTAATAATATTCGAAAAAGACTTATGACAACCTCTAAAATTCAACGTTTACGAAATAGTAATTATGAAATTCAACTTTTCAATGATTTCGGCCTTCTTTCGGCATCTTTCGTCTTGTCAGTCGGTTACAATGCACCGCATTGCGCCCTCCTTCCGCGCCGAAATCCGCACGAAACAAGTCTCGAAATCATGTGAAATCAATTTTAGAGGTTGCCTTATGAAAAAGATTTACTTTGCCATGATGGTTGTGCTGATGTGCTGGTCGTGTTCTGAGGGCATGGATTGGGATGGTCCCGCAATAGTTAATAAAGGCCATAGCGATTGCTTGATGAGCACCGATGCAGAATATCTTGCCACGAAGGAAATACAAACCGACTCGGTGGTGGTGAGCTATGATGGGAACATGCTCCATATAGAGCATCACAACATGGTTCTCGATTGTAGCGAGTCACCGTCGTTCCGTAATTATTTGACCATTGAAGGCGACACGCTGGTGGTGCACGAGGATGTGGGAGAACAGGGGCAAGTCGATTGTTTTTGCCTATATGACAATTGGTTGGATGTGGCCGAGCTGGGCGATGGCTACGGATGCATAAAAATCGTTGTGGAGAGTATGTGGTGTGGCAATCAAACATCATATGTTGTGTATTGCTCCAGTTTATGGTTACATTAATCGCTTAGTCATCACCACCGAACAGTTCATAAAGGAAATTGTTTCGCTGCAACCCCGGCTGAGGGTTGTGGCCGACCGCATGCTGCGCAATCACGAGGAGGCTGATGATGCAGTGCAGGACACCCTTACAAAGCTTTGGCGCATGCGTTGGCGGTTGGGCATGATGAAGAATGCGCAGGGCTATGCGATGAGAATTTTGCAGCATGTGTGTCTGGACAAAATGCGCCACAGCCAGGTTGAACAAAAAGCATTGTCGGAAATGAGCTGTCAGGAGGAGTCGTTCAATGCTGGTTACGAACGCTTGGCAGAAGCCATTGCCTTGCTGCCAGAAAGGCAGCGCAAACTGATAGAGATGAAGTACCGCGATCAGATGTCGAGTGCCGAAATGGCCGAGGCTATGGGCATGAGTGCCAGCAATGTGAATACGGCAATGAGCCGCGCATATGCCACTTTGCGACAAATATTGAATGATGATAATGAGGAGGTAAGACAATGAATGATTTAGAACAATTGTTGAAACAGTATGGCGAAGACCTTCGCCAGCAAAAGGCCGTGGCCCAGCGGCTGAGGCGCAGGGCGGCGCGCCAGCGTGCTGCTGTGGCAATGTGCGGCATGGTGGCGCTAGCCTTGGCGGGCGTGCTGCTTGGACGTAGGCCGGCCGAGGCACCCGCCGCTAGGCTTGCGGGCGTTCGGGTGCCACATTCTGTTGTGAGACCAGCACCGGCTGGCCTGGAAGCTGTTGGCGAAGCAATACGTACGGCAGTCGGGCCTAAGGCTGATGTCGAATTGGGGGCGGATGGTGACAGTGGAAACGTGGCGCCTGCTGCTGTTGCCGATTTGCCGGCAGCCGCTAGGGGTGGCGATTTTGTGTTTTTGGGAGTGGAAGGCGAGCAATTGCCCGAGAGGCTGCCGATGAACGAAAGTCTTGCACCATGGAACAGTCAGCTGGACGAATTGGCCGAATCGGGTATGCCAGCCTCAGTTCCTCGGCTGCGCTGGGATGTGCGGCTGAGCGCAGGCAGGGGAGGACTGGGCAATGATTATACAAGCGGTTTCGGGCCGTTTGTAGAGCCTTCGTTTTCCCCCAACGAAAGCACGGCAGGACCTTCTTTTTCGGTCCACGAGCTGGGCATGCTGAGCGGGAATATGGGGGTGAACGTAACTCTGGCATCGGTAGGCCGAAGCAGGCTGGAATTGGGTGTGGCTGTTGAAGGCTATGTGAATAGGGTGAATGTGACTATGACGCAGACAAAACTATTCCCGACTAAATACATTGCCCCTCATGCGGGGTCGGAGAATGGCTTTGCAGTAAATACTACCACCTGCACAGTCACCGAAAACATCTACGGGCTGAATATTGCTGTGCCCCTTATGTGGGATTTCTATCCCTCGCGTAATGGCCATGTTGGGTATCAGATTCGGGTAAGCCCGGCCCGCAGTGTGATGGTATCGGATTATGCGAGTGCGCGCTACGGCCAGTACATCAACCCATGGAAACTGAATATAGGCATGGGTGTGGTAGTGCCTAAGGGAGTGGTGAAAAATGTAGGGGTGTCGGCCAATCTGCTCCCGATGTATAAAAATGGTGCCATCCACCAATTCGGCATCACCATCGGCTTTTAGTGCTATGCCACCATTCGTGCACTCCTAACGAAAGCACCTTTCGACTATGCGAACTTTTTTTTCTTCGCATTCCCCCTTTTTTTATAGAAATTACTAGAGAACGGATGATTATCAAAAACATGACTAGCATATCCAGCCGGTGGGTTTTATTTTTTAATATTGATTTTGGAATTTTAAAAAAAATGTGTAACTTTGCAGACCGAAAATTGTCTCGGTCGACCCATGGATGGCACCATTTGTTGCTGAAAATCAACTGATAGCGGCTCTATTCGGGGTTTGATTCCGACAATTGATGCATCAACATTGTTTAAACTTTAAAAAGGTAAATTGCCTATGAAAAAATTATTTTTATTAGTTTCAGCCTTTTGTTTTGTCCAAATGGGCATGGGGCAAGGCAGTATTGCAAATGCGCCAGGGCTGTTGTCGAAAGAGTGCTGCGTGCGTTCGGTTACTGATGATATGTATTTGACGCACACGATAAATGCGCTAGGGCGCGGGGTGATTTCGCAGCATTGGGTGAGCATGCCGCAAGTGAAAAATATCGAGCTTCCGGCAGGATATTTTATCCGCGATATGAAGATACTGGGCGATACGCTGTATATGGGCGGATATTGTGAAGATGTGGTAGGCAGACACGGGTTGCTGTGCCGCCTGCCCTTGAGTGTGTTCGACAATGGCGGCGGGATGCTCAGCACCGACATTGCCCCACCATTAACTATCATGCCCGACTTGCTATCTTCGGTTACAG
>JAGHRY010000280.1 GCA_018066145.1 Candidatus Colimorpha merdihippi | reverse complement strand
ATATTAAATCAATATGAAAAAAGCAATATCAATCATCGCAACCCTCCTATGGATTATCATCGCCCCGGCACAAGGTCGTTTCGACTGGGTGAAATCATATACTGGGTATCCTTTGAATGGCAACCCTTGGAATGAAATCGTAGGGTCCACAATTGACAGTGATGGCAACCTTTATGTCATCGGCACGTTTACAGCTGGAGCCTACATCGACTCCGTAGAGTTCTTGGAATCATCCAGTATGTATATAGATATGATTATTGCCAAATTTTCACCTCAAGGTGATGTCTTGTGGCATAAAGTCATTCATGACCCAAGATCACATACCAATTGTTATGGTATTCGAATGGTTGGGGATACTTCTATTGTATTTTTGTCCAACATAAGAATGCCCTCAACCAATAGGTCTTTATATTTCTTAGATACATTATACCCTGCGGGTTCCTACTTTTTCGATCAAAATTTGTTTAGTAATCAATGTGCTACCGCAGTCATCACCCTCGGCAAGGATGGTTCTCTGAAAGATTGTCACTTCCTACAGTTGGCATTTGCAGATAGCGTGGGGCAAGTTTTTTGTGGACCAAACAACAAATTGAAGGACAATTTTTTGGCGAATGAGTTATTGTTTGACATAGATGAGCAGGGAAACATATATATCGCCCGCAATGCAGTCGATCAGATTACTCGTGGCGAGGAGACCTTTACTGTCCAAGACGGAGGCATTTCGTCCCTCTTGCTATATGTGGATGGAGAGCTCAAAAATACTATTTATCCAGAGAAGCGATACAATAAATGGAACCACATGATTATGAAATTCTCCCGCGATTGCGATAGTCTCTACTGGTGGAAATATCTTTTTGACGCAGATACCGTCAGTGAGCGTAGTGTAATGTATATAAACTATTTAAATTCAATGGACATTGATGCAGATGGCAATATTTATTTCACATACGTGAATCAAGGACATCGTCTCACAGACACCATAAAAGTCTTTCTAAATGATAATGATAGCCTATATTTTCAGATGCTTCCTGGCGAATGGGTGCAGAGCTGCCTGATTGCATTCAATTCTAATTTTACACCGATATACGTCAAGCAACTATCTTACGAAGATACTGTCGTTACAAGGAGTTACGAATTCTTATCCACTACCATAGACGAACAAAGTGGGAGCCTATTCCTTTTAGGTAAAGCATGTCGAGGAGCTCATTTGTATACACCAAGGCCGGAAGGGGCCTTTTTGATGGACGGAAGAAGCTTGGATTTGGACGAAAACGCATATTGGTTTCGATTCGACAAAGCATCAGGGCGATACCTCTCATGCGGAATTGCTCCAACCAACGGAGCCACTGACGCCACAAATAGCAATGGAACTGCAACTTATTTAACCCTATGTAATTTTGTTGCGCACAACAATCGTGTTTTCTCAGAAGTCAGCTATAACCAAAGTATTTCTTGGTTTGATACTATAACATTATCAAATCCTGCTGCCAAAGGAATGGGCTTAATGGTTTGGGACTATGATGGGACTGTGATAGATTATTTCGATTTCGGGACAGAAAGCGCTAGGTGTATAAACGGTCCTATACTACTTCAAGACAGCGTGCTATATCTGGCAGGCACATTGACTGGTGATGCCGATTTGGGCGAGCATCACATATATGGTTCTGGTGCAGGCCGAGCTTTTGTCGCAAAATATGTAGATACCGCTTTCATGCACCCTTACGTCAGGCCTGACTTGCGAGAGCCGCAGTCCATCATCTGGGAGCAGGATCTCAACTTCTCCCTCGCCGACAGCCCCATCACCCTCACCGCTACTTCCACCAGCGGCCTCCCCGTGTCCTACTCCAGCTCCGACACCTCCATAGCCCGCATCGACGGCTCCACACTCCACCTCCTCGCCAACGGCTCCTGCACCATCCTCGCCACCTGCCCCGACAACGACTACTACCAGGCTGCCGCCCCCGTCTCCAAGACCCTCACCGTAGGCCAGTCCGGCATCGCCGACCACGAGGCCAGCCCCCTGCTCATCTACCCCAACCCCAGCCACGGCTACATGAACCTCTACGGCCCCACCGACCAGATCAGCTCCATCACCCTCTACGACATGGCCGGCCGCGAGGTATATCACCACACCCGCACCATCTTCCTCAACGCCACCCCCGCCAACCAAGGCCCCTGCTACAGCCTCAACATCAGCCACCTCCCCCAAGGCAGCTACAT
>JAGHRY010000104.1 GCA_018066145.1 Candidatus Colimorpha merdihippi | reverse complement strand
TATATATATAAATAATAGCAGAAATTGTTTCCCCACCAGCAGAATGAAAAAGACACATGACACTTTGACACTTTGACACTTTTGTGGCTCCGGTATTCCATGCGCTAGGTTTGATAAAGGACTGTCCTTCCATTACTTGGACTGGGTAAGCGGTACGGGGGTGCCCTTCGATTATGCGAATGATGTATTTTTCCAAAGACGTATTGCATTGATTTTGTTTGGATTACCTAACGTGAAAGCCATTGCTGTGAATATATGAGTCTGATTATGAGTGCGCTATGGGTGAGGTGTGAAAGAATCGGGCTTTTGGGAGCCAATTTTTGTTGAATCTTGTTTTTTTCAATCAATATCGGCTCGACAGAAGTCGATTTTTTGGGGATTTTTCGATACTTTATCGGAACGTTGAGGAACATTGCGGAACAAATCGGTACGAATCGGTACGTTGAGGTACAAATCGGAAAAGCGGTCAAAAAAAGTTTGTATTTTTGCATCGTCTTTTTCGGGGGACGCAACAAACCCCAATCAGACCTTGCCTCAGCAACCCCCGGACTAAGGACCCGGTGAGGCTTGACAAAACCCAATTGACTATGGCAAAACTTAGCGGATTTATCAAAAAGCTTACCCACTGGATAGGGAAAACCTGGGATTATCTGGGACTGACTAAGAGTTACTAGGACCAACTAGGGGCTTCCTAGGACCACCTAGGAGCATCTAGGACCAACTAGTACCACCTAGGCCTGTCTAGGAAGCCTCAAATAGAAAACCAAAATCATCGATTCAACATTTTCAACCAAACAACAACATCAAGTATGAGTTGCAATTATATTACTTTTAGAAACGGGGCTAAGGTAGCACGCCCCATCGGGAGTCGCGAGGAATATCTGGCTATCAGGAATTCGAATCGAAACGTACGCAATCTGAAGGCCGCCCGCAAGGGCGATGAAAAGGCCAAAAAACATCTGGTGCAAATGAACTATAGCGGGTATTACCCCAACGGCACCATCAAGGGGAGCCGGTATGTGTCGAGGGCTTTCGGTTTCGATATCGACAGCGCCGAAGAGTTTGAGCGCGTGGTGCCTATGCTGCTGGCCGAACCCGAGAAATACGGCTTGCTGATGATGGAACGCTCGGCCCGCAACGGCGGCCATCTGGTGGTGAAGCGCGATGTGGAACGCACGATACTGGAAAACCAGGTGATGCTGGCCACGGCTTTGGATACCGAGGTGGACACCAACGCCCACGACCAGAACAGGGTGTTCTTTACCTCTACGGCCAGCAGCAGCGAGCTGCTTTATTTGAGCGACGAGCTGTTTGCCGACACCTACGACGAGCAGGCTGCCAACGATATGCTCCAGCGTTTAGAGAACCGCACCGAGGATCTGCCCGAAGGGGCGCATTGCGGCAACAAACATTTCAAGCCCAAGGCTGCCGCTATGGCTTCGGCAACGAATGAGGGCAGCCAAAAGGGACAGGAGGTACCCCAGAGCGCATCGGCCAATGAGGGTGCCGGCGCACAGGCCACACCGGCTTGCTCGGGGGTGGCTGTGCAGGAGGATTCGATTGCGTATGAGGGGATTCCTTACAAGCGCATTATCGACAAGTACTGGGAGCTGTTTAACAACGGGAAAGAGCCGGTGAAGTCGAATCGCGACATGAAGACTTACGAGCTGAGCTATTACCTGAGGCATGTGTGCGGTTTTGACCGCGAGGTGATGGATAGGGTGATTCCCAATTACGACGGTTTTCCTCAAGAGCAGAAGATGAAGTGCATAGACAGCGCCTTGAGCGACCGCAGAACCCACATGCCGCGCCGGCTGAAGGAGGTGCTGGAGGCTGTGCGCCAGGATCTGTTGGAAGAAAACCGCTCGATAGCTTCCATCGACGATTTGGAGCATGAGGACAACCGCCGTTTCTTCGATGCTTTGCCCGCCCAGCTCCCGAAGTCGATAAGATACTCCATCGATGCGGTGGGTCCGACCCTGGCTTTCCCGGCCATCGTGAGCGTGGCCCCGGTGATAGGCGCTTTGGCAACAGGGGTGCAGCTGAGTGTGCACGGCCGCTACAACACCCTGAACCTGATATCGTATACGGCAGGTGATGCCGCTTCAGGCAAGGGGAGTCTGGATCCCCTGGTGGAGGCTTGGATGCACAACCTGATGGTACAGGATGCCATCTATTTTGCCCAGGAGGAGGACTACCGCCAACGCAAGAAGGCCGCCAAAAACAAGAAGGAACAGCCCGAGGAGCCCCAGCTGCCGATACGCTGTCTGACGCTGAACAATACGGTGGCCAATATCGCCGACCGGCTGGGCAAGACGCAGGATAAGCATGCCATTTCGTTTACTCCCGAGGCCGACTCGCTGGCCCAGCAATGGAAGAACAGCATGTCGAACTATTCGATTCTGCTGCGCATAGCCTACGATGCTGCCGCTTTCCACCGCGAGGCCAAGAGCCTGGATGCTGTGAATGTGCACATTCCCAATCTGCGCTGGAATGTGGTGATGGCAGGAACCCCGGATGCTTTGTATCGTGTGGTGTCGAACTATACCGACGGTTTCCAAAGCAGGATAGCGCTGGCACGCACGCCCGACAACACCTACCAGCCCCTCTCGGAGACTTTTTACCAGCTGAAGGATTTCCAAATGGAGCATATCTACCATGTGGCTGAATTGCTGACGATGATGAACGGCAAGGCCGAACTGCCCAAGCTGGAGGCCGAGGGACAGAAATGGCTGGAGATGGTGCGACTGGCATCGATGAAGAATGACGACAAGGTGATGGCCCGCCAGCGTTTCCGCGTGTGTGTGACGGCACAACGCATCGTGTGTTGTCTGATGCTGGCCTCGGTTTGCGACACGATGCTGAAGAATTCGTCGTTCGCTCTCTGCCAGAAGAATCTGCGCGAACATCCCACGATGTGGGAGGATATGCTGGAGAAGGCGCAGACCCCCGCGATGCTGTCGCTGCTGCCGCTGATTGCCGACACGCTGCTGGACAACAACTTATATTTCTTTCGCGATAGGATTGAAGCGGCGCTGACAAGTAAGGATTATTGCGGAAACAAGCGCATCAATGCCGGAAGGAACGATAGCATTTACGAGCGGCTGGATGCCACTTTTACCCTGGACCAGGCGCTGCAGACGTCGGCCATGGTGAAGGGGAGCCAGGCCACAAGGAACACGGTGCAGCAGATGTTGAAGAACTGGAAGAAGCAGGGCCTCATCTACAGCGAAACGCGCGGGATTTATAAGAAGCTCTACGAGGGGTGATAGGAGGGGGCTACGAGGGGGCTACGAGGGGTGAAGGGAAGGGCGGGACCATAGGGGGTTCCGCCTTTTTTTATTAGGGGCGTTGCCCCTGTGACCCCATTTTATTTTTCTTGGCGATGGTGGTTTGTTGATGATTAGGGGGCGTTGCCCCTGTGACCCCCTTTCATTTCTTTCTCTTGAAAGAAAGAAACGAAACAAAGAAAGTTCAAGGCTGTGCGTCCGAAGGCTAAAAAAGCGACAGAAAAGCTAAAGTGATTTAAACTCGCACGACAGTCCTGTTTCGTTGCGAATCCCTTATTTACTTCCGAATCCCTTTTTTTTAAGGGTGCTTCCTTATCTCTGCTCAAACAAAAATCCCTTTTAACGCTTTTCTGCCACTTTTTCTTAACGCCTTCTCCCGCAAGGCCACAGGGCGGTAGCCGGCAAATGTATACAACTTTGCTTGCAACTAGGCGCTTCCTTTTGGCGGCAAATATGGTGCGGCAGCCTTTGGCATTGCGGAGAGGGCGTTAAGAAAATCAGCTGTGTGTGGGCGTTAAGAAGCGCTTTTGTCTGAGCATTAAGGAGGGATGCCTATAATTATTGGAGTTCCCCTGTAAAAGTGAGGGAACCCCCTATGAATGTGGGAGTGTCGTGCGAGTTTAAGCGCTTTAGTCCCACGCAGTTGATTTTTAGCCAGCGACGCACAGCCTTGAACTTTCATTCTAAGGACCATTTTGCTATTCCAAGACTTGGGAAAGTCTTGGGCAAAA
>JAGHRY010000054.1 GCA_018066145.1 Candidatus Colimorpha merdihippi | reverse complement strand
GATTCTAGACGGCATCTTTCATATTTTCATTCGGTTACAATGCACCGCATTGCGCCCTCACTCAAATATGAAATCTGCTCGCCAATAATCAAAAATCGTTTGAAAACCAATTATTAGAAGTCACCTTTAGATAACCTTATCCTCCTATGGATTGAGCAGAAAACCACAAAACCTAAGAAGAGTCGAGATATTATACTAGAAAAGAAAATCCCAGAAATCAAACATTTCTGGGATTTTTTTATATCAGTTTATTTTGTTATTACAATATGCCCAATGGAGGAATTGATTCTCGAAAGCAAACACCCACTTCCTCCATTCAAAGGTCACTCATCCTACGGGGATCCTACGGGGTAGCTCCGCTCTATAGGAGCGGACATACCCCGTAGAATCCCCGTAAAATGAGCATCGTTAGGGCTAAGAAACTTACTGTTGATTTACGTTTGGAGTTCCGCAGCATCCGCTTCATCAACTACTAAACCCATACGCTCAATCAAAAAATCAACAACCATATCTATAATCTAGAATGGAATTTCTGATGCATTACACAAAAAGGCGTTCTAGATTCTAGATTGGGGCATCTTTGAGAAGTTTCAGCACCGACTTCTACTATGTTAAATTAGCTAGAACACATATATTTAGCACAAAATCCACCCAAGCTGTACCGAGAATGATTTTATACACATCAATGGCTGAAATGGCTAGAAAATCTAGAATTGATTCTAGATTTTCTAGCTAGATTAATTTCGCCAGAGGGTTACGATAGATTATCCAGCGATGAACTAGGACTCAGCAAAAGAATTGCCCTCGATATGGAGGTTTCGCTGGCGAAACTATGTTTATTCAAATTAATAATGTCCTCTTTAGAAATTGAAAGTCATACCGGCATTCCACATAAAAGGAAGCTGATCGACGCGTGTAGCAGTCAGTCGGTCGAAATAGAAGATATTATTGCGATTATATACGTTTGTGATACTCAGATTCAAATCAAGAATAGAACGTTTTCCTATTGAGAACCTGCGTTTTCCGCTAATATCCAAACGATGATATGACGGCAAACGGCCTGCATTCAACTCGCTATAGGCAACACCATAGTTGCCATTCACGTTGGTATAATCGGTAAACAAACCATCTCCAAAAGTGATATTCTCATACAGTCCCTGCGTTTGGGTGAACGGGAAACCGCTACCATAACTCCATCTTGCACTCAACTCCCACTGGCGAGTTTCACCCAAACGAAGCGTTGTCAATAAATTGATTGTATTGCGGCGATCATAGTGAGGAGGATACGTGCGAACTTCATCGGTACGGCGAACCCACCCTAAAGAATATGTAGCCCAAACATACAGCCAATCATCGTCGTAACACAAACTGAAATCAGCGCCATAAGACATACCGCGCTCTACAATATAGTCGGTAAGGTAGTATTCGGGTTTTTCGTATGCTCCACCATGGCCATAAGCAGCATCTTGAGCATCGAACATCTTGTTACGATTCGAATTCAGCAAAAAACTGAAATTCTTCAGATACAGTTCGGCATTACCTGTGAGTCGATTTGAGAAATCATACTCGGCACCAAAAATTACATGCTGAGCCTTCTGTACGCAGCTATTCACATCATTTCCAAGGAATGTGCTTGGTTTATTAAGCGCACCCGAACCCGTAAGGAACCCACTAAATAGATTTACAATATCGTTATCGGACCGAGCATCCAAAAAGATTTGGCTATACATGCCTGCCGCCATCTTCAACCGGAAATTGTCGGTAGCATTATATTTTGCCGAAACACGTGGTTCGAGATGAGGCGAAGACAGCGAAGCGTAATAAACAAACCTCACACCGGGATCAACCAGCCACTTGCCCGACGCTATCTTGTAGGTCAGATAGGCCGAGAGATTATTTGTATTTTCACGCTGGCGGAGATCAATACCATAGAAATTAGTATTTTGATAATCGGTAGAATAAACCTCCATGGACAAGCCATATTTCAATCGGTTGGAGCCGACGAAATTGGTAATATCCAAACCCATATTGAAACCGCCAATACTGCTGTATTTATCAGCGTTAGTAGCATCATGCATGTTAATCGAATAATTGGAATAGGCTACATGACCCTCCAAAATCGAACTAGAACCTGTCACTAACATAAAATTGGTACCCAAACCATAATTGCGCCAATGATAGTCGGCCAACTTCTGATAATTTGCCACACTATCATCAAAATTGAAACCAAAGAAGCTGATTTTGCTACCTGTGCCAGAATTTACAGTCAATTTTCCATACAAATCAAGGAAATCAAATGGCAAACCACCTTCGATATTTGGATAAAACAAATCTGAAGTTTTGGAGAGATACGAATTTTTGGCCGAGAGCAAATATGTGATAGTCGAAGGGCTGTTGGCTTTTTCTTTCTTCAGAGGACCTTCAAGCAACAAATTAGCCCCAAAGGTATTTAGACCAATCTTTCCCGTATGATGTTTTCTATTACCGTCTCTGGTGGTAACATCGATAACCGACGAAAGTCTGCCGCCATATTCAGCCCCAAAGCCGCCAGAATAGACATCGGCGCTAAGGATCATATCAGTTTCAAAAATCGAATACAAGCCTATCGAATGGAATGGGTTATACACTACCATACCGTCCAAAAGCGTAAGATTCTGGATCATAGAGCCACCACGGATATAAAGCTGGCCACCCTGGTCTCCCGTAGAATTAATACCCGGAAGCACTTGCAGATACTGAGCCAAATCGGCGGTGCCACCGATAGAGGGCATTTGCTGAATTTGCGACGAAGATATCTTTTCTACTGAAACCTGCGTCTGTATCTTGCGTTCTTCAATACGACTGTCAGAGACCGTAACAGCTTTCAGTGTTTTACTTTCTGCAGACAATACGATATTTTTAACCAGCACCTGTCCCTTACCAATCTTCACCTCTTCAGTATACTCCTTATATCCCACAAAGCGGACTCTCAATGTATAAATGCCTTCAGGCATCTTGTTGATAAGATAGAATCCGTTCAAATCAGTAGCATTGCCGTAGCGGGTACCATCCAGCACGACATTGGCAAAAGGAATTGCTTCGCCCGTTTCGCTATCAGTTAATACTCCCTTGATAGTCTGAGCCTGAAGTACCGCAGATGCAAAGAATAATAAAAAGATAAAACAACGTTTCATATCCACCTTGATAATTATTGTTGTAGCAGTATTGCTTCTTAATGTATTATTTTAAAAACCAATTCTTTAAGAATCTCCCCATCTGTCATGGTTGCAGCACTGCGCACACCCTTGCAACGAAGGTCAGCCTCATACAGATAGCCTATGCACGAAGCCAACTTACCCAAAGGATAATTGTTGGCGGCCACAGCATAATCTTTGATAAAATATGGATTCACCTTCAACGCTTGTGCGGCCTGGCTTTTATCTTCTACCTGATGGTACAGCATTATTTTGATAAAATAGCCATACAGTATTGTGAGTATAGGCGGCAATGGATTCTCTTTTGGATTCGCTGCAAAATGGTTGATAATGCGGTTGCACTGAACCACATCGCGACGACCTATAGCATTCTGTAATTCAAAAACGTTATAATCTTTGCTGATGCCGATATTACGTTCGATTATATCCTCATTTACCACTTCACCGGGCTTCATCGAAATGAACACCTTTGATAGCTCATTGGCAATTTTCGAAAGATTATTGCCCAGCGACTCAGCAATCAACACCGAACCACGTTGGGTGATAGTATGGCCATGCTGGTTGACAAAAGTGCCAATCCAATCAGGAAGCTGATTATCATATAACTTGCCACGCTCACAAATCACACCCTTATCATTAATTGACTTATACACCTTGGACCGCTTGTCGAACTTCTTATTGCGGTAACAGAATACCAAGAGCGTCTGCATTAGCGGCTTCTCCATGTATTCGGCCAACAGTTCCCACTCCTTTATGGGGATATCTTGAGCTTCTTTCACAAGAACCAACTTCACCGGGGACATCATAGGGAATTGCTTGGCATAAGAAATTACTGTACGCATATCGACATCACGACCATAGACCACTGTTTGATCAAAATCGCGAAAACTTTCGTCCACCACATGATTTTCAAAATAATCCGACACCACATCAATATAGTAATTTTCCTCGCCGGTAACGAGGTAGACAGGGGAGTATGTTCCTGCTTTAAGATTAGCAATCAGTTGTTTGTCAGATAAAACCATTACATCAATACATTTATGCCACGTGGAGGTTTACGCAACACACGCGCGCAATATTTTAAAATGCAAAGATACGATTTTTTTTTCAATCCTAACGAAGCATAATAAAATTTAACACATTTGGCTACTTTTTTTTGGGGAAACGTTCAAACCAAAAATACGACACAGACACCACGCCATTCATCACCGGATGACGTGGAATATTCATTTTCGTTCCTCTTAGAACCCAACTTTAGCTTTTGCTGCAAACAATACGCCTAATCGAATGTAGCTGATGCGAATAGCTTTGAGTATCAAGGTTGAATATTCCTTGAGCATCGAGCCTGTCAATACGCACTTGGCCTGATGCATGTATCACCCTCCCATCACCCATGCAGATTCCAACATGCACTATGCGGCCATTCTCGTTCTGGAAAAAACAGAGGTCATCACATTGAATACTATCGATATTGGACACTTCAACACCTTGGGTAGCCTGCTGAGAAGCATCGCGCAAAAGGGCAATACCACAGGCCTTAAAACAAACCTGAGTGAGCCCCGAGCAATCTATCCCCATCGCCGTTCTACCACCCCACATATATGGAGCATCCATATACTTTTCATATGCCACCTTGCTAGGCGACGATTGCAGCGGAGACGCTGCTGTATCTATAGGAGTGCCAAGTCGGTACTGTTTATTATCAATCCACCCTTTGTAGCCGTCAAAATGACAACGAATCAGACTCCATTTTGGCTGGGAGTCAAGGATATCGAACGTATCGTTCAATAGCAGTTGATTGACCATTTCTGCACGGTCTGAAGGCTCAGCCCGCATAGGAACGGCTGACAAAAAACAATAACCTTGGGCAATATCAGAGTTTTCCATGTTCGACTGAAATTACAATACGTTCAATAAGATTATCTTCTTTATTGTTTTTCGGATCATAACCTGCTTTCAGATTGTAGCCGAAAAGTCGTGCAAAAGTCTGATAAAAACCCGCACGCAACTTGCCCCGCAATTCATTTACCAGCACATAGGACGTGCGACCAGTTTCACGGTCGATTAATTTCAACAACACTTTTCCTTGCGAGATAGTGCAGGCTTTCAATTCGTCGGAGAAATCGGCCAACAGCTCCTTTTCTGCGGCCTTAATAGCTTCTTTGCGATCTTTTTTGGGCATATCGGCCACGCGGCGTTCTAATTCGTCAAGTCTTTGGCGTCCAATCTTTGCATACGGGAGCATCTTCTTTACGTTCCGAATCAGCTTCTGATTCTTTCGAATCTCTTGCTGGGAAAGAAGTGAGGCAGATTCGCGAATTTTAACCTCTTTAAGATGGTAATATGGCAACGTATCCCCATCAACCACAGCCCCAAAACGTATCTTTTGATCAACAACAACTTGTGCTCGGATTGAAAAAAATGGATTTATAAGTACCATAAAGAGTGCTACAAAGAACAAACGTTTCATGATAGTCCTCATTAATTTTGTTGTAATAACTCAAAAAAGTCAAAAATATTTTGTAATTTTGCAGCATGAAAAATACACTGGCTGATTTTAACTTTTTTTACAGTTTTTTCCGTCCTGTCGTGGATTACGGAACTCATGCCCACTACCGCAGCGTCACAATCAAGGGACGTGAGAATATTCCCTGGAACGAGCATTTTATTTTTGCCCCATGCCACCAGAATGCACTAATGGACGCTTTATTAATGTTATGCATCACGCGCCAACCGGTGGTTTTCTTGGCACGCGCTGACATTTTCAACAATCCCACCATTGCTGCGTTCCTCAACTTTTTACGAATCAGTCCCGTGTACCGCATTCGCGATGGGCGCGACCAGCTGGGTAAGAACGAACAAGTATTCAACAATTCATGCGACGTACTGCTAAAAGGTCGGCCATTATGCCTTATGGCTGAAGGACGGCATAACGACAAACACCAGATGCTACCGCTTGTTAAAGGAATGTTCCGCATTGCAGGAGAAACCCAAAAACGATTAGGGGACAAACCTTTGTATATCGTACCCATGGGTGTTGATTATGATGAGTATGAACAAACATATAGCAATGTCTGCATCAACATCGGCAAACCTATTCCCGTACAGGAATATATGGACACCTACCTTTCCAACGAACCCGTTGCGCTGAACCAAATGCGCGAAACCCTATCGGTATCGCTCAAAGGACAAATGCATCACGTTACTGCCAAAGAGCGCTATGCCGACGAATATGCCTACTGCCATAGGCAGACAGCCGCCACTCTAGCAGAGCTAAACTTGAAGAATACCGCATGGAATCGTTTTATGGCACGCAAACATATAAGCGAACAGATTGCCGCCATGAGTGACGAGCAAAAAGAGTTGTGCTATGACCAAGGCGCCACATACGCTGCCGAACTCAACCAGGCTAAAATCCCCCTGTCCTTCGATTCATCTTTCCAATGGCACAAACTGGTCCTCAACGGAGTGCTCATAGCAGTGGTTGTGGCTGCCATTCTTTCTACTGTAGGACTCAAATTTTGGATACTTAGTAACCTTATTGTATACCTTCCCACCCACATTATTGCCCATAAACTTATCAAAGACACACAATTCCGCAGTTCGGTCAACTATGGTATCCGCCTTTTTGCCACATTTTTGTATGTGATTATCGGTACTATTGTTACAATTTTTGCCGTCTCACCCATTCGAGGACTCATGTTCTTATTGCTCGGCACAGCTAGTGCTTACCTCACTCCACGATTATTCATCTTTTTGCGAGATCTGCTATATGCGTTCCGCCGAAGCATCCATCCTCATTCTCGTATAAAATAGACAGACCTACAGCTTATCTGATGCAACATACATCAGCCATTGCAACAAAAACGGCCGCCTAACTGGCGACCGTTTTTGCATCATCCCCAACTAGGGATAAAGAATAATACGCAATATTATTCAGCCAGCAAAGCTGATAAATCGGCATAATGCATTGGATGGAAATAATGGACTTCAATGGCTTGAATAAACTGTAAAGGGCCTCGCATCATCTCCTGGCCCAACCGATGATCGACAGGAACCATTGCATGATCAATCACGGGATAGTCATGCTTTATTTCGCGCAATGTAGATGCATACAGCTTATCCATCTGTTCGGCCGTAATCTTCACCCGACTGCTTGCCGGGAGTTCATCCGAGGGGAAATACCAATTGTTGTTATCACCAGCGTGATAAAGAACAGTACCCTCCTTCAGTTCCGTTACCGTACTCACGCCCACATCAGTAGAATGGTACGCCTTAAGGGTAAAATAGGGTGTTTCAACTCTTGTTCCGGGACGCAGTTCGGCCAAAGGCACTTCGCGGGGTATACGTCTGCGACGAATAGTATCGTAGGAGGGAATCAGGTGCCACCCTTCATGTTCCTTACACCACCCAGTAATTTCGGGGTTGAAATGGTCGGTATGGAAATGCGACACCACAAAGAATACTTCGATATCAGACTGCAAAGCATTCTCCAGAAGAGCGTGGAGCGTTCCCTTGGGATCTTGCCAGTAGTCATACACCACCAAGTACCCTTCATCAACAGCCGCAAAACAGCTATGATATATATGAATCAGTTGCATGTCAGGCACAAATTCGTTTATGCCTTGGGCACAAAATCAATCATTATCGACTGCTCGTCAAAATGGATATCTTGCAGCTGAATATTTTGGAACAAGGCTGACGTATTGGGATTTTTTCCCAAAGCCAACAGTAGCTGGTTTCCTCCAAGCATCTCCACCATGTCGCCTCCCGGCTGATTTTTTGCTTGACTCAAGGCCGCCCGCAGCATATATTCTATTGCAGCGCCACCTCCAAAAGAAAGAATCACATCGCTGCCTTCGATACGGTCTACGTTAATATCCAGCCCCACAGACCCCATCAAGGGTACTTTGTGGCTGATACGGAGTGTGTGCGGGCCGCCGAAACACATTGGCAGTTCCTTGCCAGACTTAGAGGCAATCATTTTCTGTACTTCGTTGTAAGTTAATTTCAGTTGCATCTTATTAAGGAATTATTCGTTATGATAAGGCTCATGATTCAGGATTGTGTATGCACGGTATATTTGTTCGACAAAAAACAGACGAACCATCTGGTGGTTGAAAGTCATCTGCGAAAGCGATATTTTGTCATGTGCGACAGCATACACGCTAGGAGCAAATCCAAATGCTCCACCCACCACAAACACTAGACTACGAATACCAGCATTCATTTGTTTTTGAAGATATTGCGAAAATCCCACCGACGTATATTCTTTGCCATGTTCATCAAGCAACACAATACGGTCGGCTCCTTGCAGTTTTTTCAGGAGCAGCACAGCTTCGCGTTCTTTTATCTCATCGGGTGAAGCCCCTTTCTGATCTTTCAAGGCCGGTATCACCTCCACATCGAAATGAACATAATGTTTTAGGCGCTTGCAATACTCTTCTATGCCTTGCTGAATATAGGCTATATCTGTCTTGGATATTACGAGAAGTTTTATATTCATATATATACTATTTGTGTTTAGGTTCGACACTCAGGATAATAAATGGAGCCAGCATCCTCAAACATTTGCAATGCAACAAGACGTTAAGCAACACCGAGGGAATTTTCTTTGCCCCCGACCGATGGGTATTGTAAAAACCACTGCCTACAGACACTTGCAATCCGCATGCTTCGACTATATGCTGATACTCTTTCAATGGTAGAATACGCTCGGTCCACGAACCTGTTTCTGGGTCGCATGTATTGTATGGATCAGCCGGCGGTTTCGCTCTACCATTCTCCACAGCCGATATCGTATCAGCAAAGGTCAACCCACGTGTTTGGGCTGCCCAATAGTCCAGCATATCTTCATCCAGATTGGGGAAATGTTGAGCAATACGAACTCGTCTTTGGGCAAGGAAACCGTTGGGGCCCAATTCGTCGGACACCATCACTTTCCGCAGACGCCGGCCCACCATGGGATTGTAAGGGGTTGACCCTGTGGTAAAAATCATACGCATACACGGATTGATAGCGACCAAATCGGAAAAGAAAAGATCTAATCGGTACACATGTTCAATCACATCCATGCCAAACAAAATTTGCGGAGCCACCCCAGATTTGGCACACCATTCGCGCAGCACATCCGAACCGCCTTCCAGCGTTTCGTCGGGTCCATACCCCAGCGTTTTGCCTATAATCTTTACCGCATTCACTGCCAATGGATTGAAGTCAATATATATCACTTTTCCGAAACCCATTTTTTTCAACAGGCACGACAAAAAACCATGGCCGCCGCCATAGTCTACCACAGCCAATTCTGAAGCAGGCCTGCCCATCTCGCAAAGCACATTCTGTACACAACTGCCATATATCTGCAAATAGTAATCAATCGATGGCATCATCCGCAGAATATAGTTACGGCTATATTCAGAAATATCCAATTTTTGGAAATCTATTGCGCGAAGGTCGGAAGCTATCATAGGCAATTATTTTAAACGCGAACGTAGAACCAAATTCAACAAAGGATTAGGGCAGCGATACATCCGATAGTACGTGGCAGGCTGCGCCCCATACAAACTATACGAATATGCAATTCCGGGATCCAAGCTGCCTTCGAAATCGAAAGATTTCACTTTGCCCGAGAGATGTTGGATGATAAGCCAGAACAATAGCGGTGAAGCCCCGTTAGGGTGTCCTTCAGGATTTAGTGCCGACAGCAACGCATAGGCGCAATTCTGGTCATAAGCCACAAAGCGGGCAGCCCTTAGCACCCCCTCATTATCCTTCACCCCCAACAGCATTCCTTGGCCTCGCTGGAGGGAAGCAGTAATGATTCGTTCCATAAAATCGTCGCTCAAAAGATCCTCCTCGCCTCGAGATTTCCAATAGGCCTTATGGAATCGGGCAAATTCTTTGGGGGTCAGTTCGGCAGCCTCCAGCTGTAGCTGGGCTTTTATTATCGGTTTTTGTCGATGTTTCTTGTGAAAATTCAAGAACACCTGTTCTGGATTCGAAATATCTTCAATCCTGTAGGTCGGCCTTGGTTCGATTTTGAAACCTTCCAGCGGTTCTACCCCTGGAGCGCAATTCTGCAGAAACAGCGCCAATCGCAACTTCTTCAATTGACGCAAAAGGTCAACTTGCACAGCCTCCTTATCACATCCAGTCCTGTACCACGGCCCGTTATACTGGGTCAGCTGGGGCTGCAAAACGAAACGCAGTCCCATCTTAGAACCTATCAAATATGGCAGCGCCCCCACAATGGAGCCCTCACTATTGCGAGACAACAGCACATCCCACCGTTTGCCTTGGCACACAGTTTCCATCCACCAATATTGCAGAAACAGAGGGATGTTGCATCCCTCTGTTTCGCACAATTGTTGATATTGTTTTTTCGTATCCATTACTGGATCTGTATCTTCACACGATTATTAGCCATACGGCCGCTTAAGGTATTATTATCGCCCACGGGGTCATCTTCACCTTTGGCGATAATCTCGATACGGTTTTCTGCAATGCCTCGTTTCATCAGCGCCTTTTTGATTTCCACGCAACGCTGACGCGAAAGTCCCATATTGTAGGTTTCGGTACCCACATTGTCGCAATAGCCGGTGAGCAGCACTTCCAAACCAGACTCTTGGTTCAAATATTCCACCAAACTTTCAATTTCGGGGATATAGGAAGCCTGAATGGTAGCATCATTGGCAAAGAATTTGATTTCAGCAAAATTGCGGGCATCCTTGGCAGGAGAAGGCAGCAAATCCACCTTCTTGCTGCTGAAATCGCAAATCAAACCCACACGGATCACCTCATCGTCAGGCTGAGGCTCGGTAAAGTAGAAAGCGTCCTTCCAATAGCGCCAGTCGATTTCAGCCACTTTATAAGACACCTTGTTTTTCATTTCCTTCTCAATCAAGATGTCACGGAAATAGTCGAGCGAAATTAAAGCTTCCATTTGAGCACGGGCCACCAGTTCGTCGCGAAGGTCCTGATCGGTAATGGTAGGGTTGACAGCAAAAATAGCACAGATGTGCATCGGGATTCGTCCGGCCGTAGAGATATAGTCCATCACCGGGTCGAAAGTACCCCAGTCGCGCTTATCATCCTTCTGCCATTTGACGGTACGGAAATTGTTGTAGTTGTAGTTGACATAATACAATTTTTTGCCGTCGAAAGCGGTATATTTCCAAACAGTATCGTAAGCGGCTTCTCTTACCTTGTGCTTGCCGCCCAAATCGATGATGGGCTCTGTTTTCTTTCCTTTTTTGGAAGCATCGGCCAGCGTCACCTGCTCATACAGACCTCCAGGGGTGGGCTTCCAGTTGGTATCGGCCTTAGAGCGGAGCCAGAGGCGCTTGTTGTTACCCTCTCTGATGATTTCAGTGGTTTCTTTCTTCTTGCGGTACTGGGCCTGAACATTGGCAGCAGGAATAACGAAAAGTGCTGCCAAAATGATTATTAAGAGACGTTTTTTCATCGTTGTATTATTAATCTTTTGTCGATAACGCGATAATTCGATTTTTATTGTTGGGGATCAGTAATTGTTCCATTTTCGCACACCAGCATGCGCGATTGATACTTGTCTATCATCATAAAGTCGTGTGTGGATATGAGCATTGTGGTGCCGGTTTGCTGGTTGATATCCACCAGCAGCTGCATGATATCCGACGATGTGGCAGGATCCAGATTACCCGTTGGTTCGTCTGCCACTATCAGGGTGGGATTATTGATTAGGGCGCGGGCAATGCCCACACGCTGCTGCTCGCCTTCCGACAAACGGTATATGGATGATTGAGCTTTATCGGATATGCCCACAGCTTGAAGCGTTTTTTCGATTTGCGGGTCTATTTCGGCGTTTCGCCAACCTGTAGCGCGCAGAACAAATGCCAGATTTTCGTACACATTACGGTCGCGAAGCAGCCGAAAATTTTGGAAAACGATGCCCACCTTTCTGCGCAGCAAAGGCACTTGCTTGCGTTTCAGTCGGGTTAAATCGAAACCACACACAGATGCCTCTCCGGCGTCAATAGGACGGTCGGCATACAGCGTCCTGAGGAGCGAAGTCTTGCCCGCTCCGCTTTTTCCGATGAGATATACAAACTCGCCCGATGCGATTTGCACATTAACATCGGTCAGCAAAGGACCATCGTCATGACTGATACTTACACCTTTAAGTGATATGATAGGGCTCTCCATACATACAATTTTTCAAATTGCAAAAGTACTACTTTTTTCTGTAATATTTATATATTTGTGATTTTTTTTTTCACGGAAGCATGTTGATTTCATTTCCGGCTTCAAGAAATCATTTCATCCCATGTTGTTCGTTCGTTTATCCCTTTGGTGCACTTTTTTGTTGTATGCATGTTCCTCGCTCCTTCGCTTTTGGTTTTATGCTGCTTCGCTTTTCCTTCGCCATCTGGACGAAGAAATATACATAAACCGGCAACGCAACCAATACGCAGCATCGAATCGGCTTGCCCACACTTTTCTGAAGCATCCAGCTCAGCATGGTCCATCGGACCGCTATCCTTTACGCCAAAACGACGGCATAAATAGCAGAAGCAGCGTGAGGCACTCTAGTCGGCCCATCAGCATAAGGAACGTGCAAATGATTTTGGCCATTATAGTAAATCCAGCATAGCACCCAAAACCGCCGCTGATACCCAACCCCGGCCCGTAGCCCGACACACATGCTATTGCAGCGCCAATAGACTCTGTGGCATTGATTCCGCAAAGCATCAACAACATGATTCCCACAAAGATAACAGCCACAAAAATAAGGAAGATAACCATCACATTGGTAATGATGTTATCCGAAACGGGATGGCCATTCAATCGTACCGGACTCACCGACCGAGGATGAAGCCTGTCGCGCAATATTTTACGCACGTTGCGAGACAGAATCAGCACACGCATGGCCTTCAGTCCTCCCGTAGTCGATCCCGCCATTCCGCCACACAGCGATAGCGCCACAAACAGAAATGTGATGGGCACCCACCATTGCGATGTGTCTGCGGCCAGCAATCCTGTAGTGGTTTGTACGCTGATTGTCTGTACTATGCCGCAGCGCAACGATTCGCGCCAGCTGTAATCCATTTCAAATCGGAGCGCTAGCACTACAAATATAGCCGCAACAAGATATATGCACAAGTAGCACAACAATTGGTCGAATTTATTGCGCAGCCGATCCCATCTGAAGGTGACGAAATTATACATCAATGCAAAGTTAACACCGCTAAGCAGCATAGCGCCAGCCAGGATATACTGCTGCACCAGGGTCAGTCCCTCGATACTATTGTTATAGATAGAAAATCCGCCCGACGAGATTGCGGTAAAGGTGATATTGACTGCATCCCATACATGCATGCCATTTTTCCACAAAAGATAGATAAACAGAAGAGTAAGCAGCACATAGATACCCAGCGTATGACCTACGGTGGTGGCCATCGAAGTGGTCTGTTTGCTTGTATTGTCGGCACCCGAAGCCTCGGCCGTATACAATGTATATTTGTTGATTCCCAACGAGGGCACCAATGCCAGAACCAGCAATACTATGCCAAATCCACCGAACCACTGGGTCATGCTTCGCCACAACAGCACCGACGAAGGTATCCATTCGACAGCAGAAAAGATAGAAGCTCCTGTGGACGAGATTCCCGAAGTTGACTCAAACAAGGCATCGGCAAAACTATGCACCACGCCTGTAGTCAGATATGGGAGCGTTCCGAATAGCGACAGCACGCACCACATCAACCCCACCAGCAGATAGGCCATCCGCTTGTCGGCAAAACGCGGTGCCCGATGGAAGCTTACCTCAAGCAACATTCCCAAACAGAAGGTAAACAGGCCCGACACGGTAATCTGGCTCCACGTCCCATCATGGAAATGAAATGCCGGAATCAGGCACGTAAGCATCACGCCGCCTTCAACCATCAGCATAATGCCGATAAAGCGTAGTATGTACTTTATCCCGTTCATATTCTTCTTTTCCAATAGGCAGGTGAGAATACAGCTATCAAAGCAAACAGTTCCAATCTTCCGGCCAGCATCAGCACCGTAAGCGTCCATTTGGCCAAATTGGGCAGCATAGCATAATCGAGGCTGCCGCCAAGATTATTGATCAGCGGCGACGGACCCAAGTTACTGACATTGGCTGCTGCCATACATATCGAATTGGGTATCGTGCACCCGCATAACGTAAGCACAAAGGCACCCCCAACGATAAAGGCCATGTATAAGAACACAAATGCAAATATTTTGTTTATATAATCGGTTTCAACCACTTGCCCGTTGATTTTGACGCAGGTTACCGCATTAGGATGAAGCATATTAGTAAAATAGTTGCCCATATACTTCACTACGGCTATCACACGCCATATTTTGATACCGCCGCCAGTCGAACCGGCCGAAGCGCCCAATAGTATCAGCAGAAAGGTTATCGCGCTCACAAAGAACGACCAATGGGCTGGCTTAGCCACATAAAAGCCCGTCGACGACATCGTTGACGCCACGTGGAACAAGCTGTATTGCAGCGACTCTTTAAATCCGTTGCCCACCGAACAGAAAGCCACCACACACAATGCCACAGCCGAAAACAATATTGCCAAATAGCAATGCAGCTCCTGATCGTGCCTCAGGTGCGTCCACCGGAAAGTAAACAGCTGATAAAGTCGCACTAAGCTGATGCCGCTAAGCATCATAAAAACGGTCACAATCACCAATCCCCCATCCGTCAGCATGGCCATACCGCCATTATCTGGCGCAAAACCGCCGGTCGACACCGTGCTTAGTGCCAAGCATATAGCATCGCCGAAACGAACTTCTCCTACCCAATATAGCAAACCCACCATGGCCAATGTAATCAACGTATAAAGCGTCCACATCCGGGTGACGCTTTTCGACAGATGAGGATGAAGCTTGCGATGGCGTGCCCCCGAGAATTCGGCCTCATACAACTGGCCTGCTCCAATACCCAGTTTGCGCAATATGGCCACCACAAACAGCAGGAGGCCTATTCCGCCTACCCATTGTGTGAACGACCTGTATACCAGCAAACTCAATGGCAGTTCTTCGGGCAGCGCTACAATAGAAGACCCCGTAGTAGTGAACCCGCTAAAGGACTCGAATACAGCATCGGTCACGGTTCCTATGGCACCTGTCACCAAATAGGGCACGGTTCCGCACATGGGCACCACCAGCCAAATGATGAAGGTAATCCAGTAGCTTTCAATTTCTTTCAAATCATAGCGGACATTACGGCCTACGATGTTTCGCAACAGCATGCCCAGCAGCAGTATTACCATTCCCGATACTATAAACGAAAACTGGGCGCCGTCCTTATAATACAGCGACACCAGCAGCGGAATAACCATGCTGCAAGCAAAATACATCAGCAGCGTGCCCGTGATTCGCGCAATCAGTTTGAAGTTGAACTTACGCAATCCCAGTCGTTCTGCCGGCCACTCGTTAATTCTATGTAGATTGTTTTTGAACAATTATCTGTAACAGGGTGAAGGTTTGTGATTATTCAAACAGTTTCGACACTTGGTCCATAACCTTTGGCAAAGCAAACACAATCACTTTGTCTTTGGGCTTGATTTGCAAGTCGCGGGTTGGCAGCAGACTTTCGTTTCCACGAATAATACCGCCTAGTGTCGACCCAGTGGGAAGATGCAGTTCGCGTATCGTATGCCGTGTGGCTGGAGCCCATTTTCCCACATTGAATTCCATTAGTTCGGCGTTGGTGCCGCTGAGCCATTTGCTGCGTACGGCATCACCCTTCACTATAAATCGCGAAATGTAACTGGCAGTAATCAGTTTTTTGTTGATAATTGTATCAATGCCGATGTCCTGCGACAGGCTGATGAACCCTGTGTTTTCTACCAAGGCTATGGTGCGACGCACGCCCAGTTTCTTGGCATGAAGACAGCTCAACACATTCGTTTCCGACGAATCGGTTACAGCTATAAAGGCATCCGTATACTGGAGCCCTTCTTCTTTCAGCAATTCAATATCTGTAGCATCCCCATTGATAATGAGCGTATTTTCAAGCTGACGAGCCACTTCGTCGCAGCGTTCCTTCGATTCCTCAAACAGGGTTATTCTGATTTTATCTTCCAGAGTTTGTGCTGCATAGCGGCCAATACGTCCAGCACCTACAATCATTGCCTTTTTGATCGACACATCAGTTTTGCCAGCTACTTTCTTGATACTCTCCAGCTGGTTGGGCTTGCTTATCAGATACACCAGGTCGCCTTGCTGCAGCACAGTGTCGGTATGCGGAATTATGGTGATACCATTGCGCAGAATGGCCACAATGCGCACTTGGAGTGTGCTATAATTAACAATCAGATCTTTCACACTCTGGCCCAATACCGGCGAGTCGGACTCCAAGTGGATGAGATACATCGTCATTAGCCCGCTCGAGAAATCGAAAAATTCCGTAGCCACCGAGTTGTTCAGCAGGTTGGTTATTTCCTTGGCGGCAATACGTTCCGGACACACCATCTCGTCTACGCCCAAATCGCGAAGCATATCGCGATTTTTGGGCATCAGCAGTTCGGCATTGCTGATGCGTGCCACCGTTTTCTTTGCTTTCAGCCTTTTGGCCATTACACAGCTCATCAGATTGATGTTTTCGTCGTGAAGCACCGCCAAAAAAAGGTCGCAATCGCCCACGTTGGCCTCGCCCAACACTTTGGGCGAAGTCGACGAACCGGCAATGGTCATCAAATCGGTTTCTTTCTCCAACCGTTTCAACAGTTCCGAATTGGGGTCTACCACGGTAATATTGTGGTCCAGTTCGGTCAGCGACTTGGCTAGGTAAAATCCAACCTCTCCGTCGCCTGCAATGATTATATTCATTCTATTTTATTCAAATTTGAGCGTGCAAAAATACAAAAAAAAGCAGACATACTCGATATTTTTTCTTTGTTTGAAAAAAAAGACGTATCTTTGCATTCTAATAAATAATGTACTATGATTGAAATAACACGTACTTTTGACCTTCTTGACTATCTGCTCGAAACCTATCCCAACAAGGAAGATGTCCTCTGTTGCAAAGAAAAGGGCGAATGGGTCAAATACAGCACTCAGAAATATTATAATATTGCCAATTTTATGGCTTGCGGCCTTATCGAAATGGGTCTCAAACCGGGTGACAAAGTGGTCACCATGTCCAACAACTGCCCCGAGTGGAATTTCATCGACATGGCATGCTCGCTCTCCGGCGTCATCCACGTTCCCATCTACCCCACGCTGAGCGCCGACAACTATGTCCACATCATCAAGCATTGCGAAGCTTCCCATATTTTCATCAGCAACAATATCCTTCTCCAGCGCATCAAGCCGGCCCTCGACCGCATTGAGAATGCACCGAAGGTTTTCACGCTCGACAAAATCGAAGGCTACCCCCGCACTTTAGACATCCTCAAACTCGGCATCGCCAGCCAAGATAAAAATGCACCCATTCTTCAAGAGCGCAAAGCCAACACTCGTCCCGACGATTGCGTCACCCTTATCTACACTTCCGGCACCACCGGCGACCCCAAAGGCGTAATGCTTTCGCATAGGAACCTATGCTCCAACTTCATGGCCCACGCCAAGGTCAATCCCATGAAACCCGGCGACAAGGCGCTCAGCTTTCTGCCCCTCAACCACATCTACGAGCGCAGCCTCAACTACCATTTCCAGTACAAGGGCGTAGGCATCTACTATGCCGAAAACATGGGCACCATACAACAGAATATGATGGAACTCCATGCCAAAGGCTTTTGCGCTGTTCCCCGCGTACTCGAGATGGTGTACGACAAGCTGTATGCTGCCGGAAAAGATTTCAAAGGCATCAAGAAAAAGATTTACACCCGCGCCTTCAAGCATGGTGCACGATATGACTATTCCTACTACAAGAAAGTTTCCCTCATCTACCAAATAGGCCAGAAATTCTACGATTATTTGGTCTACCGCCATTGGCGCGAAAAATTCGGCGGCGAACACCTTATCATTATCACCGGATCCAGTTCCATTCAGCCCAAACTGCTGCGCACTTTTGCAGCTGCCGGCATCAATATCTACGAAGGCTATGGTCTTTCCGAAACTTCTCCTGTAATCGCTGTCAATAACCCTGTTAAAAAGCAGGTACGTATCGGCACCGTAGGCCCCATTCTCGAAGGAGTAGAAGTGAAGTTTGCCGAAGACGGCGAAATCCTCACCCGCGGACCTCATGTGATGATGGGATATTACAAAGATCCCGAATACACCAAGCAGGTAATCGAACCCGACGGATGGTTCCACACTGGCGATGTAGGCGAACTGGTGGGTAATTTCGGCGGCCTTACCGGTGTGCAGTATCTTCGCATCACCGACCGAAAAAAGGACATCTTCAAACTCTCTGCCGGCAAATACATCGCTCCTCAGCTGATGGAAAACACAATGCGCGAGAACGAGTACATCGAACAGGCCATGATTGTGGGCGAAAACCAAAAGAGTGTTGCCGCCATCATCAGCCCCAATTTCAACACCTTGCATTACTGGGCTTTGAAGCATCACCTCCATTATCGCGACAATGCCGAACTCCTCAGCCTTCCCGAGACCAAAGAGAAATTCCGTACCGTCATCGCCGAAATCAACCGCGATTTCGCCGCCCACGAGCAGATTAAGAATTATCGCATCGTCACCGACGAATGGACTGCCAACAACGGCCTCTTATCTCCCACACTCAAGGTTCGTCGCAAAGTGCTCCTCGAAAAGTACAAGAACCTCATTTCCGAAATCTACGGCACTCCCCAGCCCTCGGCCAACCCCATTCTTTCGGCTTTCCGCAATGTAGAGCTCCCCAATTTCGGTTTCAAGAAGAAATAACAAATCATATTTATTTCCAATGCTTTATTCGGCAGCAAAGGTACCTTTGCTGCCGTTTTTTTCACAGGGAAGGACATGATTTGTTTTGAGTGAAGTTTCCTATAGTCTATTCAAAAACTATCACAAAAAAAAAATGACCCCGCCTAAGGATAGATGGAGTCATGTTTGAGTGGTCTGTGGCAGATTCGAACTGTCGACCTCTTCCGTGTGAAGGAAGCGCTCTGAACCAACTGAGCTAACAGACCTTTTCCCTAAAAAAAGGCGAAGCTGATGGCCTCACCTCTCTTTGTGTGATCTGTAACAGATTTGAACTGTTGACCTCTTGCCTGTCAAGCAAGCGCTCTAAACCAACTGAGCTAACAGATCATTCGTTTCTCTCGAAATCGGGTGCAAAAGTACAACATTTTTTTCATTTGACAAAATATTTTTTCAAAAAACTATTCAAGTCATTGAAACACACCAATTATTTTTTTTGTTTCATTCATTCATGAATAGCTTTTTACATATCAGCACAACCCTACCCGTGTCCATTTGAAGAGTCCACATCGCACAAGTTTTTCAATATCCCCATAACAAATTGACCATCTGCATATTAAACACTAATTTAACACATCATGCTCTTTGGCGGAATTAATCCAACTGGAAAATCTAGAATCAATTCCAGATTTTCTAGCCAGTCCAGCCATTGCTGTGCACAAAATCAGCCTCGGTGCATCCTAGTCAGAATTTGTGCCAAATATGTGTAGTCCACCGAATTTAACCTAACAGAGGCCGGTGCTGAAGTTTCTCATAAATGCCCAAAGCTAGAATCTAGAACGCCGTTTTGTGTAATGCATCAAAAAAATCCATTCTAGATATGGTTGCTGATTTTTTATGGAGCTTACGGGGTTATTAGCTGATGTAGTTGAATGAAGCTGCTGCCGCCCAATTCCCAACTTCGAAACTCCATTAACTTCAAATCAACAGTACGCAGGTTAGCCCTAACGACGCTCATTCTACGGGGATCCTACGGGGTCGGTCCGTTCCTATAGAGCGGAGCCACCCCGTAGGATCCCCGTAGAATGAGTGTCCCTTGAGCGGTGTAAGTGGGTGTTTTTTCGAGAATCAATTCCGCCAATGGGCAACATTTCTCATCCCGGTTTGGTCCATAATATTTCTGAAATTCGTTCTTCACGAAAAAAAAATATGTGTATGTGAAAAAAAACATGTATCTTTGCAAATCGAAAAAATAATATTATTAACCCCAAAAAACAATTCACATCATGAAGAAAATCGTTTTGGCTCTCGCCGTTATTGCTACCGTAGCTTGCTTCAGCTCCTGCAACAAAAAATGCACCTGCAAAACCTATGCTGCTGGTGTTGTTGTAACAACCACTGAAGATGTTGAACTCGATGGCAAAACCTACAAAAAATGCTCTGACCTCAACCAGATCATCATCGAAACCCCCAAAACCGGTATGGAGTGCGAATAATCGTATAGCTCGCATACTTTGCTTTATCACGGCAGCTTCGGCTGCCGTTTTTTTTTGCCCATTGCCTTCGCTGCATTATTTCAAGGCACCCAAAACTTCCCGATTCCATCCTCTTCAAACCCACCTTACTTCCACCTTCACCCCACAAAAACCAAAAAAAACTTAAGATAACATCTAAAAATTGATTTCTAATGATTTTGAGGCTTATTTTGAGTAGGTTGCTGTGCAGAAGGAAGGAGCGCAGCGGGCTACGTGACTGAGTGATAAACAGCAAGATGCCAAAAAAAGTCCAAAATCATTGAAAAGTGGATTTCTTATTATCTCTTTCAAATCGTTGAATTTTTAGATGTTACCTTTATACAATATTTGTGCATTTGCTGCGTTACTTTGTATTATTAATC
>JAGHRY010000028.1 GCA_018066145.1 Candidatus Colimorpha merdihippi | reverse complement strand
GGCGGGTATTTTTTAAAAAGACCCCGGGCGGTGTTCCCCCCCCCCGCCCGGGGGCGAAACCGCGGACCTACCCCGGACCTACAACGAATCCTCTTTGGCGCTACAGCTCTGTCTGTCAGCTGGTTTGTTTCAGGCGCAAAGCCACTATTGCGATGGCTGATGCGGATTGCAAATCCTTATAATAAACTGTGGCGGATTGCAAATCCGCCACAGCAGCTCATTCCCCAAAACAGGTGTTGGAACATCCCCAGGGACAGGAGTTTATAATGTGACCAATACAAGTATAGAACCTATCAATGTGGCAATTAGAACAACAAAGGTTGCAGTGAACACAGCTTTGTCTATTTTTGCTTCATCATAAACCTCTATAGTCCTTGTTTGAGTATCATTAAAAATGTTTCTGACCATACCATGGTCTCCGCATATTTCAGAATACTTTCCTGGTTCGGTGACCTCACATCCGACCATCGAAAGATTGTCAGCATAGTATAATACAGTGTCGTAATTACTAGTCTGGGCGGGAGTATACTTGATTGTATAAGATATCTTATTGCCTTGCTCATTCACAAACGAATAAGTATCATATTTCTGGTAGTGATTGTCCATCTCCGTACTATAGCCTGTGTATTTCGAGTAACTTTGTCCCGAAACGTATATCTCATTTTTTGTGTCAGTTGATTTATTGGAAACCACATACCCCTTTTCTTTTAATTTCAGCTCAATCTCATTGTTTGTAGACTCCAAATCAGAAGTGGTAACAATGATTTTGGGCGATGTGCAGCTTGCGGAAAGGGCACATGCGGCTACAAAGAGCATAAACCATTTATAAATTTTCATATCATAGTCCCTAATTCAGTGTCGGGCGCAACTTTTTGTTTCCAACCTGGCTCGAGGATTGGGGGTACAAAAAGAAAGTGGAGCCATCCATTACTAACCATATTTCCATGGGTAGGGCTGGATTCCCGGATATGAAAAATAAGGTCAAGATGAAAAGCCCCACATGGTGTATCGTAATGAATGTACGACTACAAACCAAGGGAGCACATCAGCTGACTTTATCCCTTCATATCAAGCAAAATGTCCAGTTTTACCCATGAGGAATAAAGCGTATAATGCGCTTTCTCAATTGATTAAGATGCTAATGCTCGCTAGCATCTATATTGCAAATATACATAATTTTTTAATACTTCGAAACTTTTTTGTATCTTTCGAAGGTTTTCGGAATAAGTGGATTCGTTGATTCTTCGGGGTTCCTGCGCTATAGGGATGGTTATGACTTGTAGGAACTCAGTAGGATTGATGAGGCATGAACAAAAATGAAGAATGGATTTTGCTTATATCATGCTTTTTTTTGCAAATAGATATAGCAAAATCCATTCTTCATTTTTTTAGTCTGCGATTGCGGGTCGCATGGTGGTAGTTCGCTAATCCTCAAAAATCGCTATCGGCAGATTGCCGGTCGCCCGTTGCGCTATTGGAGAGCAGGAGGAATAGCTCTTCTTTGGGGGCCAGGGTGTAGGGCATGCTCCTTTGCCGGGAGGGCGACATGGTGTGGAAGTATGCCAGCTGTTGGTCGAGGATGTTGTATAGGTAGTTGGAGATTTGGTTGCTCTTTGCGGTACTGCCGGCATGAAAGTAGGATTGCGATATGGAGTAAATGAGGCGTACATCCTGAAGGTTGTCGAGGGGTATTTCGGCAAGGGTTTTGTCGAGAACCTCCAAGGCCTGGATACTGCTGTCGCGGTCGGCGAGGTTGTCGGCCAGCAGAACAATATCGCGCCAGTACATTTCGAGGAATTTGCAGCTCACCTCGTCGACATATATTCCTTTAACAGGATGCCAGCCCATTTGGGTGGTGGCATGGCGGTAGAATGCGGCTGTGGCAACGCTGTCGCAGGGCTTTGGGGTGAGCCGGTAGCAGTTGCCTTCGAGCTGTAGTCGACCGGGATAGCGTTGGCCGAACTGGTTGTAGGCGTAGTGGGTAAAATATACGGGGCGGCCGATTTGCATGCTTTCGTCGAGGAGATCGAGGAATCGGTAATAGCCCATGAGTCCGATGTTTTCGACCCGGATATCGAGTCGTTCGTGTTCGACATGCTGGAGGTACCATAGGGGGAAGGTGTCGTTGTCGCCATAGCAGAAGAGCACAGCCCCTTGACTGTTGGAGTCGCACGAATTGAGGATATTGAGTCCGGCATCATGCGCCAGATAACGTTGGCTGCGGTTGTGGTCGTCCCAGTTCTGGCATGCCATCAACAGGGGGATGCAGAGCAAAAGCACCGAAGTAGCGGCCTTTGTGATTCGGGGGTTGATGCGCTTGATTTTGCCGACAAGGAACTGGACCACCTTGCCTGCGCCGATGCCGATAAAGAAGCAGAAGGCGTAGAAACTGAGGATGTAGGCATAGTCGCGCTCGCGGGGCTCATAGCAAGGGTGGTTGAGGTAAAGGGATAGTATAACGCCGCCCATCAGGAAAAGGGATAGGATGGTCCATAGGACGCGTTTGTTGGATAGGGAAGCCAGGCCTAGCAGGCCCAGCAGCAAGGGCAGGAGGTAATAGACATTGTGCCCCTTAGTGTGAAGCGAATCGGGGGGAGTGGCAGCGGTGCCCACCAGCAGTCGATCGATAAAGGGGATTCCGGTGAGGAACTGACCGTTTTGTGGCGAGCCGTAGCCTTGGCGGTCGTTATACCTACCGGAGAAATTCCACATTAGGTAGCGCAGATACATGTAGGTGAGCTGATAGGAAGCGAAATATTGGAGGTTTCCGGCCAGATTGGTATCGCCCCCATTCCAAGCTTGGGCATAGAGCGCATCGTTTTCGCGATGGCGCCACATACGGGGGTAGAGGGGCGCTTTTTCGTAGCGGTCGCGGTTGAGGTAGGCGCGGAAATCGGCCATGGTGGCAGGATTGCCTTCGTTGATGGGGGTGCCGGCGGCAGCCCTGATGGGAATGATAAGGTAGGGGGTGAGCCCGATAAGGAAAAAAAGGATGGTGAAAGGAAGTATGCGGGTGCAGAAAGGCGCTATAGGAAGCGAGCCATATTGGCGTCGATGGTCGACAGCCTTGAAAATAAATAATAGCAGCAGGGTGGGGCTAGTGAGGAGGGCCAGCTGGTGGGTGCAATAGCCTAACCCCAATAGCAAAGCCACAAGCATCAGCCAGCGGGCCGAATGGGCGTGGTCGTTGGATCGGTACCAGCGTAGCATGGCCCACAGCATGACAGAGGCAATGAGCATGGCGAGACTGTAGACCTCGCTTTCGACAGCCGAAAACCAGGCAGTGTCGCAGAAGAGGTAGCAAAGCGAACCTACGAGAGCGGCCGTTTGCCGGTAGGGAAAACGCTGAAGTAACAACAAGATGCTCCAATAGAGGAACATGACGGTGAAGCCTGCAGATAGGGCCGAAAGCGCATTGCAACAGGCCGCCACCAAAGCAGTATTGCTCCCGGCAAAGAGGGAGAATATGTGCGCTAGCAGCTGGTAAAAGGGTGCTCCGGGAGGATGCCCTACTTGGAGTAGCGACGATACAGCGATGAATTCGCCGCAGTCCCAAAAACTCACCGAACTTTCCATGGTGAGCAGATATATGGTCGAGGCGACTATTGCCAAAAGCCAACCGATAATCACATGCTTGCGAATTGTTTTCATAAACAAGGAAGTATGATTTATGAATTAATAGTTATGAGTGGCGATTGATAGTAGGTTTTCCGGATGCGGGGCCATTTGATGCGCAAGCCTCAAATCAACAAAAAACGCTACCAGTTGACGACCGATTTGTTGAAGATATCCTCGCATAATTCGGTGACAATTTCTTCGACAAGTCCGGCTTCGACAGCCGAAAGGTCGAGGGAGGCGTTGTAATCGCGGAATCGCGAGAAGCTATGGTTAAAGTCGGCAGAGGGCTGGAATCGGTTGGAGAAAGAAACCTTGATGGTAATCGTTAGTCGGTTGGTAGCCACATTGTCGGTACTGCTGATGGAAGAGGCTTTGGTGCTGTAGTCGGTGATTTCGCCAGAAATCTGCAAATCGCCATCGGAAGAGGTGACATTGAGGCTGGTTTGCGAAGAGAACATCTGCTGGAGCTGTTCGTAGAGGTTCTGGCTGAGCTGAGGGTTGACCGTGGATGCGTAATTTGGGAATTGCTTGATGGAGATGGTTTTGGCTTCGGGCGGGATGGAGGCACCGGTAAAAGAATAGCCCCCGGAGCATCCTGCCAAAGACAGTACCACGCATAAAGAAATAGCCCAAAAGAAAAACTTCTTCATGGAAAGTTGATTTGTTGATAGGTTGAACTGCTGATATGAGGTTCGTTGATTCGTTCATCGAATCAGCAAACCTCATATCAACGAATCAACATCATTAGACATTATTGGCATCGTTGTCGATATGCTCTTCGTCTTGGAGCTGCCAAAGCATGTAGGAGGATTGCTGCTCCATGTAGTCGAGGATGTCGATTTTCTGACGGAGGTCGGTGATTTTGGAAATCTCGGTTACTATCTCGTCAATCTTTATTTTAATGTTGTTATCCATATAATTACATTGTTAATAAGTCCGAGGGGACTTGGATGATTAAAAATGCAAAGATACGAAAAGAGAGTGGAATAAAGAAAAAAAGAATGAAAAAATATTCGATTTTTTTTCAATAATTCCCGCACTTTTCGTATCTTTGCACCCGAATATGAATCGAATTACATATTGGATAAAAGCCCATACACAGTATAGTGTGCACTCTCCCTTTGTCTTCGACATGTATCGGAAAGTGCTCTTTGCGTCGTTGTCCAGCACCACTCGTAGACAACTGGGGCTGGGGCCTCGCGATAGGAAATATCACGAACTGGTGTATAAGATGCATGACCATTACAATATGGAAGTGCTCTGCTATGACGATGATGAGGCAGTGCTATCCTGCAATGAGTTGGGAGAGGTGAAGGTGGTGTGCCGGCCTCATCGCAACAAGGCACGTGAATTGCGCTGGCAGTCGCAGCAGCAGAATCATAAATACAATGTAAGCATAGATATGTATGATGTAGGAATGCTGTTGTCGTATCCCAAAATGAAACAGCGGCAGCATTTTGTTTTGAAATGATATCTAGGAATAAAAAGTGTCGAGCACACCAATTTGATATTCGCAATGCACAAACCAACATTCTCTTGGACATCGATTAATAATAAGACAATGAATAGAAAAATAATTTTAATGGCCCTTTGCTCGATGGTGATGCTGGCAGCATGCCACCGGCGGAATGACGAAACACCTAAGCCGCAAGCTTATCTGCGCATAGATATTCCTGCCCATGCCTATGGGGTTTGCGATACGGCAGCGCTGCCCTTTACCTTTGAATACAGCCGCTTGGCCCAAATAGAATGGAAGCAGAATCCCGAACGGTCGGGCGATAAATGGTTCACAATACGATATCCTAAATATAAAGGTTATCTATTTATGTCGTACAAGCAGCTGCGCAGCAGCAACGATTTAAAGGCCCAGATAGATACGTCATATCGTTTTGTGGAAGACAACTTCCACTATTCGTCGGGTGTGGATGAGAATCGCTTTATGAATCCCGAGCGTAGAACCTACGGTATGACCTACCACCTGAAAGGCCAAAATGTGGCCAGTACGTATCAGTTCTATATTACCGACAGCACCCGGCACTTCTTGCGTGGCGCGCTGTATATCGACTGCACCCCTAACAACGATTCGCTGGCGCCTGTGCTGGATTATATTCGCAACGATGTTGACCATTTGATAGAGAGTCTGCGTTGGAAATAGTTCTTTAGGATAGCCATTGGTATAGATGGTGCCTTTGTAGAACCCAGAAGAATGAAAAGCCTTTGACTATTATGACTGTTGGCAAATGCTATCTGGCTGTTGTTGATTTGTTGATTTGTTTGATGTTGATTTGTTCGCTCAACAAACCAACAAATCAGCATATTGGCAAATCTAACCATGCACAGAATGAACGTGCTGTTGCTATCAAGCATACCGATCGGCAGGGGAGGGTGGTTACACTCGCGGGCACATTAACCTTGCCGAAGGGCAAGACACCCAAAGGAGGCTGGCCGGCTATGGTGATGATTACGGGCTCGGGTTCGCAGAATCGTGATGAGGAATTGATGGGGCATAAACCCTTCAAGGTAATTGCCGATTATATGGCAAGTAATGGAATAGCCACCCTGCGATGCGATGATCGCGGAGTGGGGGGGAGCAGTGGTGCATTTGATGATATTACTCCCTACGATCTGGTGGACGATATCGAAGCCCAATGGCGATGGCTAACCAAAATAAAAAATATCAATCCGGACAAAATAGGACTTATAGGCCATAGCGAAGGCGGAATGCTGGCACCGATGGCTGCGGTGGAGAACCCCAGGGTGGCTTTTGTGGTGATGTTGGCTGGACCTGCGCTACCGATGCAGGCAACCCTGTTGGAACAAAATAAGCGAATATTTGCTCTTCGAGGAGTGGAAGATTCGTTGATAAACAGGCGGCTGGATTTCATGGTTGAAGCTTTTGCCTCGGCAGACAGTATGGCAAAGGCCGACACAACGAACCTCGTAGATAGGTTGAATCGACATTACCGTGCCTTGAAAGATAGCATAGCGGCAGGCCTTTCGAAAGAACAAAAACAAAAGGTGGGACTTACCACAAAAGAATGTTATGGCTGGGCTGTGACTATGGCTTCGCCATATATGCGTGCGCAGATGGGCATTCGCGCGGGAGAATACTTGGAAAGATTGTCTTGTCCGCTTTTTGCACTTAATGGCGAACTAGACTGCCAAGTGGATGCAAAATCGAATTTGGAGGCTGTGCGGCAGGCATGCAAAGAGAAAAAATCGCCATGGCACTTGTGGTTATGCCCAGGAATGAACCACCTGTTTCAATACTGCCAGACAGGTGCAATAATGGAATACGCACACTTGGGCCAATCCCCAGCGGACGACGTGCTGGAATCTATCAAGGATTGGATTTTAGGATTATGGTAGGGTGCTGCATTGGCATGGGTTTTGCGCCGTCGACAGCTCGAGGGTTGCCGTTATTTTCTTGATAAGCATGGATTCTGGCGTTTCTTTTGTGCGGAAAACCAACCGCAGGTATTGGTAGCTTAAAATATTGTTATTTATAGCATTGTTGAGAGT
>JAGHRY010000227.1 GCA_018066145.1 Candidatus Colimorpha merdihippi | reverse complement strand
AAGAAATTGCGTATCTTTGCTCCTTGGATAAATGTTTCATGACTGTCAATTTTGTGTTTGGCGATACAAAGATAGTCATTTATCCTGAATTAAAGAGAAAACGTCCGTCATTTTTTTGATTTCGGTGATTTCTCTTTAGCTTTGTTAAGAGTTTTTCACCTCATTCTCAGTACCTGTTGCATTTGTTACTTGAACTTAAGCCGCCCAAAGGGGGCAAAAAGGGGCGTTTCCCCTGACAATCCCCCAAAATAGAAACCCTTCCTCCCTCATTCCATGCAGCATTTACCCATTGGGGGAGAATACAGCAAGGAAAGAAGGAGGAAGGGAGATGGGATTACAAGTGCGATTGCCGACGAAAACGATATGCATCGGCAATCGCACGAGCCGGCTTAATTCAGATATTCGAAATTCATTTTGCCGGTGTAATCGAAGGTTAATTCGGTGTTGTCGATGGTGGCGGTGAGGTGCAATTCCCAAATGTCGCCTTGGCGGCTGACGTCGAGGGAGCAGTCGGTAGCCCAGTCGAAGGTTTGAATACTGTTCTCAACAATGCGGTAGAGTTTCAACTGGTCGCCAGAATAGGTGCCGGGGAATAACGGTTGGTTCATGTCGATTCGGAAATAATAGTAGTCACGATCAACGAAAAGCGGATGCGATCGGAAGAAGATGTTGTATTAGCCCTCGTATATGGAGCAATAGTTGTAAATGATGTCGGACTCAAAGCCAGCACGTCTGTAGGTGCCGTGGCCTGCCGGAACATCGGGGTCGGAGACGGGACCTTCAAAATGAAATTCCAGCTGCTGGCCGCGATAGTTGCAGTCTATCTCGACTTTGTAGCCGCCATTGACGGTATCGAATAGGATATCCGCTTGAAACGTCTCAACTCTCAGGCCGCCATGGCCGATGCCCACTAAGGCATACTGACGTTCGGAATTGGGGTGGTCGCCGGACAAATAGATCACCAAGCTCAGCTCGGGATGGTCGCAAAAATAACTACTGAACATTGCTTGTGGGTTTTCCACAGAGCCGTAGCGCGTAATGATGCAATGGTGCACCACCAGGGTGTCGCCATCCAAGACCATGTAATTGGTCACTTCGGGTTCTTCGGGATCTTCGGGCGCCGGGGTGGTGTCGATGGGGACAATGGGATCGGGGTTTTCTTCCTTCTGGCACGAAACAGCTGCCAATGCCACAAATGCTGCTAACAGCAAGCGAAGGATTGATTTTTTTGTTTTCATAAGGGTGTGTGTTTAAGATTTTTTTGCGGTGCAAAAATACAATTTTTTTTTTTGAAATATTGTTTTTAGTGACGTTGCACCTAGAACCCCATTTCATTTCTTTCTCTTGAAAGAAAGAAACGAAACAAAGAAAGTTCAAGGCTGTGCGTCGCCGGCTAAAAATCAGCTGCGTGGGACTAAAGCGCTTAAACTCGCACGACACTCCTGATTCATAGGGGGTTTCCTCACTTTTACAGGGGAACTCCAATAATTATAGGCATCCCTCCTTTATGCTCAAACAAAAGCGCTTCTTAACGCCCCACACAGCTGATTTTCTTAACGCCCTCTCCGCAATGCCAAAGGCTGCCACACCACGTTTGCCGCAAAGTGTTTTTTATTGCGGCCTCGTCAATTTGCCGGCTGCCGCCACAATTCACTATTCACAATTCACTAATCGGCGGCCCCTGCCCCGTGGCCTTGCGGGAGAAGTCGTTAAGAAAAAGTGATAGAAAAGCGTTAAAAAGGGATTTTTGTTTGAGCAGAGATAAGGGAGCACCATTAAAAAAGGGGATTCGGAAGTAAAAAAGGGATTCCCCTAAAACAGGGTTGCCGTGCGAGTTTAAATCACTTTAGCTTTTCTGTCGCTTTTTTAGCGTTTGTACGCACAGCCTTGATTTTCTTTTTGTTTCGTTTTTCCTGTATCAAGACAAGAAAAATGAAAGGGGGTCATAGGGGCAAGGCCCCTATAAGTACCACCCATTAACAGCCCCTCCTATCGCATATCGCATCGCATCGCATTAAGCGGGGGAGCAGGTGCTGGAG
>JAGHRY010000210.1 GCA_018066145.1 Candidatus Colimorpha merdihippi | reverse complement strand
AAAAATTCAACGTTTTGAAAGAGATAATAAGAAATCCACTTTTCTATGATTTTGGACTTCTTTTGGCATCTTGCTGTTTATCTTTTTGTTCTCCGCTTCGCTATCGTAAAGTCCACTGGACTTTCCTTCACATAGCCCGCTACGTTCCTTCGTTCTGCACAGCAATCTGCTCAAAATAAGCCTTAAAATCATTAGAAATCAATTTTTAGATGTTACCTAGAAAAACAGGTCGGTGTAGACCGTAGCCTTGCGTAGCACCGAGGGAGTGCCGTCGCCGTAGCGTTGGAGAGTAGGCGTTTGCTTGGCCATAGGCAAAAATATTTTTTTGCAAAGATAAGAATAAAATCCGTAATAAAATATTTTTTTTCTAGAATACCTAATAAAACTTGAATTCCTAGCCATCCTAGAATTTCTAGTAAAGCTAGAATAGCTAGCAAAACTAGAATGGCTAGTAAAACTAGAACTTCTAGCCAACCCTCAAGAAATTAATATCACGAACGTTTGCCATGCTGATTTCAATCGAATAGTTGCCCCAAGAAACAGGTACAAATACCCAAGAAATACTCAAGAAATACCCAAGAAGTACCCAAGAAGACCCAAGAAGACCCAAGAAAGACCCAAGAAAGACCCAAGAAAGACCCAAGAAGTACCGCCCACCTATCGCCCACGTACCGCCCACCTATCGCCCACGTACCGCCCACGTATCGCCCAAGAAATAACCAAGATGTCGAAAGCCTTCGTCCTCAAAAACTTTTCCCCCACCACATATAGTCCCCATACATAAATACCGCTAGATATACCCGCTTTATGTGTCCCCAATGCCATCGTTGAGAAAAATTGATATAAATTTGCACATATTAAATATTATTCGTATATTTGCAGAAAATAAAAATGAACTATTATGCTGAATACGCTTATCGTAAGATTCAACAATCCAATATCTTATCAAGAAATACCATTATTTCGTGGTGCGGTGATAAATGCTGTTGGAAACGAGTGTAGCCAGTTGTTTCACAACCATAATGGCGATGGATTCAATTATCGTTACCCCATGATTCAATATAAGCGTATACATGGAAAAGCGGCTATCGTTTGTGTTGGACAAGGCACTGAAGAGATTGGGGCTTTTTTCAGTTCCAACAATTTCCGGTTAAAAATCGGCAACCAAAGAGAAGAAGAATTTGAAATAGAAAGTGTTCGTCCGTACCGCACGATGGTGCAGGTGTGGGATGATGCATTCCACTACTATTTGCGAGACTGGCTTCCTCTTAATCGTGACAATTATCAGCGATACCAATCAACGGATAGTATAGTTGATCGCACCCGGGTATTGGAGCAAGTGCTTATAGGCAATATCCTCTCGGCCTGCAAGGGATTAGGAATAACCATCGAACGTGAGATAAGCTGCAAGATGGTGTCTGTCGACAGTCCCAGCAAGGTATACTTTAAAGCCCAGCCCATGATGAGCTTTTCCTGCGAGTTCAAAAGCAATGTCACTCTTCCCGATTACATAGGGTTAGGTAAAGGCGCCAGCATGGGACACGGGATTGTGTTTAGACAAAAGAAATAGCAAAATTAGATGATTAATATATGGAGAACAAAATTCTAATTGGTGGAGACTACAGCGGCATCCAGGGGTATATCTACAACATAACCTCAAAGTATGCCAGCCGCAATCTCAAAGGCAGAAGCAACTGCCTGAAGAAGGATTGTGAGGCAACGGCTTACCGCATTCGAGACATAGTAAACGGCGAGGTGATTGTGTCATCGGGCGGTACGTTCCTTATTTTGGCTGATGACTCCGAAGTCAATATCAGCAATCTTAAGAAGGCAATCGCACAAGAAGAACAGTCGGTGTATGATACTTACGGAACCGACATTTATGTGGCCATTGACTATGTTCACCTCAACGAAGTGACAAGCTACCAAGAAGCCGCTACCAAGCTGTTTCTTAAGCGCGACGCGAAGAAGAATCGCAAACTTTCGGCATTGATTAATAATGATTACGATGCATTCTTCGAGCCACAACAGTGGTATTACGATAAAACCGATGCCATTACGGGCGCTTATTTCAAAAGCGAAAAGGAGATGTGCAAGTGTGAAGGTATTGATGGTTTTGTTACGGAGCAGACCCTCAACCAGATTGAAGAAGGCGACCGTTTGGCTAGCGAAAATGGCCGATTGCGGGATTTTAATAATTTGGTGGATAAAGAGGCCGATTTGGTGAGGTTGGGCGTTCTACGAATGGATGTGGATAATTTGGGCACAACATTCCAAGACGAAATCAGGAAATGCACGAGCAACCTACATGGATACAGTAAGTTGTCTCAGCAATTTACGGATTTCTTTGAAGAGAAAAATTTATACTCTTTTGTCGGGAAGGACTGTTCGGTCTTTATCGTATATAGCGGTGGCGACGATATCTTTGCTGTAGGCCAGTGGGATCATGCTTTGGATTTTGCCGAGCAGGTTAGAAAACGGTTTGGCGAGCAATCGTTTGTGAAGGACCGCAATCTCAGCATCTCGGGAGGCGTGGCCATTCTGCCATATAAGTACCCCATCATGAAAGGTGCTGTGGAAGGTGGAGAACTAGAAGACCTAGCAAAGAACCATATTGTAGGGAAGAACGAAAAAGACAGTATTGCCTTTCTAGGGATGGCTTTGAATTGGGAACTGGAGTATCCTGTTGTCAAAAAGTTAAAAGATAAAATAGTCGGTTTGACTAAAGCAGAAGCCTTGGATTCCTCTTTCCGAAGTAAGATTCTGCTCCACCATGCCAATGCTGGTGTTAAGGGACACAAGATTAGCAATGTGAAAACCTATTGGATGTTAACCTACGACCTTGGCCGACTGAAACAGCGCAACGCCAAAAATGCAGATGTCGTCAATATGATTGAAAACTGCATGAAGGAGGTTTGCAATAATTCAAAAAATCTTGACGGGAACGCAATCACTACCGACTATCATTCATTGGAATTGTGGGCGCTGGCCTGTCGCTGGGCCGAATTAGAAATAAGAACAAAAAATATATAACAATATGGCAAACTATAATTTTAATAATGCTCGTAATAATGATCGAGTAGAAAAGCCTTCTTTGTCACAAGTGAAAGTTTGGGTACAAGAAGGAGTTGATAAATTCGCAGTTGAATTTGCAGAGAAGTCAGGCAAATATATGCAACAAAATGGTCTTACGACCTCCCAGATTCGAAATTTCTATGGTGAGATTAAGCGTATCCAAATGAGTGATTTTGAGAAATGCAAGACTTCTTTCTGCTTACTAAAGCCCAAGATTGCGTATGCTGTCAGTCGTCAGAGCAATGATGGAATCCGGTTCTTCCAGAACTTTTTTAATGAAGCCTTTCCTGTAATCGAAGGGAAAAAAGATTTCGATCATTTTTGTGAGTTGATGGAAGCTATGCTCGCATATCACAAAGCAAATAATGGTAAATAATTGTAATTAATCCAAATAAATATAATATGGCACATTTAGTTGAAAAAGTAATATACAAAGGCATTATCACTGCAATGACAGGTCTCCATATCGGAGGTACTAATACATCGATGGGTATTGGCGGCCCAGACAAGCTCGTCGTCAGAAATCCATTGACCAATATTCCATATATTCCAGGAAGTAGCTTGAAGGGAAAGATGCGCTCGCTTATCGAATTGAAGTATGCATGTTGCAATACTGATAACAAGGGCAATGTTGGCCCAAGTCAAGATCCCCGAACACCTTCGGGTATGCTCTTTGGCACCGCTGGTAAAAACAATGACCAAAAACATCCTTCCCGAGTGATCTTCCGCGATGCCCCGCTGATTATCAACAACGATGGTGGCGAGTATGGAAAAAAAGGTATTGATTTTAGCCAGACCGATTTGCCTTATACCGAGAGCAAAACTGAGGTGAGTATCGACCGCGTCACCTCTGCGGCTAATCCTAGAACTTTCGAGCGGGTTCCTGCTGGTGCCAAGTTCCGTTTTGAGATGGTTCTGAACGTTTTTGAGGGAGAGGATAAAAAACAGATGGACGCGCTTCTAAAAGAAGCTATCGGACTCCTGGAAAATGATTACCTTGGGGGCAATGGCTCTCGTGGTTATGGCCAGGTGAAATTCGAATTGTCTGAAACAGTCTCGATCAAATAGTCTGTGCGATGAGTACGTATAACATCATCAAACTAAAGAATATAACCCCGCTGCACATCGGCAAAGGTAAGGATTTCTACGACATGCTTTTTGACGATGTGCTGTCGGATATGTTGTCGTCGGCTCTTGCCTCTATTCGAGTCAATATAAAAGGCATGGCTGACGATGTGGAAACTTTCATGGATTCGTTCTGCCTTTCTTCGGCATTCCCTTTCTACAAAGAAGAATATTATCTTCCTAAGCCGAAAGGTAGGATCAGCATCGGCATTGACGAAAAATATCGCAAGAAACTGAAAAAAATTAAGTACGTGGAGAAGTCACTCTTTGAGCGTATTTATATTCACGGAGAAATGGTCAATGCCGATAAGTCCCAGCTGGCAGGCGAGCTTCTGACCCGTAAACCTTTGGCTGAAGATGAAGTGTTGTCGACGAAGGGCGAAGTTGAGAGGGTGGCCATACCCCGCGACGGCGGCTCGGATGCAGTGCCTTACTTCTTTGAATTCAAATATTATGCATCAGATGCCGGACTATATTGTTTGACCGATGCAAAAGGTGAGTTATTTGCCGAACTGGTTGAGTTATTTACTATTTTAGGACAGCAAGGTATTGGCTCTGATAAGAACGTGGGATGTGGTCACTTTGATGTTGAGCCTGGCACAATTGAAATAGCAGATGTTGTGTCGGATGACAAACTCATGCTTTCAATGTATATTCCTACGCGCGAAGAGTTGTCCACGATTGATTTGTCAAAGTCAAGCTATCAGATGTTACTGCGTGGAGGGTATATGGCCGGCAGTGAGAACGAGGCTGGCCGGCAGTTCTTGAAGAAGGCCGTATATATGATGGAATCTTCAAGTCTCTTACACAGCCAGCAGGAACTGAAGGGCCGCATCGTCAATCTCCGCAACACTTTTTCAAATCATGATATCTTTAGGAGTGGCAAAGCCTTTTATTTACCCATCATAAACTGTCGTCAATCATGAGCAAGGTTCAATTAACTACCCTTACACCGGTGCATATCGGCAGCGGTAATGTTCTGCAAAACAATATCGATTTTATTCAAGGTGTTGTGAAAGGATATACCTATTTGGGCATACTGGATCATCAAAAACTGATGAGGATAATTGGCCCCAACCGAGTTGATTCCTGGGTGGCTGCCATCGAGAGAGGTGAGGGCATGGGCGATTTTCTCGCAAAATGTTCGTCCAAAGAACTAACTATAGAGAACTACTCAAGCAGACTGCTCCTTTGTCTATACCCCCTTAACATGGCCACCAATGAACCAATGCGTGAATGTGTTCATGATGGATTGGGAAGGGCTTATATCCCCGGCTCAAGCCTTAAAGGCTCCATTCGCACAGCCCTCTTGGCATTTTTTGTCAACAAAAAGAATCATGATGGAAACCAAACAATCGATTTTAAAAACAAGAAACGCGCTGCTCAAAAAACAGAATCTGCATTGTTTGGTAGTGATCCTAATACTGACTGTTTCCGTTTCCTTCAGATTGGTGATGTTTATTTCAACAACAATTGTGAAGAAGTTTATAATATGATAAACATCAATGAACGTGAACGAAAATCATTTGTTGATAGAAGTAAACATCAATTAGTTGAGGCAATTTTTGATGAAGAAGCGAGTCTCGAGTTCAACATGCGAATAAGTCAGTCGGCCGAGTTGTCTCGTATGATAGACGAGTATAATCGTCGTGTCGAGATTTGGAATAATGATCCAAGAAACACTAGAAAGAAGAACCTCATCAAAAAGTTTGAGATAAGTGACCTAAAAACGTTGTTCTCAATCATCAATAGCCATACTCAACAGATCCTTGAACAGGAGGTTGATATCTGGAACGATTACATAGAAGAGGATGGGGTACGAGATTATTTGGATGCTATTAATGATATGATAGAATCAACATCCAACTGCAAATCTGGTGAGTGTGTTCTTCGGGTTGGTCATGCTTCGGGTTGGCGCTTTACCACGGGTGCATGGACTGAAGACAACTTGAATGATGGCAATTGGGATAGATTGGTTGATTTGGCAAGACCAATGAATAGGCAGAAATATGATGGAATGCAATTCCCAAAGTCCCGGCGAGTCAATTATCAAAAGGGCCATGATATGACCTTGTTGGGTTTCGTCAAATTGAAAATAGTGGAATAGGTATGACTTTATCGCAGTTACTTTCTCAGCCTGAGGGGAGGCGGTTGGAATTTAAATTGTCCTTGCCGACAAACTCCGATTTGGCCAAGACCATCGTGGCTTTTGCCAACGATGCGGGTGGCGACATATTCATCGGTGTTGACGACTCTACGCATCAGATTGTAGGCATCGACGAGGATTTGTATCCGCAGATGGAAGAGCAGGTATCAAATTTGGTGTATGACAGATGCTCCCCTACGATTCTGCCTGAAATCTCTCTAGCAAAAGTAGGCGAGAAAGCTTTGCTACGGATCAGAATCTATCGAGGTAGCCAGCCGCCATATTTCTTGAAGAGTGAAGGTAAGATGTCTGGCACCTATATCCGGGTGGGGTCGAACAACCGCCTTGCCGATGAAGAAATATTGATGGAACTGGAGCGTCGTCGCCACCGTGTTTCTTTCGACTCCGAATTGTTGCCCCAGTTGGAGTTGCAGGCATTACGGTTTGACGGTTTTTCCCAGTTGTTGGAGGCGCAAACGGGAGAAGTGCTTGACGATAACATCATGCGAAAACTCCAGCTGGTGAGAGTGGAACAAGGGTGCACATTCCCGACGCGAGCCCTGGTGCTATTATCGGATAGTCCTCAGACCGATGGTCTGTTTGCCAACGCAAAGATAGAGTGCGCCCGATTTAAGGGCTCTTCATCTGAGGTGTTTCTTGATCAAAAAACCATTGGTGGCTCTATAGCAACACAGGCAGAGAAGGCCTACAATTTCGTCTTGCGGCATATCAACAAAGGTGCGCATGTCGAGGGAGTTTATACTATGTCTCGGTGGGAGTACCCTATCGATGCCATTAGAGAAGTGATAAGAAATGCCGTGGTGCACCGCGACTATTCCCTTTCGGGCAAAGATATCAAGATTGCCATATACGATGACATGGTGGAGGTGACTAGTCCAGGTATAGTTCCTCCGTCAATTGATTTCTCCGACATGGTATCTCGCCAGTCTGATGCTCGCAACAAGACGATAGCACCTGTTTTCAAGCATTTGGGACTCATCGACCAATGGGGTAATGGTTTAAAGGTCATCTATGACCAACTTCAAGATTATCCCGAAATAAAGTTCAAATGGAAAGAAGTAGGCATGTCGCTACAGGTATCATTTGTCAAAACCATGGCCTCCGAGTCCACATCCATGACCCAAGAAAATGGCCAGGCCACCCAAGGGCTACCTAAGGGCTACCCAAGAAATACCCAAGAAATACCCAAGAAATACCCAAGAAAGTTTGTCAGAGACGTCGCTTTTGATACTTAAAGCCATAGCTGATAATCCCACTATCAACAGAAATCAGATTGCTTTGCAAATTGGGGTATCTGCAGAAACCGTGAAGGTACATCTATCTCAGCTCAAGCAGCAGGGCTATTTGTATCGAGAAGGGGCTACAAAGAACGGTCGCTGGGTGGTGATAAAACAAGTCAATTAAGTCAGTATTATTATTTGTCAAAAAAAAATGAAAACAATAGTCAGTATAATCTCCGCACAACCAACACCCAATTACTTGCTTATTAGGGAATTATTTGAGCCGGGTGACGAACTTTTGTTTATCACATCTACCAAGATGCAAAAGAATATCAAGCCCATTGTTGATACCTTGTCTTGGGATAATGTGGTAATAAATGAAGTGATATTGGCCGATGGCGAAGAAGAGAGGTGGTCTATCATGTGTAGCCATATTGAGAAAGCCATCTCCAAGAATAAGCAATATGCAGTGAATCTTACAGGTGGCACCAAATATATGGCTTTGGCCGTGCAGAGTGTCTTTGAAAAGTATGATACATTGTTTTATTATGTGCCATTCCCCAAGAATGTCATCTTAACCAAAGACTCTGAGCAGCCTATTACCACTCGACTCACTGTGGCTGAATATATGCAACTTCATGGTCACAAAATAAAAGCAAGTAATACGATTCGTACCTTTGTGGACGCTAAGCAGATGTTGGTCTATTTCACTCAAAGGTTTCGAGAAAATGAATTTGGTATCATTGACAAACTTCGAGAATATCGTAATAGCGACACGCAGATATCATGGGTGGAAACAAAAGAAAACGAGCCAAGAAAACCCAATATTAGCGGCCTTCAGGATTTCTTGAACAGAATTGGTTTCGTTTCGAAAGAAGCCGATATGTTAACAAAATATGAAACACAGTATCTTACAGGTGGATGGTTCGAAGAATATGTTTATTATTTGATGCAGAATGAGGTTGGTGTCACCGACATCCGTTTTGGTGTGAAGCTAAACGAAACCAATAACGATCTTGATGTTGTATTCACAAAAGACAATCGTCTGTTTGTTGTTGAATGCAAGACTGGTATTGAAAAAGGATCTATGCTTAACCAAATAGCCTATAAATCCGCAGCATTAAACGATTTCTTAAAAGGACTTTCTTCCAAGTCTTACATCTTAGCACTAGCTTCAGATAATCCTAATTGGAGCAAAATCCCTCGATCGATGAACATTGCTTATTTTGGCAGGGAGTTTTTCCTCAAAGAAAGCAAAACTCGAGAATTATTAGACTCACTGAAATAAACATATGTTTACAACTTTTATAAACCAATTGGGCCCATGGGTATCCATCATTACCGGTGTGATTTCGTTATTCACATTCATGTATGTGACGGTGGGCGGTATCATTTTTAAAAAAAAGGTAGTGCTTCATTCCCTAGGACCCGAACAGGTGACTTTTCGCATTCAGCTGCGCAACTATAATGTTCAGCAGATAACTAATGTGGTGAGTGCCCGCTTTTTTGATGGCGGAACTGTGCCCCCTCATGTTCGCCAAGAGATTATCGGCATTACTGCACCTACGGCAATGAAGGAATTCCGCAAAAACAAAGCCAAGTCGCAGCCATCCATATTTGTCAACCTTTCCAACCATCCCGCCGAAAAATGGAGTGACAATCAGATTTTCGAGGCGAAAAAATATGGCCCAATTATCGATATTGCTTTTCCTTCAATCGACTCCTTATGCAGTGAGTATCAGATCGAAAAACTGGCAGACGAATACGAGAAAAACATTTTGCAGAAAACTGCCAAACGCACTCCTGTTGTCCATATCATGGGCGAGATGAATTTTACTTATGCCCTAGTAAAGCGATTACGTCGTCGGGGCATTGTTTGTGTGGCATCTACTACCGAGCGATTGGTGGAGGAGCATGATGGGCAAAAAACCGCTACCTTCAAATTTGTCAAATTCCGCCGCTATGAGTAACCTCAAAGATATTACCCTCACCGACAGCCAGATCCGGGTGCTCTCGCAAATGAAGGCCTTCCTTGAAAGCAAAGACAAAGTCTTTGTTCTCAAAGGCTATGCCGGCACTGGCAAGACTACCCTCATGCGCTTCCTCATACAGCACTTGCAGGAACAGGAGCGTGGCTACCACCTGTTGGCCTCCACAGGCAGAGCGTCCACCATCCTCAATGCTGCCACTGGCAACACCACGGCTCAAACCATTCACTCCCTCATCTACAAATATTCCGACTTCAACCAAGACCTCAGCAAAATCACCGAAGCATCGTCCTCCATCAATGGCCAGCTGTATTTGGTATTTAAACCTTGCAAGGCCGATGCTGAAGACAAAAACCAGGTATATATCATCGATGAAGCCTCCATGGTGGCCGATACCGAGGATCGTAACATTGTCCAGGCAGCCTTTGGCTCGGGCCGCCTGCTGAAAGAGCTACTCGAGTACGACAGCGACCCCGGCTCCAAATACATCTTTGTTGGCGACCCTTGCCAGCTTCCGCCCATTACCCAAACCTTCTCTCCGGCCCTCTCGCCTCAGTACATTGCAACCACCTTTGGCCTTGGAGTGCAGGAAGGCAATCTCACCGAGATAGTGCGCCAAGGCAATGGCAACACCATCATCTCCACTTCCCAGCGCATCCGCCAGCTATATAACCGTGCACCTGAAACCGACACCGGCTATACCAGCCGGGTGTGGGGTAAAATGCCCATCTTCAGTAGTGCCAACATCCAGCTCCACCCTAATGGGGAGGACATGATCCAGCGCTACCTTCAAACCATACGCAGTCACGGCTACGGCTATGCCACCTATCTATGCCGGGGCAATGCAGCCTGTTATCAGATTGCTTGTCAAATCCGCGAGCGATTGGGCATCCGTGGCCGTGTGTCTGAAAATGACCTATTGTTGGTCATCCAAAACAATACCCCCCTTAACCTCTTCAATGGTGACCTTGTGGTAGTCAAACAAATCACGCACGAAACCCAACATCGTGCCAACCTTACTTTCCGAAAAGTGGTAGTTGAAGACCTTGGTAACAAAAACAGCCACACCACTTTCATTATTGAAGAATTGCTGCATAGCGGTAAGCTAAACCTCGATGGAGAGCAGCAAAAGGCATTGTTTGTTGATTTTGTTCTGAGGATGCGAAAAATGGGTATTTATCCCAAGCAGAATCACCAGCAGTTCATCCTGGCCATGATGACCGACCCCTACCTCAATGCCCTCCGCTGTACTTTTGGCTATGCCATTACCTGCCATAAGTCTCAAGGCGGCGAATGGGCCGAAGTCTTCGTCAACATGCCGCGCAACATTATGCTTAACCCCGCCAAATCGAGCTACCAGTGGGTCTACACTGCCATCACACGAGCCAAAGAGCGCCTGCATGTGGTGGATGACATTTATTTAGAATCATACAGAAGATACTAATATGGAACTAATTCTCAATACTTTTGGTACAACGCTCAGCCGCGATACTGAAGGCTTCGTAATCGTCAATTCCGAAGGACGACAACGTATTCCTGCTGAAGGCATAAAAACCATTCAGAGTGCGTCGCATAGTAGTACGATATCTTCAGAAAAAAGGATGTATCCGAGTGCAAAAATCTATTTTTTTGGCCGACCAGCCAGTTGCAATATTCGAGCAGATAAAATCCGACCTTGCTGAAGTGCAAGCCTGTTACGATAATCACGACAGCATATTAATCGTGCCAATATCAACAGATTATCTCCGGTCGATGAAAATTATTGGTCAAGATATAGCCCTTGACGTGATAATCAAATCCAAAAACACGCTATTCTTTTAATACATAAAGGTGTTTTATTTGAAAAAATAAGCGTATCTTTGCAAATCGAAAGAAACGCAAGAGGACTTTGACATCTTGTGAATTATCATCCCTATAAATCTTGGAGAATTCGGAGGGTATTAGCCAATGATTCACCTTAATTAACAGATCAACTTAAATGTTAAAAAGTATCAAATGTCGAACTAAAAATGGGTTGTTTTATCAATGTTCATGGTGTAAATCATTGATAATTAATTTTTGTTTGCGATTGCCCTCCAAGACCATATCTCACTAAAACAAGGATTAAGACGATATATCCGATTTTTGTACTCAGGGTCAATCTCCAAGACCATATCCCACTAAAACAAGGATTAAGACTGCGAAGGACCTCCTGTTCAAACTCGGATTGTCTCCAAGACCATATCCCACTAAAACAAGGATTAAGACTGCCAATCTTGTCAACGTCCAAAACCTCGCCAACTCCAAGACCATATCCCACTAAAACAAGGATTAAGACTGCGATACGCTCGTTGCGGACTTTTGTATACTCCAAGACCATATCCCACTAAAACAAGGATTAAGACCGACACCTTTTGCGTAGATTACAATCTCACACCTCCAAGACCATATCCCACTAAAACAAGGATTAAGACGTCAAAAAATTGTAGCAATATTTGCACCACATCTCCAAGACCATATCCCTCTAAAACAAGGATTAAGACACAGGGCATCTGTGACCTCTGTAGCACTGGCTACGACTCCAAGACCATATCCCACTAAAACAAGGATTAAGACTGATTGCCGTTTCAATTACATCATCTTTCGTTCTCCAAGACCATATCCCACTAAAACAAGGATTAAGACATATGACTCTTTCTTCCACATTCCGTCGACTAGGACTCCAAGACCATATCCCACTAAAACAAGGATTAAGACTTTTGAGGAGTTTGCCCTCAGCGGTGGTGTCGGAGACTCCAAGACCATATCCCACTAAAACAAGGATTAAGACAAAAACTCAATTGGGCGCAATTCGCCGCCAACACCTCCAAGACCATATCCCACTAAAACAAGGATTAAGACCCAGTTTGGGTAGTGTAACCGCCCAAAGTACTCCAAGACCATATCCCACTAAAACAAGGATTAAGACTTATTATTAGCATAACATTTACTTTTTTCTCCAAGACCATATCCCACTAAAACAAGGATTAAGACTTAAACGTGAGGACCACAGCGATGCTGGGAATCTCTCCAAGACCATATCCCACTAAAACAAGGATTAAGACTCGGACTTGCTGTAAGCTTCAGACTTCTTCTCAAGTCTCCAAGACCATATCCCACTAAAACAAGGATTAAGACATGCCACTGTTTACCAGGGCTTCTGTTAATTCACTCCAAGACCATATCCCACTAAAACAAGGATTAAGACCATTAGTGATAACTTCTACTTTCATGATATATCTCCAAGACCATATCCCACTAAAACAAGGATTAAGACCACTGGCAACAATGCGAAATGGCACGCAACGCACTCCAAGACCATATCCCACTAAAACAAGGATTAAGACGTTAATCGTTGTTGAAAATGTTGAGAGTCTCCTCCAAGACCATATCCCACTAAAACAAGGATTAAGACTCCCAACGCTGTTGCCATTTATGATCTTCGTCTGCCTCCAAGACCATATCCCACTAAAACAAGGATTAAGACTCTTTTTTGGCTTGCTGCGTATCGGGGTGTTCATACTCCAAGACCATATCCCACTAAAACAAGGATTAAGACACCATGTAACCAACGTGGCTAGCAACGGCACGCCTCCAAGACCATATCCCACTAAAACAAGGATTAAGACCTCAATGAAAGATCTATAACGCTCACGGTTGCGCCTCCAAGACCATATCCCACTAAAACAAGGATTAAGACAGCACCACCGAGATTGAGGGGATCTTGGCGTTACGACTCCAAGGCCATATCCCACTAAAACAAGGATTAAGACATATTATAAAATTTAGTATGGTACTGGACTCGCTTGCCTCCAAGACCATATCCCACTAAAACAAGGATTAAGACTCAAGATAGTATTGTAAATCAAATGGTTTTTTCATCTCCAAGACCATATCCCACTAAAACAAGGATTAAGACGCTTATCTGGGTACATGGCGGATTGATATTTTTTGGGGGGGATGTCAAAATTATTCCACCCTTTTTTTGTGGAATGTAGTTTTTGCATTTAAAAATTAGGAATGAAAAAATAAAGAATATTGCCCGGCAGCCACTTTTTGTCTTTAATTCATTTATTCATATAAAGTTTCGATTTTACGCCAAAAACGGGAGTATGAGTCTTGATTTTACGCCAAAAATAGGACTTTGAGTCCTGATTTTACGCCAAAAATGGGAGTTAATCAATTTTTATTCGTATATTTGCAGTGCGAAAAATACGGTAATAATTATGGGGAAATATCGGCAAATAGTTGATAAGGTGAAAGATATAGCTGATTCTAAATTGGGCAGAATCGTGGTGCTTTCGGGTGCGCGACAAGTTGGAAAGACAACTTTGGTGCGTTCGGCTATGAAAGAATACCAATATTTGTCAATAGAGGATCCGGTGGGCAGAGATGCCTATTTGGGTCTGACTGCTCAGCAATGGCATCAGCTTTATCCGCAGGCAGCGTTGGATGAGGTGCAGAAGTCTCCACGGCTCGTAGAGAGCATTAAAGCTGCATACGACAGTTATGCTGATGTGCGTTATATGTTGTTGGGATCTTCGCAGTTTTTATTGCTGGAGAGGGTGCGTGAGAGTTTGGCCGGCCGGTGCGTGATTGTTGAAATGTTTCCGTTGACATTGCCGGAATTATTGACTCATGGGTGGAATGATGCTTGTGGGCTGAGTCGCTTTCAGCAGTTGTTGGCCAACCCCAAAGAGGGGGTGACATTCCTGCCCTCGTTTGTGCTAGACCCTAGGATGGCTGAGATACAGCAAGCGTGGGATTATCTGACCCGTTTTGGCGGCTATCCGGCTTTGGTGGATGAGCAAATGACCGATGAGGATCGTTATCTCTGGCTCAACAACTATGTGCGTACCTATTTTGAGCGCGATGTGCGTGATTTGGCCAATTTTAGAGACTTGGAGCCATACGCCAAGTTGCAGCGTGCCGTGGCTGCCCAAGCCGGTCAGACGTATAGTCTGGCCACGTTGAGTCGCGATGCCGGCGTGTCGGCAAAGACAGTGCAGCGCTATTTGCAGTATTTGGTTATTAGCTATCAGGCGTTGGTGCTGCCGGCATGGGATCGCAATGAAGAGAAACGGATATCGAAAGCTCCCAAAGTGCACATGATGGACTATGGGGTGCTGCAGGCAGTGTTGCAAAAACGTGGAGGCATGTCGGGATCTGAATTTGAGAGTTTTGTGGTGACGGAGATGTATAAACAGGCAAAGAATGTGTTGTCTTCGGCCAAGTTTCATCATCTGCGCACACATGATGGCCGTGAGGTAGATTTGTTGGTAGAATTGCCGGAAGGGTATCTGGCTTTTGAAATAAAGCAAACACAGCATGTGCAACCTACTGATGCCCGACATCTGCGCGGTTTGGAGGAATTCTTAGATAGGCCATTGCTTCATTCGTATGTGGTGTCTAATGATCCTCGTTCGAGAGAGTTGCATCCGGGTGTCACTGCAGTGGCTGCGGCGGCATTGCTTTCATGAAAAATGGCGGCGGGACCTGTTCTCACTGTAGCCCACCCAGTAGCAATTCACCAATCATAGTTCACTGTTCACCAATATCACGCCGCATGCAGCGGGCAAGGTGATGGCTGTTGTCTTGTGCTAGTTTGCGGCCCAGTTCCTCGCCACGTAGGGATACCCGGGATACGTCGGGCAACGTGTTGTGGTCGAAGAGGTAATAGGGGTATTTCTGGTAACGACACTCAGGGCCAACTATCTTGCTTGTAAATACTCTGAAGTTACAGATTGTTTGGCTTTGAGGATGTCTCGAGGATGGCCGCAGAAAAGGAGTTGGCCGCCGGATTCGCCGCCGCCGGGGCCCAGTTCGACAAGGTAGTCGGCCTGTTTCATCACGTCGAGGCTGTGCTCAATGAGAATGAGGGTGTTGCCGGCATCGACCATTTCATTGAAAAGCAGCAGCAGTCGGCGCACATCGTCGAGGTGGAGGCCGTCGGTAGGCTCGTCGATGATATAGGTGTGGCCAGAGGATAGGCGGGCGCTCCCGTCGGCAACCCGGATGGCGGTGCGGTACAGGTGGTCGGCCAGCTTTACCCGCTGCAATTCGCCGCCGCTGAGGGTGCTCATAGTCTGGTTGAGATGCAGATAGCCGAGACCTACTTTTTCCAGCATGCGCAGCTGGGCAAGGAAGGGCTGCCCTTGGAAGAATCGGATGGCTTGTTCCACGGTAAGATCCATCACCTCGGCAATGGTGCAGCCGCGATAGCGGTAGGCCAGGGCCTGGGGGTTGTAGCGGCTGCCGTGGCATTGGTCGCATAGGGTTTCGATACTTTCCATAAATGCCATATCGCTGACAATGATACCTTTGCCGTTGCAGGCAGGGCAGGCTCCTTGGCTGTTGAACGAGAACTGCTGTATGCTGGGGCGAATGCTCTTGTATTGCGGATTGTGGCATACGCCCTCCTTGGAAAAGAGTTTGCGGATGGTGTCGGCAATGTCGAGATAGGTGGCAGGGGTGCTGCGGAGATTGATGCCGATGTCCTTTTGGCCGATAAAGATGGTGCCGTTGGAGCTGTGCTGCATGAAATGCTCCATGAGCGAGCTTTTGCCTGAGCCGGCAACGCCGGCCACAACGGTCATCACCCCTTGCGGAATCTTGAAAGACAGGTCCTTCAAATTGTGCAGGCGGGCGTGCTCGACGGCCAGCCATCCGGTGGGCTTGCGCGGATTTGCCTTCAGCGATGTGCTGTCGCGCAGCATGCGCCCGGTGGTGGTGTCGGCTTGGCAGAGGCCTTTGAAAGAACCTTGATAGACAATGGTGCCGCCATGCTCGCCAGCGCCGGGTCCCATATCCACAATATGGTCGGCCATGGCGATAATCTCGCGATGGTGTTCGACAATTAGGATGGTGTTGCCGTGGTCGCGCAGGTGGAGCAGCGACTTCTTCAGGCGGCTGATATCTTTGGGGTGGAGCCCCACGCTGGGCTCATCAAGGACGTAAGCCATGTCGGTAAGGGCAGAGTTGATGTACTTGGCTATCTTGATGCGCTGGGCTTCGCCGCCGCTGAGGGTGCCTGTGCCGCGGCTCAGCGAGAGGTAGCCGAGGCCGATATCGCATAGCGCCTGGAGGCGTTTGCCAATCTCGTCCTGAAGGTCGACTGCCAATGGGTGCGAGATGGATTGAACAAACAGCAAAGCCTGGCTGATGGGCATATCCACCACGTCGGCCAGATTCTTGCCATTGATTTTGCAGCTGCGCACACGCTCGTTGAGGCGGGTGCCGTGGCACTCGGGGCAGACGGTGGTGCACACCATGGTGTCGAGCACCTTCTGTTGGCGTTTGCCCTCCTTGGTGGTGATGATGCTGCGGTACATGCGGGGGTAGAGCCCCTCGAACTTGGCAGACTTGGGCCAGTTGCTAGGGGGATTCTTGAGTTTGATTTGCGGGGAGTAGAGGAGGAGCTGCATCTCCTCATCGCTATAGTCGCGAATCTTCTTGTTGAGGTCGAAGAGTCCGCTGTAGGCGTAGCGCTTCCATCGCCATGCGCCCGTGGTGAAGGTGGGGAAATGGATCACATCCTCATCGTTGAGGCATTTGTCGAAGTCCACAAGCTTGTGGATATCGAGGTCGGTCACCTCGCCCAAGCCATCGCAACGAGGGCAGCTGCCCGAAGGGTGGTTGAACGAAAACGAGTCGCTGTACCCTACGAATGGGGAGCCGCAGCGCGAAAACAGCAGTCGCAGCAATGGCAGGATATCGGTGTAGGTGCCCACGGTGGAGCGGCTGTTGCTGGCGGGTTTCTTTTGGTCGATAACGATGGTGACGGGAAGGTGGCGAATCTGCTCCACCTTGGGCCGGCCGTACTTGGGCAGATACTGCTGGACGAAGCTGGGGAAAGTCTCGTTAAGCTCGCGCCTGCTTTCGGCAGCGATGGTATCGAGGCAGAGCGAACTCTTGCCGGATCCAGAAACTCCTGTAAAAACGGTGATTTTGCCTTTGGGAATCTCTAAAGAGACCTGTTTCAGGTTGTTTTCGGTGGCTCCTACTATCAGTATATTATCCATAGTACAAGTGTTGTAATCATTGATTTGCGCCATTGTTGGCACCATGGGCCAAAAGGGGCGATTGGATGTGCAAAGATACATATTTTTTCGCAAATAGTGCATGGAATAGCATTGCCGACCGTATTTGCAAATGTAGGGAAAGCTGCCCCCTGGCACAATAGGGAATGCTTTTTTGACAATGGATGAAATATTTGTGGCCGAATTACGTTTAATAACAAACAAAAAATGTCAAATTAGAAAAACGTTTCAGATGAACAAGTATATGCAGATGGCTGTTGAAGAAGCCCGTGAAGGAATAAGCCAAGGGCATGGCGGCCCTTTCGGCTCGGTGATTGTGAAGGATGGAAAGGTGGTAGGACGAGGACATAACAGGGTGTTGAAAAACAACGACCCCACCTGCCATGGAGAAATGGAAGCCATACGCGATGCCAGCGCCCGGCTGGGTACCTACGACTTGTCGGGATGCGATTTATACACCACGGGAGAACCCTGCCAAATGTGTTTGTGCGCCACCCTGTGGGCCAACATCAGCAAGGTGTATTACGGCTGTACGATAGCCGACAACGGCCGGATTGGCTTCAGGGACGACAAGTTTGACGGCCTTTTTGCCGGAAGGGATAAATTGGGCGATTACCTTACCGAACTAGACCGCGCGGAGTGCTTGCAGCTGTTCGATGAGTACTTGAACATGCAACACAAAATATACTAAATGTTGGCGGAATTAATTCAAGGTAACATCTAAAAATTGATTTCTAATGATTTTAAGGCTTATTTTGAGCAGATTGCTGTGCAGAGCTGAAGGCCAGCGACCATCGTGGAGCTAACGAAGGAACGTAGCGGGCTATGTGAAGGAAAGTCCAGTGGACTTTACGATAGCGAAGCGGAGAACAAAAAGATAAACAGCAAGATGCCCAAAGAAGTCCAAAATCATAGAAAAATGGATTTCTTATTATCTC
>JAGHRY010000232.1 GCA_018066145.1 Candidatus Colimorpha merdihippi | reverse complement strand
TATATTATTTGACCGAAAAAATTGTGCATGAATGTATTAAAAAATAATTTAACAATAATTAAGAGACACTAGTGTCATCGTATCATCGTATCTTTCGATGTTCGTTCTTCGTTTTTTTCGTCTTTCGTTTCTTCGTTTCTTCGTTTTTTCGTCCTTCGTTTCTTCGTTTCTTCGCCTTTCGTCCTTCGTTTTTACGTCTTTCGTCCCTTCGTCCCTTCGTCCCTTCGTTTCTTCGTTTCTTCGTTTCGTCTTTCGTCTTTCGTTTTCGTTTTTTCGTCCCCTCGTCCTTTCGTAGCAAAATACACAAAAAAGAGTATTATATCAATATTTTTCGTATCTTTGCAGCATGAATGAGAAACAGCAAACGACTATGAATGACAACGTAAGAGGTGCTGGGGAGGGGTTGCGACAGGGGCAATACCATGTGCTGCCGCTGGCAGCCCCGACGAAATACCCTCGGGTGCTGATGCCCAAGGCACCGCAGCCGTGGGTGAAAGAGCCTGCTGCGGGACGCTCGAATGTGCGCGGTTTTCTGGAACAGGCTTTCGCCAGCAGGCTTCAGCATGCCGACCTGGGGGTGGAGGTGATGACCGACCGACACCTGCGGGTGCCGCTATGCCAGCTGCCTTACGAGCCCGACATTATACTGCATGATGCCGCCACAGCCTTGTATATAGACTTGGAGATAGACGAGCCCTACGACGGCTACAGCCGCCTGCCCCGCCACTCGGCCGGCGCCGACAGTACTCGTGACCGCTTTTTTGTGGAGAGCGGATGGGTGGTGGTGCATTTGACAGAACAGCAGATCCACCGACACCCCCAGGAGTGCATAGAATACCTGCGGCAGCTGCTGGCCCTGCTGCGCAAAGGGAACAGCACCCTGCCCGAATTTGCCTACGAGGAGGAGCCCTGGACCGAGACCCAGGCTTACCGCTGGGAGCGCGAACACTACCGCGAGCGGTATCTGGGAATTGACACCTTTGGCGAGGAGGCTCCCCTGCAGCTGGTGATGGATGATCCCAGCGCTCCCGACCCCATAGAAGAGCGGCTGCAACGCACCCGACTGCGCCCCGGAGCCGAAGGAGCCGAGGGTATGGTGTTTGACGAAGAGAGCCACACCTACTACCCCGTGGGCAACGCCACCGGCGCCGCCGACTACGAGTCGGTGACTACCGCCATAGGCCGTTTCTTCCCCTTCGACACCGAACAGTATGTGGAGCAGAAAGCCCGCAGAGAAAACCGCTCGGAGGCCGAAGTGATGGCAGAGTTTGAAGAGCTGAGGGCCGATGCCTCCAACCGAGGCACCGATATGCACGCCAACATAGAGCATTTTTTGAAAAAGGATTTGGAGGTGCACGACGACAGCAAGGAGTTTGCCATGTTTATGGATTTCTACCACGACAACATCGAAGGGAAGGTGGCTTTTGCCGACGCCGAGAAGCAGATATTCCTGGACGAATACCGCATAGCAGGCACCGCCGACGCCCTGTTTCGCAAGAAGGACGGGTCGTATATCATGGTAGACTGGAAGCGCAGCAAGCACCTGATTATCGACGGCCACCCCCGCAAATTCGGCCACGGCAGGGGGCTGTCGATAGTGAGCCACCTGGACGCTTCGAGCTACTACAAATACGAGCTGCAGCAGAGTTTCTACCGCTATATTCTGGAGGAACGGTACGGCATGCGGCTGTCGGCTATGGTGCTGGTGGTGCTGCACCCCGATTACGACCGCTACTACCTGGTGCCCCTGCAGAACTACCGCAAGAAAGAGGTGCAGGAAATACTCTGCGAGATAACGAAGGGAAAATTGTGATACTATGGAATTTTTAGACTGTTATAAAGAGGCTTTGGAGATACAGCTGCAACGGCAGCAGGAAGAGAACGAGGAGCTGTCGAAGGCTTCGCTGGACGAGCGGGAGGCCCGGGGCTACTCGCTGCTGAATGTGTCGGTGCGGTTTGAGTTTTACAACGGCGAGCCCGACCCCTACTGTGCGCCGCTGCCCGACGGCATGCGCTATATTAAATACGCTTATGTGAGCTGCCGCGAGAATTACTCGAAATTCCGCGAGTCGTCGATGGTGTTTCTGAAGCACGGCAGCTACTGTTTCCCGCTGGAGGTGATGGTGGATGCGCCCGACAGGATGGTGCTGGCACCTAGCGATTTCGACCGCAAGGTGTGTTTTATAGACCCCGACAGCGCCCCCGAGAACAACTGGACTGTGGACGACCGTCCGACCGACATCACCTATAAGCTGCTGCTCTCGACTTGGGATTTCCTCAACAGCCACCCCGACAAGGCTGCCGCCATAGCCGAGGTGCTAGAGGGAAGATCGCCGCAGCAGTCGGCCCCCGCCTCCATAGCGGCACCGATGACAGGGCGCCAGCCCAACCCCTCGCAGCAGGAGGCCATTGCCCGGGCGGTGGGATGCGAACCGTTCCACCTGATACAGGGGCCTCCGGGGACCGGCAAGACTTTCACCATAGGCCATATCTGCCGACACCTGATAGCGGCGGGGTGCAAGGTGCTGGTGACAGGCCCCACACATACCGCCATCAACAACTGCCTGAATGCCGTAGCCCGCGTGGTGAACGACGACAGCAAGGTGGTGAAACTAGGGAAAGCCCCACAGGCCGCCGAGCTGGATGCCGACGCCGCCGTGACCCGCAAGACTAGGCTGCCCTATAACACCTACCTGCGCACCAGCACGCTGAGCAAAGAAGGCATAGTGATAGGGGCTACCCCCTACGCCCTGGCCAACGGACTGGCGGGATGGGATTTCGACTACGCCGTGGTGGACGAATCGTCGCAACTGAGCATTCCGCAGGCGGTGACGGTGATGGCCCATAGCGACAGGGTGGTGTTTGTGGGCGACCACAAACAGCTGGACCCCATCATTCCCCGCGACACCGACAACTGGATGCTGGAGCACAGCATTTTCCAGCACATGGTGAAACGCTATCCCGGGGAGTGTTCGCTGCTGAGGGAATCGTACCGACTGAACGAGAACCTGATAAGGATTCCCAACGAGCTGTTTTACCACAACGAGCTGGTGAGCTGCGCCCCGGTGGAGATGCCCTTTGTACACTACCAGATGCAGGAGCGCTACATGAGCGAGGCCTACCCCGAGGTGGCAGAGCTGATACAGCATGCGTCGAACGAGCTGCTGTACCTGCACGAGGAATTCGACGCCCAGGGGCGGTCGCCCTACGAGGCCGAGCTGACGGCACGTCTGATACTGCAGCTGATGCTCAACAAGGTGAAGCCGCAGGAGATAGCGGTGGTGACCCCGTACCGCGCCCAGGTGCGCGAGGTGAAGCTGTACCTGAGCCGCTGGGTGTTCAAGAAAGACAGTCCGCTGGAGAAACTGCTATTTGTGGATACCGTGGACCGCATGCAGGGACAAGAGAAGGAATATATCATATACACGCTGGCTAACTCGAACCCCGAGTCGGTGGAGCGGCGCATGGACTTCTTCTTCAGTCCGAACCGGCTGAATGTGGCCATCACGCGGGCTAGGACCAAGTGCATAGTGATAGGAAACTACCTGCTTTTCGACCTATGCCGCCAGTGGCTGGAAGACCCCTCGCGACCCGCAGAGATGCGAGAAGGGATACAGGCCTATGTGGATTTCTACGACCGATCTACCCGCCTGACGCAGCAGGTGCAGCGTGCAGAGGATATTTTCGGGTAAAGGAAGTGTATAGGGGCGATACAGATTTTTGGGGAATCGTATCGTATCATCGTATCTTTTCGTTTTAGGGGCGTTGCCCCTATGACCCTATTTCGTTTTTCTTGTCTTGATACAAGCGAGAAGCCCCAGTGAGGCTTCGAGCATTTTGCCCAAGACTTCCCAAGTCTTGGAATAGCAAAATGGTCCTTAGAAAGAAAATCAAGGCTGTGCGTACGAAGGCTAAAAAAGCGACAGAAAAGCTAAAGTGATTTAAACTCGCACGGTTGCCCTGTTTTTATAGGAATCCCGCATTTATTGGGGGAACTCCTTTATCAAGGGAACTCCCCAATCCCTGCTCAAACAGAAATCCCTTCTTAACGCTTTTCTGTCGCTTTTTCTTAACGCCTTCTCCCGCAAGGCCACAGGGCGGAAGCCGCCATTTAGTGAATTGTGAATTGTGGGGGCGGAGCCGCTAATCATTAATCATTTAATCGCATAATCGTTCCATCGTATCTTTTCGTTTTAGGGGCGTTGCCCCTATGACCCTATTTCATTTTTCTTGTCTTGATACAAGAAAAACGAAACAAAAAGAAAATCAAGGCTGTGCGTACAAAGGCTAAAAAAGCGACAGAAAAGCTAAAGTGATTTAAACTCGCACGGCTGCCCTGTTTTGTTACGAATCCCTCATTTATTTTGGGAAACTCCTGTTTTAAGGTTCTCCCTTTTCTCTGCTCAAACAAAAATCCCTTTTTAACGCTTTTCTGCCACTTTTTCTTAACGCCTTCTCCCGCAAGGCCACAGGGCGGGAGCCAGCAAATTGACGAGGCCGAAATAAAAAACACCTCGCGGCAAATGTGGTGCGGCAGCCTTTGGCATTGCGGAGAGGGCGTTAAGAAAATCAGCTGTGTGGGGCGTTAAGAAGCGCTTTTGTCTGAGCATAAATGAGGGATGCCTAAAATTATTGAAGTTCCCCTGTAACAGTGAGCCCCCCCTATGAATCAGGAGGGGCGTGCGAGTTTAAGCGCTTTAGTCCCACGCAGTTGATTTTTAGCCAGCGACGCACAGCCTTGAACTTTCTTTGTTTCGTTTCTTTCTTTCAAGAGAAAGAAATGAAATAGGGTCATAGGGGCAACGCCCCATAATAAGAGCCTTTCAATCAAATGGAAACATTCTTCACTGATTAACGGCTACTGCCCCGTGGCCTTGCGGGAGAAGGCGTTAAGAAAAAGTGGCAGAAAAGCGTTAAAAGGGATTTTTGTTTGAGCATAGAGA
>JAGHRY010000105.1 GCA_018066145.1 Candidatus Colimorpha merdihippi | reverse complement strand
CAAAGTAACGCAGCAAATGCACAAATATTGTATAAAGGTAACATCTAAAAATTCAACGATTTGAAAGAGATAATAAGAAATCCACTTTTCTATGATTTTGGACTTTTTTTGGCATCTTGCTGTTTATCACTCAGTCACGTAGCCCGCTACGTTCCTTCGTTCTGCACAGCAATCTGCTCAAAATAAGCCTTAAAATCATTAGAAATCAATTTTTAGATGTTACCTAAAGGTAATCACTAAAAATCCCACCTTTGCAAAAGTCAACTGCACAATACCGACTTTTTCAGCAATATTCAGCAAATCACCTAATAGAAAAAAGGCCTCAAAAATCGAGGCCTTATTTCAAATCATCTAAGCAAAGATGCCGAATTATTCAGCATTGATAACGGCTTTGTGAACAGCGTTCCAACCAGCGGCGGTGATACCCCAGTTGTTGGTGGAGTTCTTATTTCCGTTGATTCTAACCTTTCTTCTCTTTACTTTTTTGTTAGCATTGATACCCATGACACAATTATTTTTATTATTTAACTTCTTGATTCATTGCACGTAATCAATGTATCACACATTCGAAAACGTTTTGCAAAATTACAACTATTTTCTGATATACACAAATTTTTTTTATTTTTTGAGTTTTTTGGGTGCTACATCTTCCAGAATCGCCAAACCAGCGTGGCATGGGAGGGCAAGTCTGCCACAAAGGTATCGCGACTCTTTTCCACACCCAAATCCTCGTCGCCCGAAAGCAAATCAACGCACCGGTAGCGAACCCCCGGCTGCATGGCTGGCAGTATCGATAAGGGGAGCTTCATCTCCTGGTTTCCCTCCTGCAGATTGGTAATCGATACGGCAAACCCTCCATCCGACAAGTCCTTCATCAAAACCAGCTGCGAAGAGTCGAACACCACCGGTTCGGCTGCCATGCCCAGCGGGTCCTGGTCTATGGCTATCAATTCCGGATTGGTTATCAGCGCCAGGTCGTCTTCATAGTAGGGATTCCTCACACCCGAACCGCATCGGCTGCGCCCATCATACAGCGTGGTGATGTCGAAACAAAGCGTAAGCGGGCTGCTCCACATACACCACAGTATCATTTGGGTTTGGCTTTCGCGAAAAGTCATACCCTTGCCATCGGTGCCGGCATTGGAGCTTTTGCCGCTACCGTGCAATCCGCACATCATCATGTCGGCATCGTTAAAACGGTTCACCCCGCAGTACGGCCACAGGTCTTTCATTGCCAGAATGTTATCATACAATCCCCCTTTATAGGTGGGATTCTCCCAGCAATCACGCGTATCGGGTGTCGACCGCCAGCAGGTGCCCCCTGTTTCGGCGCCCCACAGCCATGGCTGCCTGTTGCCCCATTCGCACAAATAATATATAAAGCCGGGCTTGGCGTATTTTCCAAGGGCCTGCCCCATTGCCGAATAAGAAGCAACAGCATCTTCGCGTTCGGTACCGGGATTATTGCAGTAGTCATACTTCAGCAAATCAAAACCCCATTCCGCAAAACTTTGTGCGTCTTGCATTTCTGAGCCCAAACTGCCGGGCTGGTGGCCCGAACAGGTACGGCTCCCCGCATCGCTGTATACGCCGAAACAGAGCCCCCGCTTGTGGATATAATTTGCCAATGCATTCAACCCCTCAGGGAACTTGGCCGCATCGTACATCAAACGGCCGTCGGCATTTCGGTCCGGCGCTGCCCAGCAGTCGTCCAAACACAGATAACGGTATCCCGCCTTTGCCAGCCCCAAATCGGCCATGGCATCAGCCAGCTGGCGCATACGGGCATCCGAAATCTCTTTCTCGAATATGTTCCATGTGAGCAGTCCCATAAAAGGGGTGGGCTGGGGCAAACTGCCCGACACCAACAGGCTTATCGTGTCGCACCTGGCCGAATCGCCCCATTGCGAACACACATAATAAGCATACGACCCCTCGCTGGCAACCGACCCTTCAATCAGCCGTCGCTCCTCATTCCAGCGCAACCCTTCCGGAAGTCCTTTTGCCTCCACCGAGGCTTGCAAAGGATACACCTTGAATTTTTGCATAAAAGGCCGGCCCGGCAAAGCGTACACCCGCTTGGCACAATCAACCCGCAACTGCTGTGCCGCCAGCGGCAGGCTCATGCCTAGCGCCACCGCCAGCAATACGACTATTCTATTGATTCTTACCATCTCCAATTAATAATATCAACCGTAAAAAGTGCCCTCCGACCAAGGCCGAAGAGCACTCCGAATCCCTAAAAGGGAATGATTATTTGTTTTCGAAATAGCGCTTGTAAAGGCCTTCGAAAGCACGGCCATGGCGAGCCTCGTCGCGAGCCATCTCATGCACGGTGTCGTGGATAGCATCAAGGTTCAAAGCCTTGGCGCGCTTAGCCAGGTCGGTCTTGCCCATGGTAGCGCCGTTTTCAGCCTCGATACGCATTTTGAGGTTCTTGGCGGTGCTGTCGGTAACCACCTCGCCCAGAAGCTCGGCAAACTTAGCAGCATGCTCAGCCTCTTCATAGGCGGCTTTTTCCCAGTAAAGGCCAATCTCGGGATAGCCTTCGCGATGAGCCACACGGGCCATGGCCAGATACATGCCTACCTCGCAGCATTCGCCATTGAAATTGGCACGGAGATCATTAATAATATCTTCAGGAGCGCCCTGAGCCACACCTACCACATGTTCGGCAGCCCAAGTGAGGTTCTCTTCTTTCATTTCCTGCATCGGCTTTCCGCAAAGAGGGCATTTTTCGGGCATTACATCAGCTTCTTCAACATGGCCGCAAACGGGGCATATAAATTTCTTACTCATAACTTTTTGATAGTTTTTTTTATTATTTTAATTGATGTTTTATTCAATATCAAGTGGCCTCCCACCGACTGAAACGTTCGCTATTATTTCAACGTCACCTCTTCGGCACAGCAGCGGGGGCAGAGGCCGTGATAGTCGATCTGCACCGAGCGCACCCTAAAGCCGTCAAGGCCGGGATTGGCGCGGGCAATGGCCACCTGGTGATCCGGGATAGGCACATCATACAGCTGCTCGCAATTGGAACACATAAAATGTGCATGATGGTGGGTGTAGCCATCAAAACGGGCATTGCGATCGTCGATATTCAGCACCAGCACTGCCTCGTGATCCGAAAACAGTTTCAGCGTGTTATACACCGTGGTGCGCGACAGCGAAGGCATCGAAGGGGAAAGGTCTCTATAAATATCCTCTGCCGTAGGATGGGTCTTGTGCTTGAGCAGGTAATCCATGATAGCAATTCGCTGTTGCGACAGATGAATTCCTTTTTCTACTAGCTTTTTTTGGGCTTCGATCATATCATTATTTATTATTACTTATTATTACTCAACAGAATATATCAAAAATTTGTACTGATTACAACTTGCAAATATACACATTTTTTTCATACCGCTTCAAAAAAATATAATTTTTTAAAAAAACCTATCCATAAAGGCATCGCCACCGCGGAAAACACCTCAAACCTGTTCAGCCCAATGCCATATATCCTCAACCAAGCATCCAACTAAGAATTCGTCGATGGCAACCTCCCCCAAAAAGGAGTTTCCTTGCAGCGGCGAAGGGCTGTTTCGAAGAATACATCTGCCTTATTCGAAGCAAAGAATGAATCGTGTGGCACAAGGCGAAAAATTAACACTATCCAATGTCTGGCGGATGAAAAAAAGGATGAAAAATCGAGAATAAAGCCCTCTGGAGCCGCGGTAGCTACGCTGCTGGTCCGAAGTAGCTCCGAGGTAGCTCCGAGGTAAGTCCGACTAGCGGTCGGAGCTACCCCGGAGCTACCCCAGAGCTACAGCGAACTTACAGGGGCAAAATGCCCTGTGCAGCGTGGCTACTGCAAGCAGCCACGCCCTACGGCTCATGCATCAATTCACCGGCGGAGCGCCACCAGTTTAGGGAAAATCATTTCGGAAACCTATGGTTTGAAAATAATTATGTTTTACATATATAGTTGATAATCAATACCATCCTCTATAACAAATTTGGTGAAAAAAGATTATTATACAGCAAAAAAAAGCGTATCTTTACAGACCAAATTGGCAGGATTGCCTGGCGGTGCAAACCGATGCCACACTTCGGATGCCGCCCCAGTGCAACCCTTCATGAAAGACATAAATAAATATTGTTTAATTT
>JAGHRY010000052.1 GCA_018066145.1 Candidatus Colimorpha merdihippi | reverse complement strand
TCGAGGCAATCCTAAAACTTGGCCGTTGTAAGATTAGCATGAACAGAATAAGTATTGAACGTCTGCGCTTTAGCGTAGGCTTCTACTTATCAGTTCGTGCGGGTCAGGCCAAGTACCCAGGATGCCGATAAGCGAAACCTACGCTTTTTTGGTGTCCTCTCGGTACTTGATCTCCTCCCGCCCCCACTCGAAGATAAGTAGCCTTCGCACAACAAAGCGCAGATTATGGACACCAAAGCAAAAGCATCCATAGTGCCCTTCTACGCCAATCAGGAGGCGTAGCCATGAGCACCAAATTATTCAATAATACCGACAATCCGCTATTCAACAAGTTCAGCGGCATTGCCCATAATATGGCTCACTTCGACATGTTACGTGCCGTAGTGGGCTATTTCTGTTCATCAGGCTATCATAATCTGCGTTCAATAGTATTTCCGTTCATAACCTCGTTGTCACCAACTAGGTATATAATAATCGTTCGTAATATCTGCAATTAATTGTTGAATAAAATTATAATATATGTTCAAAGTAATTTGGGACTCAGTAAATAATGGCGTTCGACTCACAATGTCATCAAAGGGGGATGCACTGAATGTGGCACCTCGTCCGGTGTTTTGGGAAGAACTTGACCTTCTCGGCCTAAATAAGAAGGGTTGGATATACCCTCATGCCGAGGAGCCTTTGTTATGGGCCTGCGAACGTCGGTATTTCTATAAAGGAGAGTTTGTTCTTGAAGTGAAGGGCGGCAATGTCTTTGATGCGCCAACCGTAATACAGCAAGATGGGTTCGAATCGTTAATTCTGCAACCTGTTGACCTGGAGCGTCTCCGCTCACGAAATGAAGATACTATGTTCATCATTGAACATGAGGCAATGGACTTCATCAACCAAACATACCGCAGATACAAGAATATCCGTGAAGTTTCTCAAAAGAATCCTGACCTTGATTTCCAACGTCTGGCAAGCAACCTTGAAAAGAAGACAAAGGAAGAGCATGTTGTAATCAAAGAAGATTGCGATAGTTTTGATGTTATGCCTTTGAGTAAGGCTGAGGAGTTAGGAAAGGCTCCGATTCTCAATAGCAGGATTGAAATGTTCATTTCTTCTTTTTCGGGCGGAAAAGACTCTCAGGTCGTACTTGATTTAGTCACTCGAGTTATCCCAAGTGAAGATCTCCTGGTTATATATTCTGATACCGGTTATGAACTTCCACCTTCTTTGACATATTATAAAGAAATAGAGGCGTACTACAAAAACAAGTACCCAGATTTGAACTTCTATTTGTCCAAGAACCATCAAGACGTACTCTATTATTGGGACAAAATGGGTGCTCCAAGTCGTATGCATCGATGGTGCTGTGGTGTTATGAAAACAGCACCTCTATATCGATTGCTCAAAAAGATTAATGGAACAGGGAAACAGCCAAACGTTTTAGCTTTTGAAGGAGTACGTGCAGAAGAAAGTGAAAAGCGTTCAGAATACGAGCGTGTAGGCGTAGGTGTTAAACACAATAACGTATTAAATGTTAGACCGATTTTTGAGTGGAACACAACAGAGGTGTACTTGTATATCCTCCTTCATAATCTTCCTATGAATAACGCTTACCGCAATGGCGTTTCACGCGTAGGTTGTTCGATATGCCCATTCTCTTCGGAATGGTCAGAACAAATTGTTGGCAAAATTTATCCAGAAAGCATAAACAAGTTTATTGACCATTTGCAGACAAAAATGGACATTCTCTCTATTACAAAACCAAAAGAAAGAGAGGATTATATAAAACTTGGAAATTGGAAAAAACGTGCAGGTGGAAAAACAGCAAATGTTGAAGGTGCTGGAGTGAATTTTGTTGCTTCTAATCCAGACTTTAAGGCCGAACTTACAAAACCCAAAGAGGATTTACTTAAGTGGATCTATCCTATAGGAAAGTACACAATGGAAGAGTCAACTGAAATGGTTTCTAAGGGAACTTTGAAGTATAATGGAAATTTATATTCATTCGAATTAATCCACACAAACGATGGAAATGGTTCTACTTTCGTAGTTCACAATGTTGGTAATGACATTATTCTGTTGTCTCTACTGAAACGAGCTTGTTATAAAGCAGCATATTGCGTTCATTGTGAGTTCTGCGAAGTTGAATGCCCTATAGGAGCACTATCCGTAGTGCCAATTGTAAAGATTGACAAAAACAAATGTATTCATTGCCGCAAATGTCTCAACTTCAAAGACAGAGGCTGTGTTATGGCTAATTCAATAAATATTTCAGAAACAATATCAAAACCAAATTCAAAAATGGCAACATCAGGAATTGATCGGTATTCAACCTTCGGTTTGAAAGAAAAATGGGTTTCAAGCTTCTTTGATAACGACGTGGAGTTTTTCCAAGGTGGAGGACAGTTAGGAACCAAAATGATACCTGCTTGCACTAATTGGTTTAGAGAGGCAGAAATCCTCACAGAGAAGGATAAACAAATAACAGAAATCGGTAAGATTTTGCAGAGTGTTTATCTCCGTAACCCTAACAAGGTTTGGGAAATCCTCTGGATTAATTTATCTTTAAATTCACAGGCAGTTCAGTTCTATACTTCTTGTGTAAACTTTAATCGTCCTTACACGAAAGCGGAACTACTTGAATATATGATTGGAGCATTTGAAGGTATTAATTCAAATACACTCAAGAACCCATTAGGAGCATTATGTAATATGTTCGGAATTACTGAAGAGACTGTTTTGGGCGATCAGCTCCAGCAAGGAAGGATTACTGCAAAGGGTAAGACTGTTGAAACTATTACTCGTAATGCTCACAACGACATTTCCCTCTGTGCTGTAGCATACTCTCTTTTCCGTTATGCTGAGCGACAGAATCGTTACTCTCTGACTGTATCTGAGTTCTACGATGAGAATCAGAAGGAAGGAATATACCGCCAGTTCGGTATCAACAAAGATACATTAGAGCGTCTTCTTCTTTCTCTTCAGGAGGAAAGCAACCATGTACTCCGTGCTGAATTGAACATGGGCTTGGACAACATTATCCTACGTGATGACCTCGAACCTATTGACATACTTAAAATGATGCTTTAAGCAAATACGACTATGGCTAAAAAATATTCTGACTATATCAAGATGCAGGACTTCCTGCCAGTATATGATATGACGGATGAAACGCCAGACATGTGGCGCACTTTCATCCCAACCAAACAATTCTGTGACCTGCTTCAACGCAGCATTACAGCCATTACCTCTACCGAAATCAGCAAACGTCGATCCATGTGGATACGTGGAACTTTCGGTACAGGCAAGAGCCATGCAAGTAGTGTGATTCGCCACCTTCTGTGTGATGATGCTGCTGAAATTGACTCATACATTCAGAACTTACCTAATGATGCGACCAGAGCACAGCTGACTGCAATTAGAAAGCAGAAGCGTTACTTCCCTGTTGTGTTGAAGGGTGTAGAGGGCGCATACAACATTCCACGTTTCTCACTCTCTATCCAGCGTGAAACAAAGAAAGCTTTGGTAGCTGCGGGCTATCCTGACCTCATAGTACGCTCAGATTTTGACGAAGCAATAAAGTGGGTAGAGGGGCACATTTCTCGTATACCAGAACTTCTCGAAAACAACGACGAGTTGGCTTCAGAAGCTCCTAATTACGATAAACTTATTGCCAAACTGAAAGGAAACGACATCGACGTATTCATGCATTTGGAAGAGGCACTAGCAGCAGATAAAACCTATTTGACAAGTGACAGCATTAGTGATTGGCTTGTTGAAGTAGAGAAAGCCATCGAAGATACTGGTATTGCTAATGGTTTGATTATCTTCTGGGATGAGTTCACTAGTGTTATGGACACACTAAAGAGTGATCGTATCAATGTGCTCCAAAATATAGCAGAGAAATCTCAGAACAACAATGTGTTCCTGTACCTTATTTCTCACAGAACAGAGAGTTCAAACCTTGACGCAAAAGGTAAGGACATAACTAAAATGAGTGACCGCTATGATAGTGTTGACTATCAGATGGACGAAATTTCAACCTATTTGATTCTGCGTCACACCTTTAATGTTAGAAAAGAACGAGACCTTGCATTTGCTTCACATTTGGCAAAAGAAAGTATTGATAAAACGATATACGATTACCTTTGCGAAAGCAACAATATGGAGGAGAAAGATCATATTCAAAACCTATTTCCCCTGCATCCATATACTGCATTCCTCTGTTCAAAAATGGCTAACATTATGGGTTCGGCAAACCGAAGTGTACTGAAATTCATGAATGATGAGCACAACGGGTTTAAACAGTTTATTAAAGATCCCAATAACTATGACCATAAAATGATGCTTACTGCTGATTGGCTTTGGGATTTCTTCTATTCTGAATTTCTCAACGAGCCTTTATGTGCAGCTTTCACCAATGTCTTTACTAGCCACAACAGCAAGGTTAGCAAAATGGGTGATGACTTTTTGAGAGTATTCAAAGTAATATTACTATTGAATGCCCTCAGTGTTAAATTTAAGAGTTCTCCTGAAAAATATGCACCCAACGATAAGAACTTGAAATATATTTTCTCTGGTGACCGGTGTGCAGCCAGTATGGATAAGATATTAAGTTGGCTTGACGAGAGCAAAATTATTGCTCGCGACATCTTTGGCGAGTTTAAAATTTCCGTATCATCTTATAATCCGGCAGAGATTACCAAAGAGAAAAATGCCGTCCGATCACAGTTCAAGAACGCTGTCGATTATTTAAAATATAGCGAAAAGAGCAAACAAGAGATTGAAAAAATCTTCCTGGTAGGCGAACGATTAATGCGCAAATGCGAACCGCAATTATATTCTTGTGAAGAAGACGAAGCAAGACTTCGCAGCATGTTGAACAAATACACTCGAGAGAAGCCTAATTTTTTGCATGTTGCTCTATTTTTCTCCATAAGTGACGAAGCTCGTGATATAATGGAGAATCGAATTAAAGATTTCTCTGTGGAATACGAGAACACTATGTTTATTATTCCGAATGAAGTATTCTCGCCAACCTCTCAGAATCAATTCATTGATGCTGTGGCTCAATCGAATGTCAGCCGTTCGCATTTCAACACTGATGACGCAAGCCAATTTGAAAACGCTGCCAAAGAACATGTTGTTAAATGGAAGAATCGTATGAATGGTGGAACATATTCAATGTACTTTAATGGCAAACGCTCTAGTGATGGTATCTTCAGTAATATATATAATGTTATAAACAAGAGGTTCAGTATACAGGTTTTCCCTTCAGGTATGGAAAGTGTGAAGGCACTCCAGAATGAGGCATTGACATATTTTCACAACAAAAATTACAAGGCTCTCTCATTGCAGATGCTACAGAAACGCAACCGCGATGAACTTCTTAGCTTTGGCGGTTCCGTGCGTCCCACTAGGTTTATCTTTATGGAGGGCGAAAACAACCTGATAAATGATACCTGTGAGTTGACTGAAGCAGCATCAAACGGAAACTCATGGCTCAACACTATTTGCAAAGAGGTTGACACTCTTATTGTAAAAGCCAAGAAAAAATATGTGGATCGATTCTCCTTGAGCGACATATTGGCTCCACTCATTCGTCCTCCATACGGCATGTTTGCAAATCCTGCAAACTATGCCATCATGGGATATGCTCTCCGCAAACATAAGGATGATCTCTTTAATCCAAGTACCTCTCAACCTGTTGGTGATGAAAAGCTCAACGATATGATTGAGATTCTCCTGAAGATGTGGGATAATGGTACAAGCGAAACGAACAACAAACTTTTGCTTCGATTCGGTTCTGTAGAAGAACGTAATCTAACTTGCATAATAGGCGATTTGTTCGACCTAAAGAAGGTAAAGGGTGTGAACATTATTGACCTCAAAAGTCTTACATATGCTAAATGGTGTATTACTGAGTTCTGTAAACAAATAGCTAAATACCCATTGTGGTCTATACTTTACTGCAAGCAAATTAAGTCGAAACCGAATTGTAAGCAAGCTATTGAAGATTTGATAGCCCTCTTCAATCAGGATAGTTATCAGTTGTCAAAAATTAAAGAGTTGTATCATGAAATCAAGAATGATCAGATTGATTTATATAAGCTTTTGTCAAAAGCAGATTACTATCGTGAAGGATTTGTAAACTTCATAAGCGGTATTAAGGAGGTTGAATTGCAAGCAGAATGGTGGGAAGAACTTGAAGAAGAAATATCTCATCTCCAATCTGAAATTGCATTTCGCAGAGAAGAGGATGTAAAATCTTGCGTAATGTCATTCTATATTAATAAGATAAAAAAAACAACTTCAAATATAGTACATCCAAGCGAAAATGAAGATCGAATTATTCCTGTTATAGACCCAGTGCCACCAGCACTTGACGATATCAAGGAAGCCAAGAACCTCGTAAAAGAGTCAAATATGCCTACTTCTATGTGGAAGATGTTTGTACTTGAAATCATGGAAGAACATCCTGAGATTTCAAAATTTATTAAAGATTATTTAGGAAGTTAATTGCAATAGCTAATGGATACATCTGAAAAAGTAAAGTTATTCTGGTCATTTAGTCAATTGACGCAAGAGATAGAACGAGATAAGGACTCACGAGACATGCTGGCTCAACGTTATGCAGTCCGATTCATCATGCTCAACAATTTCAATGAATTTAAGGAACTTGCTAAGTTTATGACCAATATTGGTGTAGATATGCTCGACCTTGAAAATCTTATTGATGATGGTGAAGATGACACATGGATTACGAAAGATACACTGAAAGATGCAATCAAAGCATGCACGAAGTCAACCTTTGTAACACCATTCTCAGAGGTAGCCCGTTTTTACAACGATGACGACTTCAGAGGATTCTTCAACGAGATTATGCTATTGGAGGATATTCACAATCCAAACAAGCGAATCTATATCCCACTAATCGGATTACAGAATCGTTTCACCGACTTTCTTAATCACTTTGCTCGAATTAAAGAAAGTGCTCCCGTATGGCGTTATGATGCAGAAACACAATCTGTTGAAGTATTCTTCTCGAAATATAAGAATTTTGTACTTCCGAACGAATCTGTGCAATGTCAACTTAATTCACTTCGTGAATGGTTGATGTTTTGGAAAAAACAAGCACCCCAAGAGAGAATTGTATGCACGTCAGCCCCTATAGCGGCAAAATACAAATACTCGAAGCCAGACAATATCTTCAACTTTACTCGTATTGCCAATGCATACGAATTTATGATTCAATTTCTCGAACTTCACTTTCCTTTCGAGTATGAAGAAGATGAGAATGAGTTTTGGGAACAATTACTAAAAGATCTTAACAAAACAAATCTTGATCATTTTTCTTTCGAGGCATTTGTTCGGAATACCTTTAATAAGGTGAAATTTGATGCTGCCGAAGTAATTGGTGCGTGGGCTAATGAGTCCTCTGCAAGTTACGAACGTTGGTTGCTCAAGAACTATGTGAAACACACGTCTTTTTCCGACCAGTTTCCATATATCAATATTTGTATCGATTCAGTTAGTTCATTAGAGGATCCCTATCTACTTATAAGCATGATAATGACCCGTATACTCTACAACGACATTCCTGCCAATAAGTTTTCAGAATATGCTGCAGAGCGTCGAAATATCATTGTGGAGAATCGCTATCTTTTTGAGAAAACATCAACAGAAGAAGATCAGAACTGGCTTTTCGACCGTATCAAAGAGTTATACCAAGGTCAGGGTAATCTGAACTCTGCAGTAGAATTATTAACTGGAGTATTCGATTTTGAGAAGAAACTTTTGATGGGATGGTCTGTTAATTATCCAAACCATAAGAAATTGGCAGAATACGTCAGCAATTTATATCCAGAGTATGTTGCCTACATCAAACCATTCAAGCCTACACACTTCAAATTAGAAAACCAATGGCTTGTTGATTACATCAAGGCATATAAGCGTTCCAAGATGGAAGACAAATATCTGGATGAAATTTCAAACTTTATCAAAACTAAGAATAATACAGCTGCCAACTTTTACAAGTGGTATTTCGAGTTTGAAGATACTCATAGTTTGCTGTCAGAAGTCAACTCAAATGTACTTTACCGGCCAGATAAAGTAATTTGGATTGATGGTCTTGGAGTGGAGTTCTTGTCTTACATCATGTATTTGATTGACAAGGAGAACTCCGGATTAAAAGTGGTTCGCACTCAGATTACTCGTTCATTTCTGCCATCATCTACTCGTCATAACCGATTTGAAGGTGACATCGTAAAAAAGTATGGTGCACTTGATGAACTAGGGCATGACTCCCATGGATACCAGTATTTTGATACACTTATAGAGGAATTGAAGGTTGTCAAAAACATCATACAAGATATTCTATCCATATCGAAGAAACAAAAGTGTACTATTGCTATTGTATCTGACCATGGATTGAGTTGCTTGTCTCGCAAAGTTCCATCTAAAAAATATGATGGAAAGTTTGAACACGAAGGACGATACATAAAGGCAAGTGATGAAGCAATGACTGATCCTGATTATTTGGTACATGAAAATGAAGCCGAAGGACATAAGTATAAGATTGCTTTGACTCACTCTTCACTCTCAAAAGTACCTACACATCAGGTTCATGGAGGTTGCACTCCGGAAGAAGTGCTTGTGCCGTTTATTCTTTTGTCTAACAAGGATATGACTAAAAATATTGTCAATCATCAAGTAAAAATTACGTCTGAGGATATAATGATTTCCAATCCGGTGGTGTCTCTAACTATTATTCCTGAGCCGAAAGGTGCAATATTATCATGTGAGGGTAGGTCGTATAGGATGAATAGATGTGGTACAACATGGACCGTTGTCCTTGAAGGTATTACAGAAGGTCGTCATGAGGTTGAAGTAAAACCTGATGGAGCAAACAGTATTAACAAAATACCAATAAATGTTGTTGGCTTTGGTGTCAATTCAGATATAAACGATATGTTCGATTTGTAATTCATTATGAGTACAATAGGTGAAAAAATAAAGCAAGTATTCGGTAGTGCAGCCGTTTACAAAAACCCTGCAAACTACGAGGTGTTCAATGGTAGAAACTTGCCATCATTCGTAAAAGATTACCTTATTTCTTCACATATAGCAGCAGACGGCTCATTCAAGCGTGAGGCTCTGTCGCAGTTCCTTGATGCCCACATTCCAAAGGACAATAGCGCAATCTTAGCACGTTTGCGTCGGGGTGAGACATTAACTCTGCTAACACGATTTGTAGTTACTACAAGTCTTGCTCAGAATAAGACAAGTTTCCAAATTCCTGATATGGGTATTAAGGCCTCAGATACTTTGATTCCTGACTACTTGATAGAGGAATATCCAGACGATCTTATAGATGGCGAGAAATGGGGTATCATGAAGATTGTGTACATGGCTCCTGTAGATAATGAACGTGGTCATGTGGAAATGGTAAAGTTCAAGCCGTTCCGTCCAATGCAAAAACTTGACATCAATTATATCCGTAACTGCCGTGCCCAGTTTACTCTCGAAGAGTGGATTGATGTGCTTATCTCTGCAATGGAGTACACACCAACTGCATTTGCAGGTTTAACACAAAAACTGGAGTTTCTGACTCGTCTGCTTCCTTTCATCGAACCTCGTTTGAACCTTATTGAACTTGCACCAAAGGGTACTGGTAAGAGTTATGTCTTCGGTAATCTGTCAAAGTTTGTTTGGTTGGTGAGTGGTGGTAAGGTGTCTCGTGCCAAGTTGGTATATGACAAGTCAACCAAATCTCCTGGCATCATGCGATTTTATGACATGGTTGCTTTCGATGAGATTCAGACAATAACATTCTCTGATAACTCAGAGATGCAATCATTCTTGAAGAATTATCTTGAATATGGTCGTGCGACTATCGATAACTACGAATTCATGTCAGAGTGTGGATTGATGCTTTTGGGTAACATTCAACTATCAGAGAATAATGAGCCTTTGAATTACAAGTATTTCAATGCTCTGCCAGAAGTGTTTAAGGAGTCAGCCCTTCTTGACCGTTTCCATGGCATGATAGAGGGTTGGTTGTTGCCACGTGTCAATGTGGATATGGCTCTACAGGATTGGACACTTAATGTTGAATTCTTCTCTGAAGTACTCCATCAAATGCGTACAGAATCCATATATTCACAGATTGTTGATGATCTTGTAGATGTCCCACAAGGGGCAGATATGCGCCATACGAAGGCTATAAAACGTACTGCAACAGCTTATTTCAAACTTCTTTTTCCTCATATTGTAAGCCTAGATCAAGTTAATATAGATGATTTTAATTTGTTATGCCTACAACCCGCTATACGTAGACGTGATATTATTCGTCAGCAATGTAGCTATATAGATAACGAGCCATCCTTTTCTAAACCCATTCCTGAATATAGAATAAAAGGACTATCGATAAATTAGTAAACTTTATAATTAACATATACTTACTAGACTACCAATGTATATGGTTTCCGTTAGTATCATCATAGGATATGTTCTATACAACTGTGAGGAATATATGTGGTGGTTAAATCAGTCTTCGCAACGTGTAGTCAAAGCCATAAGGAAAGTAGGTGCTAATATTATGCTTAAAAGAATTTCGGGCTAGCCTACTCCCCGAGTACGTGAAAGGAAAGAACCCAGTCCAGAGAAAACTCTGCATATTAAAACCTACGACTCTGTACACATGATCTATAACAGCAATGGGGAAAAACGTAAGGGATAAGATTTGTGTTTACCGAAGGCAAAATAAACTGATAATTATCACAATAAGGGGCTTCATGTTTGAGGCCCCTTATTCTCTATTAATGGAAATTATTCCTTTGCATCCTTGCATAAAAAGGCAATAAGAAATGCAAAATAAGGCAATGGAAGGTGGGAATTTTTGTAAAAAAGGTTGAGCAGAACGGACTTTTGCTGGCATACAAGCATACCAAATGCGACAACCTGCTATTGCTGACAAATCATCTGCATGAAGAGGTAATCAAGGACGGTTTGCACATTATGGTGAAACCTGTGTATGAGTGGTGTAAATACCAATCATACCTCAACCTCTAGCCCATCGTAGGAGAGGGTGACGTGCGGAGGAAGGATGGCGGAGGCGTCGGCATAGAGTCCCATTTCGTGGCTCATGTGGGTGAGGTAGGCGCGGCGGGGCTGGACGGCATCGATGACATCCAAAGCCTCGGAAAGGCAGAAGTGGGAAAAGTGCTTGGCGGGACGTAAAGCATTAATTACCAACACCTCAACTCCTTGAAGTTTAAGCATCTCATTAGGGTCGATGCGGTTGGCATCGGTGATATATGCCAGAGGACCAATGCGGTAGCCCAGGATGGGGAGGTCTTTGTGCATGGCCTTGATGGGGATGACCTGGCAGCCGGCAGCTATGAAGGGTTCGTTGCCCAAGATTTCGTGCATGTTGGCCTCGGGGAGACCCGGAAACTCGTGGGGGGCGAAGATATAGTGGTAGTCGCGCTCGATGGCCTGACGGGCCTCGGGATTGCAATAGAGCTCCATTTTGCGATGCTGCACCCAGTTGAAAGCACGTATGTCGTCGAGTCCCGCCACATGATCGCGGTGGGCATGGGTGACGAGAATGGCGTCGAGGTGGGTGACATGCTCGCGCAGCATCTGCTCGCGGAAGTCGGGGCCGATATCGAAGAGGATATTCATGCCATTGTCGGCTTGGAGGAGGGCAGAAGTGCGCAAGTGGCGGTCGCGAGGGTCGGTGGAGTGGCAGACCTTGCAAGGGCAAGCAATCACGGGCACTCCTTGCGAAGTACCCGTGCCTAAAAATTTCAGTTTCATGGGATGACTACGCTACTCGTTGCCGTTTTTGACGGTGAGACGGAATCCGACACCATGAACGTTGACAATCTGCACCTTGGGGTCGACCTTGAGGTATTTGCGCAGTTTGGTGATATAGACATCCATGCTGCGTGCTGCAAAATAGCTGTCGTCCTTCCAAATCTTCTGAAGGGTGCTGTTGCGGTCGACAAGCTGATTGAAATTCATGGCGAACATGCGCAGGAGTTCGCATTCTTTCATGGTCAGGCGCTGGACGTTCTCGCCACAGGTGAGGGTTTGGTGGCCATAGTCGAACATGATATCGCCTATATGGAAGAGGTTTTTATCGGGTTTGCCATCGTCGAAGGAGCGGCGAATGGTGGCATTGACGCGCGCCAAAAGTTCTTCCATGGAGAAAGGTTTGGTGACATAGTCGTCGGCACCGATTTCAAAGCCTTTGAGTTTGTCGGCTTCGAGGTTTTTGGCGGTAAGGAAGATGATGGGGATACGTTTATCCACACGACGTATTTCTTTAGCTACGGTAAAGCCGTCTTTGATGGGCATCATGATATCGAGAATACATGCATCGACATCGTCGTTCTGGTACGAGTCGAGGGCGGCCTGACCATCAACAGCCAGATACACGGTGTAGCCTTTCTGCGACAGATAGGCTCTGAGGATAGTGCCCAGATTGGGGTCGTCTTCGGCAACAAGAAGTTTGATACCTAAATTCATAATGATAGTATTTAATAAGTTATTGTTCGATTATTTTGATGCTCTCGATAAGGTCGCCGGCATCGATATCATCGATTACGTCGAGGCCTTCGACCACCTTGCCGAAGCAGGTGTGCATGCCGTCGAGATGCTGAGTGTTGGCGCGGTTGTGGCAGATGAAGAACTGGCTGCCGCCGGTGTCTTTGCCTGCATGGGCCATGGAGAGTACGCCGCGGTCGTGATACTGTTTTTCGGCCTGGGTTTCGCATTTGATATGCCAGCCGGGGCCGCCGGTGCCTACGCGGGGGTCGCGGGGATTGCGGCTATAGGGGCATCCGCCCTGAATGACGAAACCGGGGATGACGCGATGGAAGCGCAGACCATCGTAGAAGCCATCGTTTACTAATTTGACGAAGTTTGCGACTGTGCCAGGAACCTCATTTGCGTAGAGCTCTACAGTCATGGAGCCTTTGGGGGTATTTATTACTGCTTTCATATATTTTTTCAAATAAGTACCCTATTAACTTAAAAAATTGCAAATTATTGTGTGAAGATTGTATTTTTTTCAAAAAAAATTTAAATTAATCAGAAAAAGGATTAAATGATAGTACGAAATGACGAAAGAACGAAGACGAATCGCTTTGCTACGAAAAAGGCTGACACCTTACGAAAAGACGAAAGAACGAAAAGACGAAAGAACGAAAACGAAAAGACGAAAACGAATCGCTTCGCTACGAAAAAGGCTGACGCTTTACGAAAGACGAAATCGAAAATGAAAATCAGATTAACGAATCATTCGCCTGCTCACCAATATAGATCACGACTCTCCAATTAATAAATAATTACATTATTTGAATAAAAAATCGTATTTTTGCATTCTTAAAACACCAACGTTAAACACTGTAAACATAAAGATTCTATGAAGAAAGGACTAATGGCTGCCATTATTGGCGTTTCAATTATCGCTTGCCCTATTATGTATGCTCTGGTGGGACCCGCCTTGAGTCATCACCAAATCGAAATCCTTAAAGTGCTGATTGCCGTGACTGCATGCAGCGCTTTGTATTGCTTTGTGGCCGGCGAGCTGGCAACTAACAACAGCCAAATGGATAAGCTGTGGAGCCTGCTGCCGATAGCCTATGTGTGGATTGTGGCCGGAATGGGCGGCATGGATTTGCGCCTGGTGGTGATGGCGGTGCTTACTACCCTGTGGGGCGCCCGCCTGACCTTTAATTTCGGTCGCAAAGGAGCTTACAGCATCCGGTTCTGGTCGGGCGAAGAGGATTACCGCTGGGTGAAGCTGCGCCAGCGCAAGGAGTTTCAACCCCGATGGAAATGGATGATTTTCGACTTGCTTTTTATCTCGATATACCAGAATGTGCTGGTGCTGATAATTACTTTTCCTGCACTGCTGGCAGTGGATTCGGCTCGGCCGTTCGGCCTCATCGATGGCGTGGCTGCGGTGCTGATGCTGGTCTGCATAGTATACGAAACCATTGCCGATGAACAGCAATGGAAATTCCAGTCGCGTAAGCATGCCATGCTGAAAGAGGGCAAAAAACTGGAAGAGCTTCCCCTACCCTACCGACTGGGTTTCAACACTACAGGACTGTGGGGCGTAAGCCGCCACCCCAACTATCTGGCAGAGCAGAGCACCTGGGTGGCGCTATACTTATTCACCATTGGAGCCGGATTGAGTGTGTTTAACTGGAGCATGATAGGTGCGCTGCTGCTGATTGTGCTGTTTATTGGCAGCACGGCAGTATCAGAGGAGATGAGCGCAGGAAAATATGCCGATTATCGCAATTATATTAAGAATGTAAACAAGTACTGGCCCGGAAAAAGATACGAGAGCCAACAATAGCAATGGCCTCATTTGGAGGAGAAACTATGACGGCGGCGCAGCTTACGATTAGGGCTACACCGCCGTTTGTTTTTTGGAAACACTATAGAGCACGGCTTCTAGTTTTTTTTCTACAATCCGATATACCAGTCTTTGAACTCTTTGACCTTGGCTTTGGGGACGATGATGCGCGATGGGGTTTCGACACTAAGAGTGAGCGCCAATTTGCCAATGGGCCAAATGGTCATTGTGGTAATGGCTTTGCGGGCAACAACGAACTGCCGGTTGGCACGGAAGAAGAGGCAAGGATCGAGTTTTTCGGTAAGCAGATCCAGCGGCTTATCGATAGAGAGCTGACGCCCATCGTAGGTGAGGATATGGGTGATGCGGTCGTCGATATAGAAACAGGCAGCCTGCTCTACTTCGAGCGGCAATAGCTGGTCGCCTACGGGAATGAGAAAGCACGACTGATATTGTCGGCGGCTGAGCATGGCCTGGATTTGGGAGAGCTGTAGGGATGATGGCTGCGATGAGAGCCGCTGGGCCTTGTCGATGGCCCGACTAAGGTCGAGCTTGTTGATGGGTTTGAGAAGGTAGTCGATGCTGTTGACTTTGAAAGCTTCGATGGCATACTGGTCGTATGCGGTAGTGAAAATGATGGGACAGTTGACTCTGACATGGTCGAATATCTTGAATGCCACCCCATCGGCAAGATGGATGTCGAGAAAGCAAAGCTGAGGCTGCGGGGAGGTGGAGAAATACTCGACGGCATCCTCGATACTTTGGAGGACGGCAACAACATGGTATTGGGGCGCTATTTCGGCCAACATGCGCTGCAGGCTGATAGCGGCAAGATGCTCGTCTTCTATGATTAAGATATCGGTCATAACTATGTTGCTTTGTGTGGGGTTTTACACCAATGGGATATCTACAACAAAGAGATTGGTGGTAATGGTAGTGGAGATGCTCTGATGGGTGAGTAGCTGATAGCGGTTGTTGAGATTGGCTAGGCCTATACCTTGGGAATCGGCACTGTCGCGCACCTGACGGGGATTGGATACGCGAATAGCGCCTTCGGGCAGACTCTCGACGGTGATAGTGAGGGGGTGGCGGTCGCTGACGACATTGTGCTTGATGGCATTCTCGAGAAGTGTCTGAAGACTGATGGGGATGATCTGACGATCGAGAAACTGCTCGTCGATACACCAATTGACATGAAGGCTGCCGCCATAGCGTATCTGCATGAGAAATACATAGTTTTGGGCGAAACTCAATTCCTCTGACAACGGCACCAGGTGATGCTGCTGCATGATATAGCGGTAGGTGGAGGCCAACTGCTGGAGATACTGGTGGGCCTTGTCGTCGTCGAAACCTATCAACCCATCAAGGGTATTGAGGCTGTTGAACAAGAAATGGGGGTCGACCTGATTTTCGAGCGACTGCAGACGCACCTGTAGATTCTCGGCTTGGAGCTGCTTGATTTCAAGAAGCGTTTGCTGGCGGCGGGTGACGAAATAGATAACCACCGTGGTGACAATGACGGTTATGGCCACCAGGCAGTCTTTGATGAGAACGAGATGCTCCATTGCGTAGCCTAGAAACGAATCGAGCGCCAGCTGAGAGAAGATGGTGAATCCAGCGGTGATGAGCACTGTGCTGCCTACAGCCAGATGGAAGCGACGGACTGTGCTACGATTGCTTTTCATGATTCGGAAATTGATCAGGAAAAGGAAAAAGAATAAGAGCACATTGACAATTGCCAACGCCACAGTATGGAACCGGTCACTTACAATCTGCTGCTCGGTATAGATATTGCCGAGCAGCATGAACCCTGTGTGTATCAACCCAAAAGCCAAGGCAAGGCCCATGGCCATGCTGGTGCTATAGGGATTGGATATGACATGAAGCCTGACTGAGGTATGTGTGTTTTTTTTCATCTTACAGTTGATAACGCAGGTGGGTGGTTTTTTATTGCGAGTCGGCAGGCAGAGAATGTGACGTGTCGGCATGATCGCGAATACTGAGTATGCGCAATCCTATGCATGAGGTGAAAAAATAAAAGATGGCCTGACCCCAAAGCATGAGATAGTCGAAACGAATATCGGACAGCCGGGCTCCCATGGAATTGATTCGGACAAAACATTGTATACCCGGTGTGGAGGGGAAAAGATAGCCAAACCAACACCAGACGGCTGGCATCTGGCATTGCGGCCAAGCTATGCCAGAAAGGAACAGTAAGATGACACTGAAAAAGATGGTGCAGAGAATGCCACTGTCGCGTTCGCGCACAAAACAAGAAACCGTCATGGCAAAGAAGATGCTTGCCAGCAAGAAGGGGATGACGAAGAGTGTCAATGTGCCAAGCTGGCCAATATGTGGCAAACCGAACGCCCTGGGCAAAAGCAGCAGCACCACAGCCGACAAAGGGAGATAAATGCCCAGGTAAGCGAGGGCGCGACCCGCGGTGACTCGGGCGCGACGGCGACTGCGTAGACGATAAGGTATGCCCCTCATGCGGGTGGCATGCTCGTTGGCGGTGCCATTAATGATGCCTATGCCTAGAACCAGAGTTTGGTGGATGACCAATACCAGCAGGGCTGGCACCAGGAAACTGGTGAAACCTCCGGCACTGTTGTAGAGCTTGATATCGTCGTAAGGAATGGGGGTTACAAGTTCGTCGGCCTGCTGGCCGGTGATGCCCGTTAGACCATAGAGCGTGATTTGTGTATCATGCATCTCGTCTATCAGCACATTGCTGGCCCCAGTATAGACGCTGCGGTAGTTGAGAAAACTGCTGATATCGCAGAATAACCCTACACGTGCTTTCTGATGCTGGGCCAGCCGGGTGGCATAGTCTTGGGGAAAATAGACGATGCCTTTGACTAGGCGCTGACGCATCAGCTGCTCGGCCTCCTGCATGGTGTTGCAGTCGTAGGCTACATTCAGCTCGGGAGTAGCATCGAGCTTGTGGCGGAAACGACTACTCTCAGTGCTTTGCGACTGATCAACGACTGCTATGGGAAGGTCGCGCACCATCTCATTGTGGTATACGGCTCCAAAAATAAGCGGGTACAATAAGGTGGCTACGATGAATATGAGCACAACGCCCCCATCATGGAAGATGCGCAGCACTTCATTGACAAAAACTTGCCAAATATCGTGGAAAAGACGGAGGGTATGTTGAAAGAATCGATTCATGACTGCTAGTGTTGAGTGTTATTACCTATAGCCGAGGCCAACGAACGGGACTGTTGGCGCGCCATTATCAGCGCTCCGACCAAACCTGCCAGAACAAAACATAGAAGCGCACAAAATTGCGACCAGCAATCGGCAAACCCACTTCCATATATGGCTACCTTGGAGTAGATTAGATAGTGATGTCTGAGGGGGAACAGGAGACTGACGGATTGGAGGGGCAAAGGCATATTCTCGACAGGAAATGAGAAGCCCGACATGGTGAATGAGAGTGCCCCATAGATGGCTCCGATACACATGCCCATGTGGGTGTCGGAAATGAGTGCCGTGATGAAGACTCCCATACACTGGGCGGCAAGAATTAGCATTACCATGGCTGCGGCAACTAGCCAGGGACTGCCGTAACAGGACAACTGGAGGGGGCCATAAAAGATGATATTGCCAATGATGCCTAATAATGAGAACCAGACAAGGTAAGGAAATAGTTTGCCAGACAAAGCACAGAGTAGATTGCCTCGAGCCGCAGAGAACCATTGCTGGACAGTGCCGGCTTTTTGCTCACGAGCTACCACAAAGATGGTCATGAGCAACACGATAAGGGCAATGATGCCAGGCAGCAACGTGGTGAGCAGATAGGGCTGATAACTGGTCATGGGATTGCCTATACAATGAGTGTCGAACTCGATGGGCTGGATGATGCCCATGGCATCCTGCTCGGAGAACCCTTTCTTCTTGAGAATCTCGCGATGAACAGCTCCAGATGCCAGTTTGCCGATGGTGACGAGGGTCTTGTTGCTGAGACTGCCAGCCAAAAGGTAGGCATTGTTGGAATAGAAGGCTATATGAGGCTGCTGGAAATCGAGCATGCGGCTGTATGTGCCTTTGGGTATCTCGACAAAAGCATATATCTCCTGCCGTTGCATGGCCCGACGCGCTTCGGCATGACTACAGTAGACCGATTGGACCGATACTCCCTGCGTGGCATCCAGTTCGTGACAAAGACGCCGCGAGAGATAGCTGCCATCGTGATCGACCACACCGATGGGAAGGTTCTGTGGCTGTCCCTCGCTGGTGAGGGTGATGAAAAAAACATAGCTGAATAGGATGCCGACAGTCATGAGTATCAAGTAGCGGGGATGACTACGGATGCTGCGCACTTCGCGCAGCAGTGTATCAGCGAATGTGGACAATATTGCCGAGTATTTGGGATTGCTCATAATATTGAAGCGGAGTAAGCGGGCAGATATTTTTCTATTTTTCGTTGACAATGATGGCTGTCATGCCTGGACGGAGACCTTCGATGGATCCTTCGGGAACAGCTTTGAGGTCGAAGCTCTTTACATCGTATTGGCCATTGCTTTTGGTGGTGCGCCAGGTGGCATAACTAGCCATGGCCTTCATGTAGGTGATGCGAGCAGGATAGGTTTGACTGCCTAAGGCTGGAATGCGAACTTTAACGAGACTGCCGACATGCAGACCTTGAAGCAGATCTTCGCGTACACTAAAGGTGAACCACACCTGGCTGATATCGAGGATATTCATGACGGGAGAACCGGTGCCGATAAGGTCGCTACGCATGGGGAATATGTCGGTTACCTCGCCATTGCAGGGAGAAATGATAAAGCGTTCGCTGATATAGGAATTGACCTCACGAATGGCTCCATTGGCTTGAGCTACAAGGGCATTGGCAGCAGCCTTATCCTCATTTTGGGCTCCCTCCATGGCCATATCGTACTGACTCTTGGCAGCACGGGCTGTAGCGAGTGCAGCCTTGTACTGTGCCTCGGCTTCATCACGTTTCTGGGCAGAGATAACCTTTTTCTCATAGAGCGCCTGGACACGGTCGAAAGATTTTTTTGCGATATCGACCCCCACTTCGGCTTTCTGCCACATCTCATAGGCCCCAGCAATCTGCTGCTGGCGGGCTCCATTCTGCGCCTTGGTGCTTTGGGCACTGGCAGCATTGCGGGCAGCTTTGGCCTGATCCATCTTAGCATCGACTTCGGGACTATTGACATAGGCCAAGGTATCACCGGCTTGAACCTGGTCGCCTTCACTGACATATATCTTATCGATGCGGCCAGGGACTTTATTGGTTACGCGGTATTCGGCAGCAGCCACTTCGCCAGCTATCATCTCGGGTTCAGGACGCAGGGCTATGGCGCCAATAACGGCAACGAGCATAACGATGGCGATGACGACACCGATACCCATCCAAATGGTTTTTTCGTTTTTATTCATATTGTATATTATTATTGAGTTATTATCTTCCTAAAGCCTCTTGAAGATAGAGGTGGGTCATACGGATTTCGATGGTGGCCTCGACAACGTCGTTCTGCGCCTTAAGCCACGCCGTTTGCGCTTGCATGAGGTCGGAGGAACTGATGAGGCCCGCCTTGAAACTCTCGTCGGCAAGCTGCAGGTTTTCCTCGGCATAGTAGAGATTGCTTTGCGCTTGCTGCATTTTCTTATTGGCTACCTCGAGGGCATAATTGAGTTTATTTACCTGCAGTTCGATTTTCTCCTTGGCTTCTTCTATCTGATAGATGACCTCCTGGCGCTTGTGCTTGGCAGCTTTCAACCCATAGAAGCTGGCGGGATGGCATAAGGGGATATTTACGGCCAAGCCCGCGGTCCACATGCCACCAAAGGTGTTGCTGAATCCATTCTCGAGATTGGGATTAGATACTAGGTAGCCTCCCGTAATTCCTACATTGGGAAGCAGCATCGAGGCGGCCCCTTTTACCCCTGCATCGGCTATCTGCTTAGACATTTCGAGCATGCGAATCTCTTTGCGATCGTTCAGTACCTGGTCGATGTTGATTGCTGTAAGAGGCTGATAGTTGACCAATAAGGTGTCATCTGCCAGAATGAAGGTTTCTTTTAGCGGTAGGCCGCAGATTTGATTCAAAGCCATACGGCTGAGTTCTAGCCCATTGGTTGCATTGGCAAGATTCATTTCGGCTTCGTTCAGTTTCACACGCACTTGAGCCACATCGGCGGCAGTGGCTACTTCGACCTCCTGCATGGACTCAACATCGTCCTTGAGCTTATTCAGTAATTGGCAGTATTGTTCGGCCAACTGTTTTTTGTGCTGCAAAGAGATGACGCGCCAGTAGGCCTCGTCGACAGCAATAAGCTGGGTGGCCACGGCTTTGTCGTAATTGAGCTGGTTGAGCTCTCGCGTGGTTTGCGCAGCCTGATAGAGAGCACGCAGTTTGCCCCCCATATAGATGGGCTGGGTGGCACTAACCATGCCCAAATAGACATTGCCGGTCTGGAGATTGAGGGCACTAGTAATATCCTGCCCAATGGCATTGATATCCTGGGCAGCTCCAGTGATGCCTATACGATCGCGCAGAGACGCTATCTGCTGGTCTGTGAGACCAAAGGTTTCTTGCATCCAGTTGCCTATACGGTCGAACTCATTGCCCTGCATGGTGGTGCCCATGTTGTTGACTCGGTCTTCCTGTTCGTCGCTAAGGAGATGGATGTCTTTTTCTGTCCAAAGGTAAACGCCAGAAGCCGACACTTTGGGAAAGAACTGGCATAAAGCGGCACGCTGCATGGCTTCGGCTTCGAGCACTTTTTCGTTGGCAATCTTGAGCCCTCGATTAGACTCGACAGCTTTGGCCCTGGCAGCATCGAGGGTGAGAATCTGCTGCGCTGTGGCAGATATGGAACTCAAACATACTGTTATTAGTAATAATGCAATCTGTTTTTTCATCATTTCTGATAATTATTTTAGATTGCAAAAGTACCAATAGTTACATAATATGGCACAAGGAATTGGTCTCAACCGTCCTTATTGGGGGCTGAAATGATGATAGGAATGCCGAAACGACTAGAAAAGTGATGCCTTCAGCAGGCTGCTATGACAATTATGGCAGCTGGGCAAGAGATTTGATGAGGGTCATGAAGGGGATATAGTGGTTGAGGCCACAAGCCAGACAAGTGTCGTAGGGATCGTGGTAGCCGCCATAAGGTTTGCCCATGGTCAACAGAAAGATAGAAGGACAGTAGCGCGAGAACCAATAGTGGTCGGAATTGGCCGAGTTGTCGCGAGGACGGATTTCGCGAGCAGCATGAAGGATGTTGTTTTGCTCGACAAGTTGCTGATAGAAAGGCTGGGTGGATTCGCTATTGGCATTGAAGACCATCAGCCCTTCGTCGCCACCACAAAACATATCGATATTGCAGAGGAGCTTGACCTTGGTATAGTTGATGAGGGGATTTTCGGCAGCATGTCGAGAACCCAGCAAGCCCGATTCCTCGCCACTGAAGAGCATGAATACCAAGGTGTAATAGGGTTGTGACTGAGATGCCATACGGGCTAGGTCCAATACTGCAGCAGTGCCGCTGGCATTGTCGTGGGCACCGGGGAAAAGAACCGAATCGCCCATGATGCCACAATGGTCGTAGTGGGCAGTAAAGACTATCATGGTGTCGACAACTCCTGGGATATATCCTACCACATTTTGAGAATGGTATTGGGGCTGGAAGGCAACGGGAACAGAAAGGTTGAAATTTTTGACTTTTCGCGGCAGCGCACTCTTGAGCACCTGCACACACACAGGAACATCGGCATAGGGACCGACTATGGGACTGTAGGTATCGAGCTTGTCGACAGCATATATCCAGGTGCCATCTTTGGCTTGTTTCTTCCATGATGCGCGGGCCAGCTTTTCGGGTTTGGCATGGCGGGCGGCAGAAAAAACACGATAGTCGACATAGGGCTGAAGGGGCTGCCCATTGATATTGAGCGATACTGGGCCCGAGAAGCTATAGCACGGGTAGGTATAGTGCTGAAGATAGTCGACTTGCAGTGGAAGGACACCCAAGCGATGCATCTCGGAAGCAAGGAACTGGGCAGCAAGGGAATCGCCATGATAGCTGCTGCCGCGGCCATACATCTGGGGCGAAGAGAGGGTGCTGATGATGCTGCGGACATAGGCAGTATCCTGCGCATGAACAGCAGTTGACGCAACGAATAATACAATGGCTAATACAATCTTTTTCATTAGGCTAAAAGGTTAAAATCCAGGGAATGAAACAAACAGGGTGGGCAACATCAGGAGGAATCCGATAAGGATGAGGCCTACAATAAAACGCCAGGCCCAACGCACCCAGGTGGCATAAGGAATTTTAGCTACACCCAAGCAGGCTATCAGCACGCCCGAGGTGGGGGTGATCATATTGGTGAAGCCATCGCCAAACTGGAAGGCCAGGACTGTGGTTTGCCGCGATACATTGATGAGGTCGGCAAATTGCGCCATGATGGGCATGGTGAGTGCGGCTTTGGCCGAACCACTGGGCATGATGAGATTGAGTAGCGTTTGGAAAGCGTACATGACCCCCAAAGAGGCCACTTCGCCAGTGGAAGCCAGGGACTTGGTGAGGCCATAGAGGATGGTGTCGATAACACACCCATCACGTAATATGAAGATGATGCCGCTGGCCAAACCTACTACCAGGGCAGCCGAGAGAATATCCTTGCAGCCGGCAAGGAAAAGCTTAGCGATATCATCGGCCGACTGGCTGTCGGCAATGCCTGAACAGATGCCCATAGCCAGAAACAAGGCCGAGATTTCCATTACATACCAGTCGTATCCCAAGACGCCTACGATAAGATAGCAGATGGTGAACAAGAGGAGGTTCAATATGAAGAAATGGACCGATTTGCGAAGCATGAAGAAGCCCAACACTACAAACAGGGCTGCCAGCACGGGAAGTATTACAATGGCGGCCTCGCCCCCACCGATGGCAACAGTGGTAACAGGATGTATCACCGCCACGGCTACCAATACGGCCGAAAGCAGGACATACATTACCCATGCCACTTTGGGAGAACGATATTGGATTGATTGCGACTGCTGTTCCTGCGCACGCTGGCGCCAATATTCGTCCAAACGATACATTGGGGAGCGCTCGGGGCGACGCTTCACACGCCCGCCATACCAAAGTACAAAGGCGATGCCCAGGGCTGTGAGGATAAGCCAGCATAAGATGCGGTATTCGAGTCCAGAAAATATGGGCAGGTCGGCAATGCCTTGGGCGATGCCAATGGTGAAAGGATTGAGCATGGCTCCCGCAAAACCCACATGCGCTGCAACATAACACATACATACGCCCACAATAGAATCGTAGCCCATGCTGATGGCCAGAGGAACAAATATGATGACAAAGGCAATGGTTTCTTCACTCATGCCGAAGACTGCTCCAAAAAGGCTGAACATAATCATGATGAGCGAGATGATGATGTTTTCGACTCCCAATCGGCGGAAAAGTTTGTATTTGTTCAGCTTGAGTACTTTGCGAAGGAAGGCCATCACGCCCACATCAATGGCATGACTATTGTTGAGAATCCAAAAGGCACCCCCTACCATAAGGATGAAGATGATGATGTCGGCTTTATCGACAAATCCATTAAACAAGGAGGAGAATACCTGCCAGGTTTGCGGCTGGCTGTCGACATAATGGAAAGAGCCACTTTGGACTACCTCGCGAGTGGATGTGCCGCCATCGGCAGTGGTGATGGTTACTGATTCACGCACAAACTCGCCTGCAGGGACGAACCAGGTGCACACCGCTGCCAGAAGAATGAGGGCGAAAACAATGGTAAATGTATGTGGGATTTTTTTCATGATAGGTTTCGGTAATACACCAAGTGATGATAAAGAATGAACAAGTGGTACTATAGCTTAGATTGACGAGCAATTTTTGCATTGTGAAGAAGGAGTGCTGGGGCTACTCGACTGATGAACAATGGGGAAATAGCCATCAGGATGAGCCAAAGCACATAGATTGTCTCTCAACACTAAGTTGACAATAGACAATACATTAGGGCATGGATGCCAAATAGCTGTTGCGATAGATAGGATTGGACGAAACATCCTCGCCAAACCAATGAGGCGGAACAAACTGGTTGGCCATTTCGGTGTTGGGGAACTCAACCTCGACAATTACAAGGCCTTCGTGACGGCCATGGAATATGTCCAATTCGGCAACAAGATCGAGATAGCTGCCATCGCCCGTTTGTCGGCGGAGGGGTATTCGATAACGGGTTTTAGAAACACGCCCCGAATCGCATTTGGCCAGAAGCATTTGGAATTTGTCGGCAGTAAGGGCAAACTCTTCTTCGCGGTTGTGGATAGCCGAAGAAGAAGTGACAAGATGCTCCTTGACAGTAAGAATATAATCATCACCCATCCTGCGGACTCGCAGGGTGGGTGATGTGCAGAGGTAAGCTTGCTCGATTTCGAGATGCTCGAATAGGTCGAGATTCTCGGGGAGGTGCGATACAAGATACTTTCGCTCTATTTCCATAATGATTAGAGTGTCTTCAGATAGTTGGCAACATTATTTTCGATACGGGCTGCAACATCGGCACAGTCATCGGCTTTCTGGAATTTCTCGCCAGTGATGTGCTCATAGAGCTCGATATAACGATCGGTAATGGAGTTGACAATCTCGTCGGTCATTTCGGGAACCTGCTGACCCTCCTTACCTTGGAAGCCATTTTCCATTAACCATTCGCGAACAAACTCCTTGGAGAGCTGACGCTGGCGTTCGCCTTTGGCCTGGCGCTCTTCGTAGCCCTCGGCGTAGAAATAACGGCTGCTGTCGGGAGTGTGGATTTCGTCGATGAGATAGATTTTACCATCGCGCTTGCCGAACTCGTATTTGGTGTCAACCAAGATGAGACCTTTTTCAGCAGCCATCTCGCTACCACGCTGGAAGAGAGCAAGAGCATATTTCTCGAGCTGATCGTAATCCTCCTGAGAGACAAGGCCTGTGCGAATGATTTCTTCGCGGGAGATATTCTCGTCGTGACCCTCGTCGGCTTTGGTAGTAGGGGTGACAATGGGTGTGGGAAATTTCTGATTTTCGACCATACCTTCGGGGAGGGCAACACCGCAAAGGGTGCGGGCACCAGCTTTATATTCGCGCCATGCGCTGCCTGCCAGGTAGCCACGGACAATCATTTCAACACGGAAGCCTTCGCATTTCAATCCCACAGTAACCATAGGATCGGGAGTTGCCAGTTTCCAGTTGGGAACGATGTCGGAAGTGGCATCAAGGAATTTGGCAGCAATCTGGTTGAGTACTTGTCCTTTGTAGGGAATACCTTTGGGCAACACTACATCGAACGCACTAATACGATCGGACACAACCATGGCCATGTACTTGTCGTCGATGTTGTAGACGTCGCGCACCTTACCAACATAAAGACTTTTTTGAT
>JAGHRY010000215.1 GCA_018066145.1 Candidatus Colimorpha merdihippi | reverse complement strand
TTAACATAAACTGAAATATTAAGATGAAAACTTATATGCCCTTAGATGGGCTCAAGTGGTGTCGCGATAGCGACTCTGCTCATTGTGATATGCCTCAAAATGCCGTTCTCGGACGGCCTGGGGGGGGGCATTATTGCATCTCGTTGGCTCCGGCCGCCTTGCCGGCGGCATAGCCTGTCGAGAAAGCTATCTGTAGGTTGAATCCGCCGGTGTCGGCATCCAGGTCCAGCACTTCACCTGCAAAAAACAGTCCCGGCACCAGTTTCGATTCCATGGTTTTGGGGTTGATTTCCTTGGTGTCTATGCCTCCCTGGGTTACAATGGCGGTATTGTAGTCGCCGGTTCCGGTAAGGGTGAATTGACAGTCTTTCAAGAAGGTAAGCAGTCGTTTGCGTTCGGCGCCATTCACCTGGTGCAGCCGTTTGTAGTATTCGATGTGCAGGCGGTCGAGGGCCAGCTGTATCAGCTCGGCGGGCAGCCACATGCGCAGGGCATCGTGGAAAAGGCGTGTGCCGTTGCTGTCGAGGTCGGTAATCAGGCGATGGTCTAGCTTTTCCGAAGTGAGGGCGGGCTTCAGGTCCAGGTGGGCTATGAGCGCCTCGCCGCCATTCAGTATGCGGCTAACTTGGCGGCTGGCCGACAGCACTATCGGGCCGTCGATGCCGTTGGGGGTAAAGGTCATCTCGCCAAAGGCTTCGTACAGTTTCTTCCCGTCGGGCCGGGTTATTGTCAGCCCCACGTTCTTCAGGGCAAAGCCCACCAGTTCGCTGGGGATGGGTTCCTGGCAGGTGAGCGACACGAGCGACGGCACTTGGGGAACCACCGTATGGCCGGCCTCTTCGGCCAGGCGATAGCCGATGCCGGTAGAGCCGGTGGTGGGGTAGGAGAGGCCTCCGGTGGCAATAATCACTTTGTCGCCCCGTATGGTGGTGCCATCCTGCAGGCGCACCCCGTGGCGGTCGTCGGTCAAGCTCTTTACGGCGCAGTTTTTGCGAATTTCCACATTGCTTCTATTCTCCAGGTCGTTAATCAGCGCCAGGAAAATATCGAGCGATTTGCCGCTTTGGGGGAAAACGCGGTGTCCGCGTTCCTCCACCAGGGGCACGCCGTGGTTTTCGAAAAAGTCCATCAGCTGGGTGTTGAACAGCTGAGCAAAACAGTTTCGCATCCATCGGCCGTCAGGGCCGATGTGCCCGATGTATTCTTTCAGGGGCACGGTATTGGTGAGGTTGCATCGGCCTTTGCCGGTGATGCGCAGTTTGCGTCCGGCCTGGTCCATTTTCTCAATCAGCACCACCTCGGCACCCTGTTCGGCAGCCGTGATGGCGGCCATCATGCCGGCAGCTCCGGCGCCCACTACAATAACTTTGCTCATATTGCTTTATCAGGTTTTCGAAAAGAAGAAAATATCGGCAGGGTGGACGCACAGCACCGGCCGTTGCGAGTTGTGTACAATCTGCTGGGCATTGGTGCCCAAAAACAGCTGCGATACCAGTCGGTCCTGCTCGGTATTGATTACAATAAGGTCGGTGTTAACCTCGCGGGCATAGTCCAATAGCGTGTCGCAGTAGTTGTCGTATTTGCGCATGGCCACTTCGTGAGCTATGCCGTCTTTTTTCAGGATTTCGGTGGTTTGGTTCACATAGGCCTTCAGCTGGGACATCTGGTCGGTGGAGTCGTACAGCCCCAACACGTGTATTTGGGCGCTAAACAGCTTGGCCATCGACACGGCGGCGGGCACCTTCTGTCGTGAGTTGATGTTGGTTCGAATGGGAACCACGATGCGCTCTAGATTCTTATGGAAATTGAAGCCTTCGCGAATGGTCAGTACCGGCACCGGCGACTCTTGCACGATGCGCACGGCGGTGCTGCCCATCCAGTATTTCTCAAATCCCGATGCGCCATTGGTGCCAATCACAATCAGGGGGGCATTGTTGTGGCGGGCCATACGCGAAATGACCGACGACACCTTGCCCGAGCATATTTCCCAACGCAGCAGGCCCGACGTCATCCTGGGCTGGTATTTCTCGCACATCTCGCGCAGCTTCTCTTCAGCAGTATGCAGCATGGCCACCTGCTGGTCCTCGCTGGCGAGGATTTTCTCACGTCTTGCCCATACCAATTTTACTCCGCACTCCATCTTATTGGCTATGTCTATGGCCAGCTCCAGAGCGACTATCGACCCCGACGAAAAGTCAGTACCTACGACGATTGATCTCATGTTTTATTATGTGTTTGCTTGTTGGATGAATCGATCTGATTATAAAATTCTTTAAAAAAAGTTGTGCCTTTGGATAATCGGATTGTAATTATATGATGAAAATCAAACTATTGCAACCAATTCCCGGACTGCATAACTTTTGTGCAAAGATACAAAAGACCATCGATATAGCAAAATTTATTTTGCTAATAGCCTTAGTGGCTCGATGGCTGCTGGCTATCGTTTTTGGGGGAAGATTGCCGCAACCCTGGCTCGCCCCTTTCGATGCATTCGCCTGCCGAAGGCCTGTTGGGGAAGGCGAGTAACTCCCCTGCAGCTTCGATGTAGCTCCGAAGTAGCTCCGAGGAAGCTCCGAGGTAGGTCCGACTATCGGTTGGAGCTACCCCGAAGCTGCCCCGGAGCAACAGCGGATTTTCGTGGGCGCTGGTTGGGCGCTAGGTGGGCGTTACGTGGGCGATACATGGGGAGTAGGAGCTGCCCCGGAAGGGGTGGGGCCCTAATGATTAGTAAAAACATATTTCTCGACCCAATCGTAACTGC
>JAGHRY010000292.1 GCA_018066145.1 Candidatus Colimorpha merdihippi | reverse complement strand
TGGCACTTTCACTCTTTGCAGCGACTGCTTGTCACAAGGGCGCCGAATTGACCTCCGGTATCAATTTCGACAACCTTGACACTACCGTTAACCCCGCAGACGATTTCTATCGTTACGCTTGCGGCGGTTGGCTCGATTCTCACCCCCTCGATGCCGAGCATAGCCGCTATGGCTCTTTCGACGTGCTGGCCGAGACCAACCAGGAACAGCTCCGCACCCTTATTGATTCCCTCTCTGCTGCCAAGAACCAGCAGGGCACCAATGCCGATAAGATTGCCACCCTTTACAACATGGGTATGGACAGCGTCACCCTTCAGAAGCAGGGTGCCGAACCCATCAAGGGCCTGATGGAAGAAATCGCAGCCCTCAAAGGTCGCGAGGCTCTGCAGAAAGAGGTTATCCGCCTCCACAAAATCGGTATCGACCCCTTCTTCGCCCTCTTTGGCGAGGCTGATGCCGAGGACGCTAACCAGTGCATCGCCTGGATTTACCAAACAGGCACCGGCATGGGCGACCGCGACTACTACTTGAGCAACGACACCCGTTCCAAGACGCTCCGCGAAACCTATGTCATGCTGATGACCACCGAATTCACCCTCTCTGGCTACGACCAGATTTCTGGCATCGAGGCCGCCAAACTGGCCAAGATGGTTATGGGCTTGGAAACTCGCCTGGCTACTGCCCAGTACGACAAGCTCACCAACCGCAACCCCTTCAAGACCTATAACAAGAAAGCTCTCGACGAGGCCGATAAGTTGGCTCCTGCCATCAATTTCAAGGCTTATTTCGCACAGATGGGTCTGCCCAAGCTCACCAGCTTCAACATGTGCCAGCCTGAATACATTCAGGAAGTCAGCAAGGTGCTTGCCACCGCCGACGAAGCCACCATCAAGGCTTACTACGCTTGGCAGGTTATCAACTCCGCTGCATCTTACCTTAGCGACGATTTCGTAAATGCCAACTTCGAGTACTACGGCCGCGCACTCTCCGGCACCGAACAGCTGCGTCCCCGTTGGAAACGCGTCACCTCTACCGTTGATGGCGCCATGGGCGAAGCTCTTGGCCAGCTCTATGTCGAGAAATATTTCCCCCAATCTGCTAAAGACCGCATGGTTACCCTCGTCAACAACTTGAAAGAGGCCTTCGGCATGCGCATCGACCAGGCTACTTGGATGGACAACTCCACCAAAGCTAAGGCTCACGAAAAACTCAACACCATCATGGTTAAGATCGGCTATCCCGACAAGTGGCGCGACTACAGCGGCCTTAAGATCGAAAAGGACAGCTACTTTGCCAACATCCTCCGCAGCAACGAGTTTGATGTCAACTACGCTATCTCCAAAATCGACAAGCCCGTCGATAAGAGCGAGTGGGGCATGACTCCTCAGACCGTCAACGCCTACTACAATCCCACCACCAACGAAATCTGCTTCCCCGCAGGTATCCTCCAGAAACCATTCTTCGACATGAATGCCGACGATGCTGTCAACTATGGTGCTATCGGCGTGGTTATCGGCCACGAGATGACCCACGGTTTCGACGACCAGGGCCGTCAGTACGACAAGGATGGCAATCTCAACGACTGGTGGGCTCCCCAGGATACTGTGAAATTCAAGCAGCGTGCTCAGGTGCTCGTTGACTGCTTCAACAAGGTTATCGTCTCCACTAATCCCGACACCCTCTATGCCAACGGCGAACTCAGCCTCGGCGAGAACATTGCCGACAATGGCGGTCTCCACATCAGCTACCTGGCTATGCAGAACGCTATCGCCAAGGGTCAGGTCAACAAGGAGAAGATGGACGGCTTCACCCCCGAGCAGCGCTTCTTCCTTGCCTATGCAGGCGTATGGGCCAGCAACATTCGTCCCGAGGCAGCCATCCAGCTCACCCAGATTGATGTCCACTCCCTGGCCAAGAACCGCGTGAACGTGACCCTGCCTCACGTTACCGAGTTCCTCGAAGCCTTCGGCATCCAGCCAGGCTGCGCCATGTACCTCGCTCCCGAGATGCGCGCCCAGCTCTGGTAGTCAATTACACTCAATCATATTTGATAAAGGACTGCTCCGTCTAGGGGCGGTCCTTTATGCTTTTTGTTCGATGCGCAATATTCTTTGCATTATGCCGTTTTATTGAATTGAATATGAGCAAGTGCAAAGACCCCAATAAGCAGCGTATGCCCCGCTGGAATTATTGCGAGCCGGGATATTACTTTATCACTTTGGTGGTAGAGGGGCGTCGGCATGTGTTTGGCGAGGTGGTTGGCGACAGCCGTATACCTCGTGGGCAATACGGTGGCCCCAGGATGCAATATACCCTGTTTGGACAAAAGGTGGTGAACGAACTTCAGCGCGGTATGATGGGGACTCAGTGGGAAGGGAAGGAGGAGGTGAAATGCCGCCAAGTGATGCCTGACCATATACATGTGCTCTATTGGGTCAAAGAGCCGTTGCCCAAGCATTTAGGCCATCTTATCAATGGGTTTCATGCAGGATGCCGCCGTATTATGCGGGAGTTGGCAGATGCTGAGTCTGCGAAACAGACTCAGCATGAGCAGAACATGAGATGGCATTTGCCTGATTTGTTTTCTACAGAATGCTTGCCAGCAAGCCCGTCCCCAGTTCCCTCACCATGTCCTGTCGTTTCTTCGTCGGTTTCGCCGACGAAGCTCGCGCCCATGCCCAAGCTTTTTGAGGATGGCTATAACGATGGCGTGGTAATAAGACGAGGGCAGCTGGATGCTTACTTTCGTTATATTCGCGATAGTATGCGCCGTCTCTTATTGAGGCAGGAGCATCGAATTTGACGATTCCGCAAATATGGTAATATCTTCCGCAAATGAGGTATGTCGGGTTTGGCCGAAAGGTTGTATTTTTGCAAATCTAAAAGTGTATGGTTGGATTCGTATTAAAATATTGTTTGCTAATTCGATACATGGCTTTTTCTATAGAAAAATATACATTGTAATGATACTATGAAACCAAAATTTTTATCAATCTTATGCTCAGCACTGTTGCTGATGGCTTCATGCCAGACTAAAAACACATCAGATATGCAGACTTCTCAACAATGGGACAAGGTGTTCCCCCTCAGCGAAAAAGTAAGCCACCAAAAGGTGGAATTTAAGAATCAGTATGGTATCACACTCGTTGGCGACCTTTATTTGCCCAAGTCTATGAACGGAAAAGCTGCCGCCATAGCCGTGTGCGGTCCTTTCGGTGCCGTGAAGGAGCGATGCTCTGGTCTCTACGCCATGCACATGGCCGAGCGCGGTTTCGTCACCCTGGCCTTCGACCCATCCTTTACTGGCGAGAGTGGCGGAGAACCCCGCAGAACTGCCTCGCCCGACATCAACACCGAGGATTTCATGGCAGCAGTGGATTTTCTCACATTGCGAGAAGATGTTGATACCGGTCGTATTGGCATCATTGGTATCTGTGGTTGGGGCGGTATCGCGCTGAACACCGCAGCCATAGACCCTCGCATCAAGGCTACCGTGGCCAGCACCATGTACGACATGAGCCGCGTGAACGGCAACGGCTACTTTGATGCCGATGATAGCGAAGAGGCCCGTTTTGCTGCTCGCAAAGCCTTTGCTGCTGAGCGCACCAAGACTGTCCGAACAGGCAAGACAACTCCCGGCGGCGGCGTGGTGGACCCGCTGCCTGAGGATGCACCCGACTTTGTGAAAGGCTACTACGACTACTACAAAACCTCCCGTGGCTACCACTCCCGTTCCGGAAACAGCAACGATGGTTGGCACACCTTCGGTTGCCAGGCCTTCGCCAACTGCCGTTTCTTATACTATATTAATGAAATCCGATCGGCTGTGCTGGTGATACACGGCGAGAAGGCCCACTCGCGCTATTTTGGGGAGAACGCATTCCAATACATGATGGAAGGTCATGCCGAGGGCTACGACTTTGTGCGCAAGCCCAACCCCGTACCCGGAAACAAGGAACTGCTCATCGTCCCCGACGCCACCCACTGCGACCTCTACGACGGCGGCAAGAACAACTACATCCCTTGGGACAAGCTGGACTCTTTCTTCAACACCAACATGAAATAAATGCAAGAGATTTTTCTCAACACCATACAGGACTTCAACGACTATAACGGGGTGGAGACGCTCCACCCCATGGTCAGCGTAGTTCATGTGGACAACACCGACCACATCCAGGCGTGCACGATGCACTACGGCCTCTACGCCATCTACCTCAAGGAGAACAAGGGCTGCCGCCTCTCCTACGGCCGTACTGAATATGACTTCGACGAGATGACCGTCACCAGTTTTGCCCCAGGCCAGGTGGTCACGGTCGAGCCCAACCCCGAGGTGCCTTTTGCCAAGTTCACGGCGCTGGCGTTCCATCCCGACTTCCTCAACCGCACCTCGCTCGGCAGGCAGATGAGCCGCTATGAGTTCTTCGACTACACCAGCAACGAGGCACTCCACCTCTCGGCACAAGAGGTAGAGATCTTCCGTGGCGTGCTGGCCATGATCCAGCAGGAACTGCACCACGCCATCGACAAGCACACCCGCGAACTCATCGTCTCCAACATCGAGCTGCTACTCAACTACTGCCTCCGCTTCTACGACCGCCAGTTCATCACCCGTGAGGAGATCAACCACAGCGTGGTCAAGAAATTCCTCTCGCTACTCGACGAGTACATTGCCCACAAGGCCGAGCTCGAAGGGCTGCCCACCGTGGCCTACTTTGCCGACAAGTGCTGCCTCTCCACTGGATACTTCGGCACCTTGGTCAAGACCGAGACCGGCCGTACCGCCAAAGACCTCATCAACGACCGCCTCCTCGCCCGCGCCAAGGAGTTGCTCTCCTACGACACTCTCACTGTCTCCCAAGTCAGCGCCAGCCTCGGCTTCGAATATCCGCAGCACTTCGTCCGCTTCTTCAAAGCCCTCACCGGCAAGACCCCTACACAATGGAGGGCAGCATAATCATGAAAAGACTCATATTCGTATTGTTCTTCTTCTCAACAATCGCTATGGCACAACAGGTTATCGACTCTCATGCCCACATGATTCCGCAGTCGTATCTCGATTGTCTGGCCAGTCATGATGCCTTGCTCGACGAGGATTTTCCCATCCCGCATTGGGACGTGGACGAGCATCTGCTGTTCATGGACGAGGCGGGTATTGCGTGTTCAGTGCTTACCTTACCAGCTCCACAACCTTGGTTCGAGGATAGTGAGGAGAGTGCCAAAGTGATTCGTCAGGCCAACGAAGAGATGGCTGCTGCGAAAGCTCAGCACAAGGGGCGGTTCCTCTTCTGTGCAGCCCTGCCCCTGCCCGATGTGGATGCTGCCGTTCGGGAGGCAATCTATGCACTCGACACGCTCCATGCCGACGGTGTGAAACTCGCTTCCAACAGCTGCGGACTTTACCTTGGCGATCCCGCCCTCGACCCCTTGATGGAGGTGCTCAACGAACGCGGAGCGGTCATCATCACCCATCCGCACAAGCCGTCCACCAACAACGAAACGCTCACCTCGGTCGTACCCTTGGCATCGTATGAATACCTTGCCGAAACCTCTCGCGCCATACTCAACATGGTGGGGCACAACGTCATGGTGCGCTATCCCCAGCTGAAGGTCGTAGTGCCTCATTGCGGTTCGTTTCTGCCATTGGCTGTGCCACGAATGCAGAGTTTGATGCCGGTAATGAATAGCGTGGGGTATCTGCAGGGTGTCGATATCAAGCAGAACCTCCAGGCGCTGTACTACGACCTTGCTGGTGCTGCAACGCCCGAAACCATTCGCGAACTGCTCACCATCACTTCGCCCTCGCATCTGCTCTACGGCACCGATTATCCATACGTCAAGGCACCTGTGCTCGTCAAGAACCTGTCTTCGCTCAGGGCTAATCTTGCCGACATCGTGCCCGACGACGTAGATAATATATTGTACAAAAATGCCATACAACTATTTGAGAAATGAAAAAAATCATCACCCTACTGTTGCTTCTGACTGGCATTGCCGTTCAGGCGCAGTCAACACCCCAAACCGACAGCACTATGATAATACGCATCAGCGAAATAGAGGTCTATCCCGAATACCTTGCGGAGTACCTGGAGTTTGCCCACAATGTTGGGGCAACATCCGTAAAAGAAGAACCCGGCGTCATCTGCATCTACCCTATGCAGCAGCTCCGCAACGACTGCCAGATTCGCATCCTCGAGATCTACGCCTCGCCGGAAGCCTATCAGCATCACATCCAGACACCCCATTTCCAAACCTACAAGCAAGGCACTCTCCACATGGTCAAAAGCCTTGACCTCGTAGATATGCACCAGATGGCACCCGAGTGCCTCCCATTAATCTTTAACAAAGTAAAACCATGAAACGAATATTAACCTTATTGATCATCACCATGACAGCATTAAACCTATCCGCACAGACCAAGAAGACCGTAGTCGCCTATTTTTCCGCCTCCGGCGTCACTGAGGCAGCAGCCAAAGAGTTGGCCAAAGAGAAGAACGCCGACCTCTACTCCATCGAACCGGCACAGAAATATACGGCCGCCGATCTCGATTGGCGCAACAAACAGAGCCGCTCGTCGGTAGAGATGAACGACCCCAAGTCCCGCCCTGCACTGAAGAGTCAAAAATCGCTCGCCGACTACGACGTCATCTATCTTGGTTACCCCATCTGGTGGGGCGTGGCACCTCGCATCATCAACACCTTCATCGAGCAGGCCGAGCTGGACGGCAAGACCGTGATCCCGTTTGCCACCTCTGGCGGCAGCGGAGTCGAGCCATCCGTGTCCGCGCTCAAAGCCAGCTATCCTAAAGTGAAGTGGCAGAAGGGCATCTTGATGAACTAAGCCATTGCCAAAAACAACTTCAACGAAAAGGTTCACATATCAACTCTCCAACCTCCATTAGGGCGAGGGCGCTCAGCCGAGCGCCCTCGCCCAATTTATTGCCGCCAGCCCCCACCGCGATCTCTCGGTGATCCTTCGGTGATCTCTCGGTGATCCTTCGATGAAACGAGGCCAATCCCCACCCCCATCCAACCCAGAAATCCATCGCTCCCAGCCCCCATCCCAGCCCCCGTCCCCAGCGGGTCACCGCTGGGCAATCCCTATCCAGTCCATTCCTAGTCAATCCTACTCCATCCTACCCATCCCTACTCCATCCTACCCATCCCCTCCTAACAACCCACCCCATCGCATAATTTGAAATTCCAACTGATAATTCTCGGCCGTGGAGAACCCTAAAGCGAGGGGCTTACCCAGCCCCTTGCTTCCAGTGTGTGTCACGATTCAGTCGCAACAGACCCCATCCCGCCCACATGACCCACTCTGCCCATTAAACCAATCCAAACACCAATTCACCAGCAAGTTACGTCAGAAAAACAGTACTGTTTAAAAAGTTAAACAATATTAAAAACAAACTTTTTTTCATCCCCTTGTAGATTTTTGCACCAAAAAATTCCTATATTATAGTAAAACGTTGCGGAAGTCGAGAGCAGAATGAGATAACTCTTTATGCCGAGATGAAGCAACGAACGTGGAGCGTTGCGGAAGTCGAGAGCAGAAAGAGATAATTCTTTATGCCGAGATGAAGCAATGAACGTGGAACGTTGCGGAAGTCGAGAGCAGAAAGAGATAACTCTTTATGCCGAGATGAAGCAACGAACGTGGAACGTTGCGGAAGTCGAGAGCAGAAAGAGATAGCTCTTTATGCCGAGATGAAGCAACGAACGTGGAACGTTGCGGAAGTCGAGAGCTGAAAGAGATAATTCTTTAT
>JAGHRY010000261.1 GCA_018066145.1 Candidatus Colimorpha merdihippi | reverse complement strand
GAACAGCACACACCATCCGCTATTGCAAAATTACAAAAAAATCCGAAAATCAAAAGAAAAACCTCACTTTTCACCCCGCCAATCACTGCTCCTCCCTCCCTATTATCCCCCTTTATCCACCCCAATCCTCCTTTATCCCGACGCAACCCGACAATCCCCGATTCCGTTCTTCTAACTCCCAGTACTTTTGCACCGTCTTTCAAAGCGAGAGCAGAGCCAAGTTCACTTGAGCTATGCCGAGCCCAAAAGACGTCATACGGCAACGCCGGATACCGTCTTTCGAAGCCACTCCGTCAGGTGCACATGCCGGACAAGCAGCGAAGACACGCAACTATTGTTCAACCTTAAAAAGAAAGGAAAACACAAATGGCAAAAATCTACGGTGCAAACACCAAAATCAGCGGCAAGGTAGGCCAGCTCCTCTACCGTCAGACCAAGCACGGCACGGTGATCAGCGAGACCCCCATTAAGCCCGCCACCCCCCGCCGTTCGGCACGCCAGATGGACCGCCGCGCCCAGTGGGCCAACCTCGGCGCCATCTACAAACAGTTCGACTCCATGCTCCGCCGCGGCTACGAAGACCTCCCTCCTCAGATGTCCGTCTTCAACGCCTTCATCCAGGCCAACCTCGACGTGGTCAAGGTCTATATCACCAAGACCATCCGCCTCAACGGTGGTGCCATCCTCGCCCCCTACCAGATCACACGTGGCTCCCTCCCCAGCATCGGCATGGTCAAAAACACCGCCGACATCCTGGTCAGCAGCATCCATCTCGGCGGACTCACCATCGATGCCAACACAAGCGTAGCCGAGTTCTCTCAGGCCGTCATCGCCAACAACGACACCTTCGACGAGGGCGACCAGCTCACCTTCTTTCTCGGTGCCCAGACCATCGATGCCGTCACCCGCATACCCCGCGCCCATATCAAGGGCTTCAAGGTCGTCCTCTCCTTGGCCGACGACACCAAGCTGTGGGATGTAGTGGACAGTATCGGATTCTCCATGACCGACGACTGCGTCGCAACCTCGATGCCCATCACCAATGGCGCTGCCGTGTGGGTCCACAGCCGCGAGACTGCCGAAGGCTCGCTCAAAGTCAGCACCCAGTATTTCTACGTCGAGAACTCCGCCCTCGCCTCTTATCAGGGTCATGCCGCCTTCACGGCTTCTGCCAACAGCTACGGTGGCATCAATACCGCAACCGTGTACCTCCAGCCCGAAGTCGTCACTCCATGAGCACCCACCGGGAATGGTCATCTGCTCCTCGCTGGCCGCAGCATCACCCTTTGCAGCCACCGAATGACACTCCCTCAAAATCAGTAGTTACATTTTAATAATCAACAACGTGGAAGATATAGAGATTACATCATTATCCGTAGCAGAGCGCAAGTCCGCACTCGAACTCCTTACGCTGGGATTCACCCCTCAGGGCAGTGCCGCACAAGTGAGGCTCTCCGACTTCGCCACCACCGTTATCCCGCCCGACCACATCGACTTCCCCTCGGACACCTTCCTGGCCAGCCTGACTTTCTACGCCGACACATCGGAAGTCTATGTCAACGGCTTGCGCAACATACTGGGTATCGACTATCACGAAATTACCGATGGCATTGTCTCCAAAGGATTCGTCATGCCTGGCATTGCTCCAGGCGATGCCATAGTCCTCAAAGCTGTTCCGATAATCCTGTAGTCTCTCTTTCGTAAAAATTTAATTATTAACTGTTACTGATGCGACAATCACACATGATAGGATATATACGTTGATAGCTAATGGAATATATTCGAAAAACTCATAACGATTTGATTTATCGTTTCGCGGAACAAAAAAATCACAAATTAGCCACAAATTGATTCAGTATTTTTATCTTACTCAAAATCAATAGCTAATTAAGGTGAGTTCTATAAATTGCTTTCTAGCGATTTCGTTGAACGTTTCGAGCAGGTTTCACCGCCGAAGGAGGGCGCAATGCGGTGCATTGTAACCGACTGAGAAGGTGAAAGATGCCGAAAGGGGCATCGAAATCACAGAAAAATGATAATTGATTTCAACACTTTCTAATGTGGAATTTATAGAACTCACCTTAAATAATTCATGATAAAATTCATGGACAATTCGTGAACATTCATGTTGATAATAAAATATCGCATTGGTAGTAATTATTAACCCCCAAAAAACTCAAAATCATGCAAAAACTCAAGATCAAACAAATCGATGGTATCGTAACCCCCGCCGCTTCCGACGACTGGTCGGTCCTTACCGAACAACTGGCCACCGCCGCATCAGTCAATGCCAAGATTGACAGCGCAGTATCTGCCGCCGCCGGTGCCACCATCTCCTCCGTCTCCGGTGGCACTGCCGAGAGCGGCAAGTATATCTCCGCCCTCGCCAAAGACGGCACGGCTCTGAAAGTCACCAAAGCCGCCCTCCCTGTCACAGGCGTGACCACTACCAACACCGCCGGCACTGGCACCACCACCAAGGCCGTCGTCGGTATCGCACTCAGCGGAGGCAAAGTCGTGGCTACCGAGAAAGCCATCGCCTTCCCAGCCACCCCGCATCTGGTCATCGACTCCGCGGACTTCTCCTCCGACCTCACGCTCTCCAAAGCTCCTCTCGACACCCTCTCAGTCGTCGTCTTCGTCAACGGACTCATGCAGTCGCCCGACGACTACACCGTCACCGACGGCAAGGTGGCCTTCAAAAACACCTCCCTCTACGCCAAGGGCGATGCCGTCAATATGGTTTACCTCTCTGTAGCTTAGTCTTAAGCTGAATCCATGAGGGTGCGGCACAACTTGCCGTACCCTCTTCTATCATCTCCCAATCCTAACACAATTATGCGTACAATCACCGAAATCATCATCCATTGCACTGCCACCCGTCCCGGGCAGCCCTGCACCATAGAAACCATCCGCCGCTACCATCGTTCCCTCGGCTGGTCCGACATCGGCTACCACTATGTCATCTATCCCGACGGATCCATCCACACAGGCCGTCTCGTCGAACTCCCTGGTGCCCACACCACAGGCCGCAATGCCCATAGCGTCGGCATCGCCTATGTCGGCGGACTCGACTCCTCAGGGCATCCCGCCGACACCCGCACACCCAACCAACGTGCCGCCCTCCTCCAGCTCGTAAGAGACCTGATGGAGGAGTTCCCCATCACCTCCATCCACGGCCATAACGAATATGCCAACAAGGCCTGTCCCTGTTTCGATGTCCGGCAGTGGAGAAAGGAGAACGGGGTATGAACAGCCTCTGGAACATTTTCCTCTCCCTCATCACCCTTGCCGCTGGTGGCGGCTGGCTCTTCGACCGCCGTCGCCACCGGCAGGAAGTCGAGAGCCTCAAAGCCGACAATCGACAGAAAGACATGAACCTCTCCAAGATGTATGTCGAAGAGTTCAAAGCGAACATCGCCGACCCCCTGCGGCACGAAGTCAGGGATCTCCGCAACGAAGTAACCAATCTCAGAAATGCAATACAGAAAATTAACGACTGCCCTCATAGCGACACTTGCCCTGTGTACCACGAGCTGCAGAAGCAGCCGAATCATCACCAGTCAGAACAGTAGCCATGATACCTCCGACACCCTCCGTCAAACCATCCACCTCACCCTCCACGACACCATCAGAGAGACTACCACCATCACCATCCAGACCAACAGCCACGGCGACACCACCCGCATCACCACCCTCCGCGACCGCCAGTCCGCCACCCATCGCGACCTCGCCGCCCTCCAAGCCCATAACACCTCCGAATCCCATTCCCAAAACACAGAAAACGCCTCTACTATCCGTCCCGCCACACTACACTCTATCGCAGCACCCAGTCCAATTGCACCACTCAGACGCAGCCTATTTATCATCCTTCTTCCAGTCATCCTTAGCCTCTCATTCATCCCAATACCAAAACTCATTCATCTCACTAAAAACAACGAACTCAGCCCAATATCTTGCTGATTTTAAGGGCAGGAGCCATCATCAAATCAACAATATTCAAACCAATAACAATCTAAAATGGGTTTTTGATGCAATGCGCATATTTTGTGTATAGATTTAGCATAAACGGCATTCTAGATTGTGGGGGAGCTTAGTGATAATTATTACCCAAAACTGCAAGTTCCGCAAGCCGTTTATTGTCGGTCGTTACCTTATCTTTCAATATTCCACACGGAAATAGTCAAGTACCTGCTTGTATCTGTCCTGTGCCGTGAGGCATGTGTCCCGCAAATAACCGGGAATGGCGGGCCACTCGTGGAGGCCGCGGTAATAGTAATACTTGAGGTCATCTGTGATAACAAATGGGACGATACCGCTGGCCAAGCACTCTTTGAACATGATGAGCCGTCCCACGCGACCATTACCATCCTGAAAGGGATGAATGACCTCAAATTGATGATGGAAGTCGAGGATATCGTCGAAAGTCTTATCCTCCTTTGCCGCATAGCTGCCTATTAACACTGCTATCTGAGATGCAACCTCTTCGGGCTGACAGGTAGCAGCACCGCCAACCTCGTTAGGCAGCGACTTATATTCTCCCACACGAAACCACGCCTTGCGGCTATCCGAAGTTCCTGTCTTCAGTATCTTATGCAGCTCCTTGACGAACTGCTCCGACAAGGGCTCTGTAACGTGATCCAAGATAAAATCAAGGCACTGGAAATGATTGACCGTTTCGACAATGTCGTCCACATTGGTGGCCTCGCTGGTAATTCCGAGGGTATTCGTTTCAAAGATATAACGCGTCTGCTCATGCGTCAGCCGACTGCCCTCAATATGATTAGTATTATAGGCAAAATCAACCTGCGTGCGATGATATATGCCACCCTTGAATCCAGCGTCCTTCTGCTCCCGCAAAACCGATATCAAACTTCTTTCATCTGCCATACACTTCTTTGTAAAAACAATTACGGATATTATTAAAGTTGTAATCTTACTACTGTACTATGCTCTTATGCATATCTTAGTTATATGTTTTTCCAAAATCCAATCCTAAACATACACAAGAACAGAAATTAATTATCTTGTTGTTCAATTCTAAATAATTTATCGTTCTGTGACAACTTAACTACATAATACTTTTCATCCTTTAAATCATCCGGGAGCTTGTCTTCCAGAATGGATGCTACAAATTGAATATTATTTTTACTTACGACATCTGCAATCCGTTTCAATTGATTACCATGCATCAATTCTTTTTTATCATTTAAAAGGAAATGAAGACACGGAATATTTTCTTGGTCAGCAAATATGGTGTATGCTATATCAAAACAAGAAATTTCACCTTGTTTTTTACCAGAACTGAAATTAACATCGATTACTGAGAACTGATATATTTTTTGTCCACGTTTCAGAATCGCATTACACTGAATCGCATATTTTTCATTATATAAACGTTCTGATATCTCAGAAAAGATTTTGTTAAACTTTGACAGTTGAGATTCGATATTTGCATAATAATTTTCTGAAAACAAACCTTCACTAATTTTATTCAATTCATCATTTATACCATTGATTACATTATCAACTTCACTAATTTGTGCAATGATGGACTCATATTCTCCTTTACGTTGATATAATACATTTAATTGCTCAACTATTTTTTCCAAATCTTCAAATGTATCGGAGAGTACAATTCGTTGAGATATTTGTTTTTCCTTTGCCCTTAATTCATCTAGCCCCCGTTGCTTCTTCAATAACTGCTTTCCCAGCATAGGAAGTTCCGATTCGATAAATCGGATTTTGTTCCCAATCATTTGATTATGATATGCAACCAAATCTTCAAATGTTTTTTGAAGATTTGGCATGAGAGCTGATGCTTGATGGTATATTATTCGTAGTTGAGAAACATCAACATCAAATCTTTGAGAAATAAAATCGTTCCGAGCATCAATAATTAATCCTTGGCGAATAGATAATCCAGTGATATCAGTGGTGATTTTATTTATCTCACTTTTGATATCGTTCAATTCTAATAAATCCTTATCTAAATCAGGATTAATATTTAAATTCGCCTTTTTATTATTATATTTTTCTATATCAGCATTGATAACATCAAGAGCAGATTTATATGCACTTTTTGTCCCTTTTTTCTCAAGCCTTGCCTTAAAATTACTTTCATTCTGTCCCTTTGTTATTAATTCTTGCCTACGATTTCCCTCTTCATAGTTACACCCAAACATATACAGATATAATGTCTCATATTCCTCTAGTTTTGTATATGCATCCAATGTCTTCAACGTCTTATTAATACGAGAATCATCATAACGAATATTATGAGAAATAATTTGACGAAACGACGGCTTACCAATATTTGTATCTGGGAAAGTCACATTCATTAATGAATCTTCGAAGTCGATTTTTGGAATTATTTTATCATTTATCTCACAAACACTATCTTTCCTTTGGAGAAAATTTCGTTTAATTATGATTTCTCTTGTCGGATTGTCCAAATCGTCAACTAATGTAAGAGTAACTAACAACTGGCTATTTATTAAGAAATCCTTTACTAAAGTATAAACACCTCTATTATTCTCTGGATCCTTGTAAATTCCATCGGCCGATTTCCCGAGACAGAAGTCTATTAATCTTAACACAGTCGTTTTTCCCACATTATTACCAGTAGTGGTGTTATTATCAGGAGTCTCATCAACAATTAGATTCAATCCTTTATGGAAATTTATCTCTCTAATGACCTTTGTGGGCGTAGACAATAGCAAGGTTTTCAAGAACATAATACGACTTCTCCTTTTTTATTAAGTACAACAGCATTTATTAAATACAACCAATCTAAACATAGAATTAGTATGGAAAAACTCATTGGGGATTCCTTTTGAATCTGAACATATAATTCGCATAATGGAAGCTTCTTCTTCTGTTGCATAACCTTCAGTACAAGAGCGCCATTATAATATATACAATTCTGAGGATTTATATTATCGGGTAACAACATAATTATAGTTTTCTGGATTCTCAAATATCTTACAACGAATAAATGTATCAACCAATAAAATGTCCACACACGTTTCCAATTCATCGCTTGTTATCGAACTAAAATTTGAACTATTCTTAATTTCCTCACATACATTT
>JAGHRY010000087.1 GCA_018066145.1 Candidatus Colimorpha merdihippi | reverse complement strand
ATTTTCCATCATATTAAAACAATAACGATATATCCGATTTATTATAAATAATTTACAATAAATGATATACCCATATAAACAAACCAGGCCTCTGAAATTTCAGCGGCCTGGTTTGGAATGCTTCGTTATTTTACAGCGATGGGCTTGATGTGATCGAAGAGGAAGGTGCGGAGGTTTTCGATGGGGATGCGCTCCTGCTTCATGGTGTCGCGGTCGCGGACGGTGACGCTGTTGTCGGTCAGCGTGTCGTTGTCGACGGTGATGCAATAGGGGGTGCCGATGGCATCCTGGCGGCGGTAGCGGCGGCCGATGGCATCTTTCTCGTCGTATTGCAGCATGAAGTCGTATTTGAGGCTGTCCATAATCTCGCGAGCCTTCTCGGGCAAGCCGTCTTTCTTGACCAAGGGCAATACGGCTGCCTTGTAGGGTGCCAGCACAGCGGGGAGGCTGAGGACGGTGCGGGTGCTACCGTCTTCGAGGGTCTCGTCTTTGAGGGCATGGCTGAAGATGGCCAGGAAGGTACGGTCGACACCAATGGAGGTTTCGATGACATAGGGGGTGTAGCTCTCGCCCTTCTCGCCCATCTCGGCATCGAAGTACTGGAGTTTGCGACCGCTGAACTCGCTGTGGCGGGTGAGGTCGAAGTCGGTGCGGCTGTGGATGCCTTCGAGTTCTTTGAAGCCGAAGGGGAACTCGAACTCGATGTCGGTGGCGGCGTTGGCATAGTGGGCCAGCTTCTCGTGATCGTGGTAACGATATTTCTCGGCGGGAATGCCCAGGGCAAGGTGCCAGCGCATGCGCTCTTCCTTCCAGTGTTTGAACCATTCGAGCTCGGTTCCAGGACGCACGAAGAACTGCATCTCCATCTGCTCGAACTCGCGCATGCGGAAGATAAACTGGCGGGCGACGATTTCGTTGCGGAAGGCTTTACCGATTTGGGCGATACCAAAAGGAATCTTCATACGGCCCGATTTCTGCACATTGAGGAAGTTGACAAAGATACCCTGTGCTGTTTCGGGACGCAGATAGAGGGTGTCGCTATCGTCGATAACCGAACCCATCTTGGTGGCGAACATGAGGTTGAACTGGCGCACATCGGTCCAGTTGCGGGTGCCGGAGATGGGGCATACGATTTCGAGGTCGAGAATGAGCTGCTTGAGTCCAGCCAGGTCGTTGGCATTCATGAGCTCGGCAAACTTGGTGCGGATGTCGTCGATCTTTTTCTGGTATTCCAGCACGCGGGCATTGGTGCTGACGAACTGCTGGCGGTCGAAAGCATCGCCAAAACGCTTGGCAGCTTTGTCGCACTCTTTCTTGATTTTATCCTCAATCTTGGCGATATGGTCCTCGATAAGCACATCGGCACGATAGCGCTTCTTGGAGTCTTTGTTGTCGATAAGGGGATCGTTGAAAGCATCCACGTGGCCGGAAGCTTTCCAAATCTTGGGGTGCATGAAGATGGCAGAATCGATACCTACGATGTTTTCGTGGTACTGCACCATGGCACGCCACCAATATTGCTTGATGTTGTTTTTGAGTTCGGTACCCAGCTGGCCGTAGTCATAAACGGCGGCAAGGCCGTCGTATACCTCGCTGGAGGGGAAAATGAAGCCGTACTCCTTAGCATGGGAGACAACTTTTTTGAAAAAATCTTCTTGGTTTGCCATATATATATTGTTATTTTTCGTTTTCGAGTGGTGAGGCTAATTGCGAATTAGCTGTTTTGGAAGTGTTCTCGGACAGGGAGTCGTTGTATTCGCTTGGGAGACATCCATACATGTCCGGCTCATCGGTACAGGCGCTTATTCCCATTAGGGCCATCAATGCGAGTAGTAGTTTTGTTCGAGAACGTTTCATGTATTCATTATTTATTAATTATTGTATCCGGCTATGGATGGCCGACGGGGAGCATTGCTAATCGAAGAACTTCCATGTCATACCAAAATAAACGCCGAATTGTTTGGTGGGATAGTTGGGGATGATGCAGTAGTGCTGGTTTTCGATATAGGAGTTGACGTGACCGGCTTTCACATAGATGCTGGCACGCTTGATTTGCAGGTTGACAAACACATCAGCCCACACATAGTTGCCCACCTCAACATCGTTCTGCCGGTAGAAGATGCCCAAACCGGGGTCGTAGGCATCGGCCTTGAACCGGGTGTGGTAGCGCACGTCTACACCCACCTGGCTATGCAGCGCCCCTTTGAATACTTTAAAGTCGGCATAAATGGAATTTTTGCTGGCAAATAAGGGCACTCGAATCTGGTCCTGGTCGCTGCTGTATTGCACCTGCTGCTGCATGTCGTAATGGAACCAGCTGCCCAATTGCAGATACATATTCACACGTCCTTGCAGCAATAGTGCGCTGCCTTCGGTTTGCACTGGGGTATAGATGGCATACCCTCCCAGCATATCGGTTTTTTCAAACCAAATGTTGTGACTGATATGGGCAGCCATCAGCTGAAGGTCCAGAAACCCCTTGCGGCTGTATTCGGCTTCGAGCTTGCGAACTCCAACAGCGGCAAAATCGCCGGATGCGGGATGTTCGGCACGAAGGGTTTGTGCATAGTAGATCAGCTCGGGGTTGGTGGCTTTAACTACGGCTCGCAGGCTGAGCCTATGGTTGGCATTGCCAATGCTGTCGCGGAAGGGGAAAAGCAGCACGGCATCAAGATTGTATTCGGAAAGATTGGGAGCCGCCTCGCCCAATACGCTCAATTCGGCAGCAGGCCATGGACTGAGTTCCACCTTGCCGAATGGATAGAAAGCCGCCTGACTGACAGCACTTTGGGTGTAGAAGGCTTCGTTGAGAGTGAGCCACGAAAACTCCGGACGCACACCTCCATAGATTTTGAGGGGGTTATGCCAACGATGGTCCATATAGGCATCGTTGGTCCAAAAGAGTTTGGCCGACAGCTGGTTGTAGAGCGACGAATCGCTATAACGATATTTCTGCCTGTCCCATTGCAACTCGAGGGCAAACACGCCGGTGTTATAGCAATGCGGGTCATGGGGCTGTAGGGTGTCGTATCCTACAATTGAATCCAACAGGTCGTATCGCGTGGAATATACGATGGAATCGCGCCATAGCGAGTCTTGGCTAACGGTGTCGAAATAGGTGATATGCAGCGTGTCGGCAGTAACTACAGTATCGGTATACTGCTCTTTGATGGGGCGATACCAGGCAAACTGGCGCACGGTGTTGAACGACTGGCGCACAAACAAGGTGACATCGTTGTTATAGCTGCCGCCACTAGAACTGACCATCGGTATGCCCGACATATTGCTGGTTCGGCGGTCGATAAAGGCCGAGGGATTAGAGAGGCCCTGGTTTTCGCCCAGTTTCATCTGCTGCCAGATGAAACCTGCTGCCAGCAGGTAGCGGGAATCGGCAGAATAATAATTGGTGGTAATGTCCAGCAGATGGTCGACAGCCTTGCTATTGGCAAACATGCCATCGGGACTGAATAGGTGGTAGTCCATGGCATAGTTCCAATGGTTGTTGATATTCTGCGTGTGGGTGAGATGCACCTGATAGTCGTTGTTGAGCGAACTATTGTACGACAACACGGTATAGGGATTCTTGACCTGATACAGGCATATGTTGTCGGGCGTTTTGTAGAAACCGGGATAGATATTGTTTTTGTATACCAGTCCTGGAGTAGATTCAAGCGTGGGGAAGAGTGCATAATGCGGATGCCCCAATTCGGTAACACTTAGGTAGTAGTTGCCGTTGAAACCTTCCAGCACATCATGGAACTGCGCTCCTGTGGGCGAGAGCGTGGGATGGAATATATCCATAATCTTGATCTGCATAGACTTGCGATTAAAGATATAAACCGATTCTTGAAGCACGCTATCGGGAATCTCTTTATGATAGACTATACCATTTATTCCTCCCGCCACACTATCTTCATCGGAATGGGTGTGGGTAGTATCGCTTTCGCCTGCAGGCATGCCGGCCGGGTTGGGGGCTGACTGCGACGAAGGGCGCGTGTTGGATATACTGGAAATGTTGCCCGTATTGCGCACAGGCATCTGTCCCCAAGCCATAGCGGCCAGGAACAACATCGGCATCAGCAGTATATAGCGGAATTTCAATCGACGAAAGTATAATAGGGTTTCATCCCTTCTAAAGAAAGAATGAAACCCCAATCAGTATATACTATTTGTTTGCCTGGAGGAAACGCTCGACATCCATGGCAGCCACACAGCCCTTGCCTGCGGCTACAATGGCCTGACGGTAATGGGGATCGCATACGTCGCCAGCTGCAAAAACACCGGGAATATTGGTGGCGCTGCTAGGGTTGGCAACCTTGATGTAGCCCTGCTCGTCGAGTTCGATTTGTCCGCCCAAGAAATCGGTATTGGGCTTATGGCCGATGGCAACAAAGAAACCGGCGATATCGATATGGCGGATTTCGCCAGTCTTTACATTCTCGATATCGGCACCGGTAACGCCATCGAGGTCGTCGCCACAAATCTCCTTGGTGGCAGACTCCCACAGAACTTCGATCTTGGGATTTTCCAACACACGCTGCTGCATGGCTTTGGAAGCACGCAACTCGTTGCGGCGGTGAATCAAATACACCTTGTTGCAAAGGGTTGAGAGATAGTTGGCTTCTTCGCAGGCAGTATCGCCACCGCCTACCACGGCCACATCGAGTCCTTTATAAAAATAGCCATCGCAGGTAGCGCAGGCGCTTACACCCTGGCCATAGAGTTTCTTCTCGCTATCCAGGCCCAGCCAACGAGCAGATGCACCGGTGGCAATTACCACGGCCTCGGCCTCGATAACATTGTCGTGATCGTCGACACATACGAAGGGGCGCTTGGAGAAGTCGGCTTTAACGATATAACCCGAACGCACGTCGGTGCCAAAGCGCTGAGCCTGTTCTTTCAACTCGGCCATCATGGCAGTTCCGGAGATGCCTTTCGGGTAGCCAGGGAAATTTTCGATTTCGGTGGTGATGGTAAGCTGGCCGCCGGGCTGCATGCCCTCATAGAGCACGGGGCTGAGGTCGGCACGACCAGTATAGATACCTGCAGTGTAGCCAGCAGGGCCAGATCCAATGATAAGACAACGAGTGTGTTCCATAGTGATTATTTGTTATTTATTTCAATTAAATGTTATTTTTCTTTTTTACCAATGCAAAATAGGCCAGATAGGCCAATCCTACAAGAATGACGATGACCTGCTGCGAACTCCACAGCAGCCATCCGGCAGCCAAGCCTACGCTTTGGCCGATGCCATAGATGCTCAAAGCCTGCCAAACCAGCACAGGATAAAGGCCCAAACCGCCTTGCGAGAAGGTCATGCCAACCGAACCGAAAAGGTACAGCACAAAGGCAGCTCCAAAGCCCAGTCCCATCGTCTCAGGGAATGCCTGCAGAATGATTACTCCGCCGGCAATATACAAGAAATATATCAACGCGCTATATACCAAAAAGAGGAGGCTGTTGACAAATCCCAGGTGAAAGATACTAATCAGCCCTGAGAGGGTTCCTTGAATCAGACTATCGATTTTGGCAAAGAAAGCGTACTTGAGCATTCTTTTGCGCAGAAGCCGGTAGAGCAGTGCAACGGCCACCAACACTGCAAGCAACCCCACAGCCATGGTAGTAAGGCTGGGGAGGCTTTGCAATTTTTCGGCCAGGGCGCTGAAAAGCCACTCTTTGGCCTGGCCATACATGGCAAGCATGCCGATGAGCACCACAACGCCAAAAGCCAGAACATCGAAACAACGCTCGGTAACAACCGTGCCAAGCGACTTTTCTACAGCAATGTCGTCGCTAGTCTTGAGGAGTGCGCAGCGCAGCACTTCGCCCAAACGAGGGAAAGCCAGATTGGCCATGTAGGTGACAATCACGGCGCCGAAGGTGTTGTTGAGGTTCGGCTTTATGTCCATGGGCTTATAGAGCAGCTGCCAGCGCAGCGCTCTAACAAAATGTGCCAGCAGGATGCACGCCATCACAGCGGCAACCCACAGATAATTGGCTTCGCGAAACGATTGCCAAATGGCATCTTTCTGCTGGGCATCAAGCTTGAGCAAAAACCAATATACAAAGAAGAAACCGATACCCAAAAAGACAACCAGCTTAACGATATCGATAAGTTTGGTATTCTTCTTCATGGGTTCGGCAGTATTCTCTGTCATGATAAAAAGGGTCGTTTAGCGCAATTTGTTATTCTCAGGGAAGATGACGGTGGGGGTCCACTTCTTGGCTTCTTCAAAGTCCATCATAGCGTAGGATGCAATGATAATCAGCGAGCCGGGCATGGCCTTGTGTGCAGCAGCGCCATTGAGGCCGATCACGCCGCTTCCGCGTTCGCCCTTGATGGCATAAGTGTGGAATCTTTCGCCATTGGTGATATTGTAAATATCCACCTGTTCATTCTCTATAATATTGGCGGCTTCCATCATTTCTTCGTCAATGGTAATGCTGCCAATATAGTCAAGATTGGCTTCGGTAACTGTAACTCTATGAATCTTAGATTTTAATACGTTAACCAGCATGTTTCAAATTTTTTGCAAATATACAAGTTTTTTTGTATATATAAATAATTTTAAAATGCAATTATTAATGATATTAATAAAAAAACCACAAAACAGTACAGAATTATCT
>JAGHRY010000163.1 GCA_018066145.1 Candidatus Colimorpha merdihippi | reverse complement strand
ATCTGCTACGCTCCCTGCATCAACCACGGTATCAAGATCGGTATGGGTCGCACCCAGAACGAGGAGAAGATGGCCGTTGAGTGCGGTTACTCTTTGTTCTCCGCTGACGCTATCGAAGCTCCACTGGAGCTTCTTCACCTCTGGCACTTCAACCCCGCTGAGGAAGGAGCAGGTCAGAACGGTTTCCACCTCGACTCGAAGGAGCCCGACTTCAGCAAGTTCCGCGCCTTGGCTACGCCTACGCTGCTACATTTCGGCAATGCACAAGCAAGCTTGGCACTGCGCTCAACTTCCGCAGCTCCCATCATGGGCGAGGTACGCTACAACTCGCTGATGAAGACCTTCCCCGAGCAGGCAGAAGAGCTCTTCGTTGCTACCGAGAACTTCGCTAAGCAGCGCTACGAGGGTTACAAGAAACTCGCTGAATAATAACGCTTATTCGCAATACCTAAGCTGGGCAGCCCGAGAGGGCTACCCAGCTTCTAATAACATGAGATCACAATTTGTGACCTCATTATGAAAAGCAACGACTTATGGGTAATGATTTAGTCATAGCTAACAATCAACAAGCCGATAACATCAAAGATGCCATCTATGAAATACGAGGGCAGAAAGTGATGTTAGACCGCGACCTTGCTATTATTTATGGCGTTGAAACTTGAATTCTAAACCAAGCTGTTAAACGTAATCTTGATAGGTTTCCTTCTGATTTTATGTTTCAGCTCACAAAAGAGGAATGGCGTGATATAGAGAATACTAGCATTATCTCATCACAAATTGTGATGACATCGCCACAACGCAGACCTAAAGGTGCTACCCCCTATGCCTTTACGGAACACGGAGCCGTGATGCTTGCAGCAGTTCTACACAGTCCAAGTGCCGTACAAATGAGTGTAATGGTGACGCGTGCGTTCATTGCCATGCGTCAAGCTATCTCCAATATGCTGTCGGTTGACCTAAAAGTAGAGCAAATTTCGCATAAAGTTGACCAGCTGAATGCATATGTAGAAGAACTACTGCACGACCAGAACGACATCAACGATCTTCAGGAGCAGACCAACAGCGAAGTGGCACTACAGATAGAAGCCATCAATGACGCCCTAGATCAGCTGAGAGGGGAGAAGGCAAAACCCCGTAATCCGATAGGGTTTAAAACCAACAAATAACGACCTCTGCATAAATACTCACCCATTCTGCATCCCTGCAATAGCAAATTGCAGAAATGAAAAGTGGAGGTTGCCGCAAGGTGCCTCCAATTTTTTCTCCTCCACACAAATCCAGGTGTTAGCACCGTGGATTTTTCCTATAGTCGCATTGGGGTCTGGAATCTATCGTAGCATACACAATTTTTATGTATGTCGGTATTTTTTCGTATCTTTGCAACTTAAAAATAGTGTGTGTTGGGAAATTGTAAATAATTTGTAAACAACTAATTATTAATAATAATTCTAATCCCGATGGGTCCGATGGGTAATAAGTGGATCGAAAGTAATAAAATGAAAAAAGTATTATGCGCACTGATGGCTGTGCTGATGCTGTCGACGATGTCGATGGCTCAGAAGAAAACCATCAATGCTCCTATGACCAGGGAGCTGGCAACTAAAGCTGCCGCCATGAAAGGCGCAAAGCAGACCATGAGCAAGATGACCAAGAAAATGGACATTCCTGCTGCCAAAACGATTATCTCTACTTTCCCCTATCTGGAGGATTTCGAGAGTGGTCGCGGCGACTGGACTGTGATTGACAACGATCACGATGGTTTCACTTGGGAACTTGGTGCCACCCTCGGCGGCATTTGGGGAGCCCATTCGGGTGACGAATGCATTCTTTCCGGCTCCTTCGACAACGATAACGGCGTGGCCCTTACTCCCGACAACTGGCTGGTAAGCTCGCAGATTCAGCTGCCCGCCACGGCTACCGACTTCGTACTCTCGTGGTACGATGCTGCACAGGACCCCGACTATGCCGGCGAACACTACTCGGTGTATATTGCCACCAGCAACTCCATTTCGGCTTTCACTGCTACCACCGCCGTGTTCACCACCACCCTCACCACCGATGCTTGGACCAAGCGTAGTGTCGACCTGAGCGCATACGCAGGCCAGAACATCTATGTGGCTTTCCGCCACCACAACTGCACCGACATGTTCTACATGAAGCTCGATGATATCCGCGTTGGCGGCCCTGAAGCTCCCACGGTGAGCATCAATGTTCCTGCCATGGCCGAAAGCGGCACCATGGTAGACCTCAGTGCCAGCGTGAGCGGCGCCACCTCGTTCCAGTGGACCCTCAACGGCGCTACTCCTGCCACCGCTACCACCTACGACGTGCAGGCCACTTGGGCTACGCCGGGCACCTACACCGTAGTGGCCACCGCCACCAACAGCGTTGGCACCGCCAGCGATAGTGCCACCATCGATATCTACTATTGCGCTACCATCGACTCCTTCCCCTACACTGCCAACCTGGCTGCTGGCCTTGGCTGCTGGAACAACCGTAGCGACTCTACCGAAGGCACCGGCTGGCTGCCCGTGGGCGAGATTGACGGCCTTGACGAAGGTTCGGTGGCCTCGTTCTCCGCACAGTCATTCATGGGATTGTTTATGCTTGATATGCCTGTTGACAACTGGCTGACCAGCCCCCAGATTGATGTTCCCGCCACTGGCGAATACGAGCTCTCCTGGAATGTGAAGCCTTTCGACCCCAACTTTGCCGGCGATAACTACAGCGTCTATGCCATTGTTGGCGACCAGACCACCCTGCTCTACACCGAGACGCTCAGCAGCAGCATGACCACACCCCTCAGCAGCATGACCACCTGGCAGCACCGCATCGTGAGTCTCTCGGCCTATGCCGGCCAGAGCATCCGCTTGGCTTTCCGCCACCACGACTGCGCTGGCGGTTATGTGATCCTGCTCGACCAAATCAGCATCACCACCCTCTCGGCTCCTTATGTTACCCTTTCGGCTCCTGCTTATGCAAAGGTGAACCAGGCTGCCACTTTCACCGCGGTCAGCGGCAATGCCGGCAGCTATGCCTGGACCGTTGACGGCACAGCCGTGACCGAAACCTCCAATACCCTTTCGTACACCTTTGCCACCTCGGGCACCCACAGCGTGCAGGTAGTTGCCACCAACACCGTTGGCTCCACCTCTGCCAGCGCCACTATTGAGGCTATTGAGTGCGAAGCTATTGCTACCATCCCTTACACCGAAGATTTTGAGAATCATATTATCTGCTGGGATACCATCAGCATGAATCATGCCAACGATGCTTACTTTGGTATTGTGGCTGCTAGCGAAGCTGGTGTAGCTGCCCATAGCGGCAACAACGTGTTCCAATTCAGCAGTTATGCTGATGCTAATGATTACAATCAGTATCTCATCACTCCCGAAATCAATATTACTGAAGGTGCTGTAGCCGTTAAGTTCTGGTACCGTGGATATAACGAAGCCGATGCTTTCCGTGTGCTGTACTCTACTACCGGCAACCAGCCTGCCGACTTCACTCATGAGCTGGCCAATTTTGCCACTGTGCCCACTACCCAGTGGACCCTCTTTGGCATTTCGCTTCCTACTGAGGCTAAGTATGTAGCCATCAACTACTATGGCGAATACCAATACTTCCTTTATATCGACGACTTTGAGATTACTGCCCTTAGCGCTCCTTCGGCTACCATCAGCGGCCCTGCTGCTGCTTGGGTGAACAACACCGTTACCTTTACTGCCAATGCTGTGATGGCCGACACGTATGCATGGACTGTTGACGGTGCCGCACAGAGCAGCACCAGCAACACCCTCGACGTGGTTTTTGCTACCGCCGGCATCCACAATATCGAGCTTACCGTGGCCAACAGCCAGGGTTCGGCTACTGCCACCGCTACCATTGAAGTGAAGGCATGGGGCGACACCATGTACTATGATAACGGCAATTTCGAAGATGCTGTAGGCACCGGTGGCGAGATCTACTGGGGTGTGAAGTTTAATGCAGCCGACCTCCAGAACCGCAACTACCTCACCCATGTGCTCTTCTTTGCTGCCGAAAACGGCACTGGCAACTATGATGTGCGCATTTATCAAGGTGGCGATGATGCTCCTCAGACCCTCGTAGCCCAGCAGAACTATGCTGTCAGCCAGTCGATGGCATGGCAGGATGTGCTCTTGAACACTTCGGTGCAGCTCGATGCCACCAAGACCCTTTGGGTTGTGCTCCACACTACCAGCGTTGAATATCCCGCCGCCAGCTGCGCCTTTGATGGCAACTACAACAGCAGTTGGGCATCTACCGATGGTGTAGAGTGGGGTTCGGTTCAGGCCCTTTCTAGCGGTAGCATCGATGCTTCGTGGATGATTCGTGCCGTTACCGGCAGTGTGGCAGGTATCGACGAAATGGAGATGAGCAGCATGGCCCTCTATCCCAATCCTACCACCGGCCGTATCAACATTGTGGCTGACGGGTTCCAGATGGCAGAAGTGATGGACATGAGCGGTCGCACCGTGATGACCACCAACAGCACGCTGGTTGACCTTGGCAATATGGCCAACGGCATTTATATGGTGCGTGTCATTACCAATAATGGTATTGCATTGCAGAAAGTTGTGAAGAAATAAAGCTGTATAGACCTGTTGAAGCGTTGATATATGGCATAAGCCCATAAAAAACAGCTTACACCGAATCAGCAAATCAACAATCATACATTTTTTCCTTCGCGAATAAATAATGGCAAGAGTCTCCCTTTGTGGGGGACTCTTGCTTTTTGGTGGAAATAGATACGGATTGAAGCTATTGGTGGTAGATTGGCAATAAAAAAAACAATATTGCGTTACTATAGGTAATAGTTCCATTAAAATACGATTATGAACAAATACCTAATTACCATTTTAATTTTCCTAGGCGGGCTGACGGCTGCGGGTCGTGCCTGTACCAATTTGATAGTAGGCAAGAAAGCCTCGGTCGATGGCAGTGTGATGTGTTCGTACAACTGCGATGGTTTTGGTTTTAGCGGATCGCTCTTTTATTCCCCTGCCGGACGGCATACTCCCGGCGAGAAGATTGCCATACACGGCTGGGGCCCTTCGCACGAAGGTCGATTTGTTGACCAGGTAGAATACACATATAATGTGGTAGGATTGATGAACGACCACCAGCTGACTATTGTAGAAACCACCTTTGATGGTAGGCTCGAGTTGGTTAACTCCGACGGGCTGCTCGATTATTTTAGTTTGATGCGTCTAGCCCTGCAGCGCAGCACCAATGCTCGCGAAGCTATTAAATGTATGGCTGAGCTGGTTGAGAGATATGGCTATAATTCCAGTGGCGAAACCATCACCATCTGCGACCCTGAAGAGGCGTGGATAATGGAAATCATAGGCAAGGGACCCGACCGCCAGGGTGCTGTATGGGTGGCGCTTCGCGTGCCGGACGACTGTATATGTGCCCATGCCAATTTGAGCCGTATTCGCCAGTTTCCCCTACAGCAGAAGAAATCGTATAAATCCATCAATAGTCGCAATTTGGCTCACATCGTACGCCCCGAGGTGGAATGCGTATATGCCCATGATGTGATTTCCTTTGCCCGAGAAAAGGGCTATTACAGCGGAGCCGATGCCGACTTTTCGTTCCGCGATGCCTATTGTCCCATTGATTTCGAGAATGTGCGATATGCCGATGCGAGAGTGTGGAGTTTCTTCCGCCATCATACTGCCCATGCCGAGATGGACAAGTATCTGCCTTACATTAATGGCGACTTTGCCAAATGCGACCATTTGCCTCTTTGGATAAAGCCCGAAGCGCCCTTGAGTTTGCGTGATGTGCAGCAGGATATGCGCGACCATTTCGAAGGTACCCCGTTGGACATGACCGCCGACATGACTGCTGGTCCGTGGGGTATGCCTATACGACCGCTGCCGATGCATTTTAAAGCATCAGATGGTATCGAATTTTATCGCGAACGCCCCATAGCTACGCAGCAGAGCGGTTTTACGATGACCTGCCAGATGCGGTCGTGGTTGCCTAATGATGTGGGCGGGGTGACATGGTTTAACTGCGATGATGCCAATATGGTGGCCTATGTGCCCCTCTACTGCTGCATTACCCAGGTACCCGATGCTTTCCGAGCTGAGAATAATCCGCGCAATGAGTTTTCGTTCCAGTCGGCTTTTTGGATGAACAACTGGGTGGCCAATATGATATATCCAAGATATTCGATGATGATAGGCGACTTGCGAGAGGCCCAGCGCGAGCTGGAGGATTACTACTTTGCCGACCAGGATAGTGTGCTAGCCGCAATAGCCGGCATGACCCCCGCTGATCGCCAGAGCTACCTCAACCAAAAAAGCATAGCCTACACCTCGCGCATGATGGACCGCTGGGACCGACTGGCCAAGCTGCTTATCGTTCGATATAACGATCAAGTGGTGCGCCCGATGGAAGATGGCAAGGTGGTGCGCGGTAGATATGCCACTCCGGGATACGACCAGCAGTTTATTGATGCTATTGGTCCTGCCACTGGCGACCGATATAAGCTAAAAGAGGTTATTGACCGCCGAGAGCGGTAGGACTATTTTCCCTAAAAGCTAAGCTTTGCACTTGCGAAGGTGCGATTTGAGACGTTTAAGAATTTGAGTGTAGGGCGAAATGGTGACGCTGATGAAGTAGGCCGCCATGGTGGTGGTGTAGGTTACCTTGAAAACTTTCTTGCCGAAGAGTTCGTCTTGGGTGAAAGTTTCAATAAGATTCATCATTTCCTTGTGACTATCCTGCAGCAGGGCAACGGCATCGGCGAGAGGGGTTGACTGGTGGCGTTGCCAGTTGACTTGGTCCATCTCCTTGTAGTTTTTGCGATAGGGGTCGGGGATGAAATCGCGCGGTTCGCCCTTGCGGATATTGTCTACAAAAGCCGACTGGAGGCGTTGCCACTCGTAAGCGTGGACAAGCAAGTCGCGCAGGTTGTTGCCTTGTGCGAAGGTAGTGCATTTGGTCGAAGCGGGAAGAGGTTCGAAATCTGTTTCGAGTGGCTTGCTCTCGGTGGAGGTAATGAGGTCCATGAGAGTTGAGTAACTTTGTTGTGCCTGCTCGAGGAGGGAGGATTTGTCTTGGGGTTGAGGCATGGGGAATTATTTTTGGTGATTAGTAATTCGTGATTAGGCGATTGGTAGGAGGTGGATTTAGATATTTTGATTAGGAGGAATTCAATAAATCAATGTTAGCTGGCTCGGGCGCGACTGCGGTTGACGATGGCCACGCCGGCAAAGATGAGTATGGCGGCAAGTACCTTGGTAAGGGTGAGTTGGTCCATACCGAGCCAAACCCCTATGATGCTGGCGATGATGGGCTGCAGATAGTTGTACATACTCACCAGAGTGGGTCGGATACGCTGTTGGCCGATAGGGATGAGGAAATATGCGACGAAGGTGGCAAAGAAGATGAGGTAGGCTACCTCCCACCATACCTGGGCTGAGACAAGGGCATATTGGGTGGAGACTAGATCGCGGGCGGAAAAGGGAATGATGATAATGAGGGCGAAGAGGAACATCCACTTCATGAGCGTGATTACATCGTAGCGCTGGATAATGGGGCGGCAAATACCGAGGTAGAGAGCGAAACAGAGAGCATTGAGGATGGTGAGGCCGATGCCGAGAGGAGAACTATGCCCGATGCCACCCGTGTGGGTAGACTGGAAGATTAGCCAGATAACGCCGCCAAAACTTAAGGCCACACCGCCAGCCTTTTTGAGAGTGATGGGCTCTTTAAGGAAGATGGCTGCCACGAACATGGTCATGATGGGTGTAATAGAGTTGACAACCGAAAGGTCGATAGGAGTGGTCATGCCTACGGCGTAGAGGAACGTCATCTGCGGCATAACCAAGCCAAGGAAACCCGCACCGAACATGGCTATGAGGTCGCGCTTGGGCACTTTGTGTTTGGGCATAAAGAGGCTCAGCAGCCAGAATAATGCAGCGGCGCAAACAGCACGGAAAGTAAAAAGAAGCGCAGGGCTGAGGACGCTTTGGTTGGTGATGTCCTTGCAAAAGATAATATTAAGGCCGAAAATGGCATAGGCGCCGAAGCAGGCCAAATGACCGAGGAGTTGTCGATTCATGATAGGGGCCTGCGTCTAGTTTTGGTAAATGTTATCCATGAAAAGGGCCAAGCGGTTGATGACGGGGCAGGCGCGGCAGTCTTTGAAGAGGATTCGTACGGCTGAAGTGGTGCACTGTTGGGTGAGCAAGATGCGTTTGTAGCCGATGGTGGTGGCTTCGGCAAGGGTTTTCCATTGCTTGCCTTCGAGGATCTGCACCTCGAATTGGCTGACTCGTTGGCCGAGGGGGATATACTCTTGCAGCATCACCCGGTTGAAAGTGACGGGGTGGTCGAAGGAAAGCTGCAGGGTGGGGTTGAGACAATTGTCGTTGACGGTCCAATAGTGATGGTAGTTGGTGTCCAGGACGTTGGCGGAGCGGAATTGAGGGAGGCCATTGCCACGAGTTTGAGCCGAGAAGGCATGGGCGCCTTGGGCCAGATCGTGCGCGAAGATGGTATTGAGAGCTTGCCGGAATTGCAGCAGCCTTATGGAATCGGCGACAGAAATGAGTCCGCGGGTGTCGGGAGGGACGTTGAGTAGGAGGAGTGCATTACGGCCCACGCTAGTGTAATAAATGCTAAGAAGCTGTTGGAGGCTTTTGGGTTCCTCGTTGGGGTGGTAAAACCAGCCGGGGCGGATAGAGACATCGGCTTCTGCAGGAATCCAGTAAGAGCCGTCGGGCTGGCCTTGGTTGAGGACATCGAGAGAAGGGGATGCCTGACCAGGGGCGTAGCCGTCGGTGCTGAGGCGAGACCAGCAGGTGGTGCCGTTGACGGCATTTTCGTTGCCCATCCAATGGCAGCCGGGACCGATATCGCTGAAGATAAGAGCCTGGGGTTGGAGGCGTTCTACGGTGCCGTTGAAGAGGGGCCAATCGTATACTTGGCGTTTGCCATTGGGGCCTTCGCCGCAGGCACCGTCGAACCATTGCTCGAAGATGGGGCCGTATTGGGTGAGGGCGTGTTCGAGAGTGCGCTTGAAAGTTTGGTTATAGAGCGGGGTGCCGTAGGTGGGGGCGTTGCGGTCCCAGGGAGAAATGTAGATGCCGAACTTGAGGTTGGCCTTACGGCAGGCGTTGGAGAGATCGCGGAGGACATCGCCCTGACCGTTTTGCCAATGGCTTTGTTTTACGGTGTGGGTGCTGGCGGGATTGGGCCAAAGGCAGAAACCGTCGTGATGTTTGGCGGTGATGATGATGCCGCGGAAGCCAGCGGCTTGAGCCACGGCAGCCCATTGGTTGCAGTTGAGGTTGGATGGATTGAAGATGTCTTCGGACTCGGTGCCGGAACCCCATTCTCGACCGGAGAAGGTATTGGGGCCGAAATGGCAGAACATATTCATTTCCATGCGCTGCCAACGTAGCTGGGCTTCGGTAGGGCAGGGGCCGAAAGGAGCGGGGGGACGCGATTGGGAGAAGGCTGCGATGGAGAAAGCCAGGGCGAGGAATAGGGGTAGGGTTTTCATGGGAAGTGGAGGGATATTAGAATGTGGGGCTGATGTTGATATCATGTGCTATTGGCAATTCAGCTTTTTCTTCTCATCGGTTTTGGCCTGGAATTTGGCGGAATCGATAATGAAACGTTCGTGGGTGCCTTCGCCGATGAGGCCGCATTCGTCATAAGCTTTGACAGAGAAAACCAGACGACGGCGGTCGACGAGGGTGAGTTGACTGTCGCACCATACCTTCATTCCTACAGGTGTGGCAGCGCAATGGGTAACGTTAACGAGAGTACCTACGGTGCCTTGACCTTGGTCGAGGTGGGGGAGGACGCTTTCGAGGCAGGTTTGTTCAACAAGAGCTACCATCATGGGGGTAGCGAAGACTTCGACGAGACCGCTGCCGATGCGAGCTGCGGTGAGTTCGGGGGTGACGATGCGTTCGAGGTGGTTTTTTATACCGGGTTGAATCATAGGGAATTGGGTGTTGATTTGATGTTTTGTATGTTTGAATTGTTGAAATAAAATCAACGATTATTACTAATCCATTCGTTGAGGTCGAGGGGCAGATCGGTGGTGATGTAGTCGACACCTAGTTTGGTGAGGTCAAGAACAGTTTGCTTGTCGTTGACGGTCCAGGCGATAACTGTCATGCCGAGTTCGTGGGCTTTGGCGACCCACTCGGAGTGTTCGAGGAGGACCTTGAAATTATAGTCGAGCACTGAGATGCCCATATCGTGAAGTTCGGCAGGTTCGATATCGCCGCCGAGGTAGCCGATGGAGGCTTCGGGGATGCGGTCGTGCATCATTTTGCAGGCGTCGATGCTGAAAGAGATGAAGATAATTTCTTTGCTCAAATCGTACTGCTTTGCCATATCGTATGCTGTAACGATAGCAGTGGCGAGTTTATCGGGATTGCGTTGAGGCTTGATTTCGTAGATAAGGCGAGTGGTAGTGTTGCGGGCCGACTGCTGGATGCTGCGTGCTTTGAAGTAAACGTTGAAGAATTCTTTAACGGTGGGGATAAGCTCACCATTGGAGAGGGTAAATCCGGGATGGAGTTGGAGTTCGGCCAAGGGGAGTTCCTCGATGGGGAGTCCTTGGATATTGTCGTTGTGGTAGAGGATGGCGATATTATCGCCGGTGATGCGAACATCGAACTCGGTGCCAAAGAAATCGTGGTCGACGGCATTTTGCATAGAGGCGATAGAATTTTCGGCGGCACCATCGTATTTATAGAAGCCGCGGTGGGCGATGATGCCTACTTTGTGGGCGATGGTGGATTTGGCGGGTTTGCCTTGTTTGGTTTGAATTGTTTTTTGAGCCATAGTTTCGCCGAAGCCAAAGAAGGCGAGAAAGAAAGCGAGAAGAGTGATATTGCGTAGCATAATAAAAAATGTTGATTTGTAGGTTGGTTGATTTGATTTTTGTTGAGGTATAATCAAATCAACAATTAATCAATGGCCGAAGTCGGAAAGGAACTTGATGCGCATGAGGCGAATTTCGTCCTCGGTGTAATCATCGTCGTCGGCGAACTCGTCGTAAGCCTCTTGGAGATCGCCGGATTCGGATTCACGCCAGTAATCGAGGAGAATCTCCTGATGTTCTTCTTCGATATTCTCGTTGATGTAATAATCGATATTGAGTTTGGTGCCAGAAGAGATGATGCGTTCCATCTCGGACATGAGATCTTGGAGGGAGAGTCCCTTGGCAGAGGCGATGTCGTCGAGAGATTTGCGGCTGTCGATGGCGCGGATGATGTGGATTTTGTTTTCGGACTTGTTGGCAGCCATGTGGACAACGATATCCTGAGGACGTTCGATCTCGTTGTCGTCGACATAAGATTTGATAAGGTCGACGAAAGGTTGGCCGTATTTTTGGGCTTTGGCGATGCCTACGCCGAGACAGCGGGAGAGTTCTTCGATGGAGCAAGGATATTGGATGGTCATATCTTTGAGGGAGCGGTCTTCGAAGATGACGTGGAGGGGGAGTTTTTGTTTTTGGGCGATGGAGCGAAGTAGGCTTTTGAGCTGAGCGTATAGCGCCTCGTCGCCAGCAGCAGCACCTGCATTTTGGGGAACGAGTTCGTCGTCGCCCTCGGAGAGAGCGTTGGCGGAATAGTTGTGGTCGATACTGATAGTGATATCGTAAGGTTTCTTGATGAATTTTTGACCAGCGGGAGTGAGTTTAAGGACACCGAACTGTTCGATTTCCTTAGAGATGAGTTTTTCGAAGAGGGCCTGCCGTATGACGGCTTTCCAGAAAAGGGTATCGTGGTCGGCACCTTGGCCCCACTGTTCGAGTTGATCTTGATGATAGACCTTAGTATTGCTGTTTTTATGGCCCATCATGACATCGATGATATCTTTGGTTTTGAAAGCCTGCTTGGTGGCAAGGATAGTTTCGAGGGCATATTGCACCTCTTCTTTGGCGGGGACGCGAGGCTTGGGATGGAGACAATTGTCGCAGCAGCCGCAGTTTTGGGAGTTGAAATCTTCGCCAAAATAGCGCATGATATTGAGTCGGCGGCAAGCGGAAGACTCGGCATAAGAAACGACCTCCTGGATGAGTTGGTTGGCCATTTCTTGCTCGGTGATATTTTTGTCGGTGAAGAACTTATAAAGTTTTTCGACATCGTGTTCGGAGTAGAAAGCAATGCATTGGCCTTCGCCGCCATCGCGGCCGGCACGGCCTGTTTCTTGGTAGTAGCCTTCGAGGCTTTTAGGGATATCGTAATGGATAACGAAGCGGACATCGGGTTTGTCGATGCCCATGCCAAAGGCGATGGTGGCGCAGATAACGTCGACCTCCTCCATAAGGAATTTATCTTGGTTTTCGGCGCGGAGTTTATTGTCGAGACCTGCATGGTAGGGTAGGGCTTTGATGCCGTTGAGTTGGAGGAGCTGGGCGAGATCTTCGACTTTTTTGCGGGTGAGGCAGTAGATGATGCCGGACTTGCCTTCGTTCTGCCGGATGAACTTGATGATTTCCTTGTGGAGGTCCATGGTGTCGGCGGGTTTGGGGCGGACCTCGTAATAGAGATTGGGGCGGTTGAAAGAAGATACGAATAGCTGGGCGTCGCCCATGCGAAGATTTTTGATGATATCCTGCTGGACCTTGGGGGTGGCAGAAGCGGTGAGGGTGAGAATGGGAGCGTGGGAATTGATGCTGTCGATAGCGTCGCGGAGGCGGCGGTATTCGGGACGAAAATCGTGGCCCCATTCAGAGATGCAGTGAGCCTCGTCGATGGCAAAGAAAGAAATAGGGAGTTGCTTAAGGAATTCAACGGTGTCGTCCTTGGAGAGGGTTTCGGGAGCGACGTAAAGGAGTTTGGTGCCACCAGTGAGAAGATCATCCTTGACTTCTTTGGTTTGGAGCCTGGAAAGGGAAGAATTGAGGAAGTGGGCGACGCAGTTTTGGCCAGAAGTGTAGCGGACGGCGTCAACTTGGTTCTTCATTAGTGCGATGAGAGGAGAAACAACGATAGCTGTACCCTCGAGAATCATGGCAGGAAGTTGATAACACAATGATTTACCACCACCTGTAGGCATGATAACGAAAGTATCGCGACCATTTAAAATGTTGTTGATGATAGCTTCTTGGTCGCCTTTAAAATTATCGAAACCAAATATTTCTTTTAACTTTGTTCGCAAATCTATCATAATTCAAAAAAAAGATGTAATTTTGCAGTCCAAAGTTAGTAAAAAATCTTCATTTGACAAGAAAAAAGTAGCAATGAAGTCTGCTAGAGAGATACAAGATATTGCAAAACAAGTTATTGCAACTGAAAAAAAAGCGATAGAGGCGCTAGAAAAACGGATAAATAATAGCTTTTCTGAGGCCGTGGAAACCATTTTTTCGGCATCGGGAAGGGTGATAATAACAGGAATAGGCAAGAGTGCCAATATAGCATCAAAGATAGTGTCGACGTTGAACAGTACAGGGACGCCGGCTTTGTTTATGCATGCTGCCGATGCGATACATGGCGATTTGGGAATGATACAAGAAGGCGATGTGGTGATATGCATATCGAAAAGCGGAAATACACCCGAGATAAAGGTGCTGATACCGCTGGTGAAAAATTTTGGCAACAAACTGATAGCAATAGTAGGAAATAGCGATTCGTTTTTGGCGCAAGAAGCCGATGTGGTGCTGGATACGGCAGTAGACCATGAGGCGTGTCCGAACAACCTGGCGCCCACGAGCAGCACTACGGCGCAACTGGTGATGGGCGATGCATTGGCGGTGGCATTGATAGAGTGCAGGAACTTTACAGCGCAGGATTTTGCCCGATTCCATCCGGGAGGAGCGTTGGGGAAACAGCTGTATATGAGGGTGAGCGATTTGTATAAGCAAAACGACCGGCCTATGGTGCGCCCAAAGACATCGATACGCGATACGATATTGGAAATGACTACGCGGCGACTTGGGTGCGCTGTGGTGGTGGATGATAACGATGAGCGAACGGTTCGCGGAATAATTACCGATGGCGATTTGCGGAGAATGATAAAGGCCAATGCCTCGTTTGAAACATTGAAGGCTGAGGACGTGATGACAGTTAATGCCAAAAGGATAATAGATACGGAGTATGCTGTCAATGCACTGCATGTGATGCGTACCAATAGCATAACGCAGTTGGTGGTAGTGAATAAAGCCGGAGAATATGAAGGGGTGTTGCATCTGCACGACATACTGCGTGAAGGAATAATATGAAAAAGGGAGTTGAATTGTTGCATCTATAATTACGAGCACTTCAAATAGAAAGAAACTATGGAACTAAGAACAGAAAATGTAGTAAAGGTATATCGCTCGCGGACAGTGGTAAAGGAAGTGAGCGTGAGCGTGAAACAAGGCGAGATAGTGGGACTGTTGGGCCCTAATGGTGCTGGCAAGACCACAACATTTTATATGATAGTGGGCATTATTAAGCCATACTCGGGCAAAGTGTATCTGGACGAAACCGAAATAACCAAGATGCCGATGTACCGCAGGGCACAATTGGGGGTGGGATACCTGGCACAGGAGGCTTCGGTATTCCGCCAAATGACTGTAGAAGACAACATCATGTCGATATTGGAGTTTCGCAAAGATTTGAGTAAAGAGGAACGCGAAGAGAAGTGCGAATCGTTGATTAAGGAATTTGGTTTGGAAAAGATACGCCGCAGCAAAGGCATACAGCTGTCGGGAGGCGAACGCCGCCGCACAGAGATAGCTAGGGCTTTGGCTAACGACCCCAAATTTTTGCTGTTAGACGAACCTTTTGCGGGCGTTGACCCCATCGCGGTACAGGATATCCAGGATATTGTGGCCCATTTGAAGGACCGCAATATTGGCATATTGATAACTGACCACAATGTGCATGAAACCCTGAGCATCACCGACCGTGCATACCTGCTCTATGAGGGAAAGGTGCTGCACCATGGAACACCGGAAGAGATGGCTTCGGACCCTGACGTGAGAGAGAAATATTTAGGCAGAGACTTTGAATTGCGAAGAGCCAAGACGCGAGCTATTGTGACAGATGAAAAGGCTGAAACGATACAAGAATAACAAAATTTAATACAATATGAAAATACAATTTTTATTAATAGCGGCAGCAGTAATGACGGGACTGAATGCACGTGGACAGCAGTTGGAACTGCGCGGGTATGGATTGTATGATTGCCATGTGGCAACAGGCGGTGTGGCGGGTGCAGCAGCGGCCGTGGATTGGCATGTCAACAGTACATATCAGCTGACCGTGGGTGCGGAGTATGTGAGTAGCAATCGCATAGCAGCAAAATTGGAAGGATCGGCAGTGTTGGTCGGTGATGGCAATGGAAGGAATGTTAAATTGGTGAACAGCTATTTGTGGCGCCAATACCCTAGATTGGACGTGCAGGAGTTTACTGGAGCGCTGCAGGTGGCGGCGGAATTGCGGCACTGCAAGATGGCCGTGGGCTTGTGCAACCGATATAATGCCCCGCTGATTCAGCGGTCGCAAGGTGGCAATGCCACAGTAGTAGAGCCGATGAATGTACTGTTTGCTTTGGAGGGCTGGTGGAATGATGTTACGCGTCAGGCAGCCTATCGTGAACATGCATGGAATATTGGTTTGCGGTGGAGCAGCTACAACGACTTTGTAATAGAGCGGGTGGCCAATTGGTTTTTCAGTCTGAAGGGATACTATGCGTTGAGCCCCAATTGCCGACTGACGGCAGAAGTAGGAACTCACCCCGTGGGCTCGCTCAATCTTACATGCAGTTACAATGGCTGGTTCTGCCACGTGGGTGGCGGATATGTTTTTTAGGTAACATCTAAAAATTCAACGTTTTGAAAGAAATGATTATTTATAAACTTTTCTATGATTTTGGCCTTCTTTTGGCATCTTGCTGTTTATCACTCAGTCACGTAGCCCGCTACGTTCCTTCGTTCTGCACAGCAATCTGCTCAAAATAAGCCTTAAAATCATTAGAAATCAATTTTTAGATGTTACCTTTAATTAATAATGAGAAACATGAAGAAGATAATGAAATCGAACTATGTGGCCGTATTGCTGGCAACGATGATATTGGCTGGCTGCGACCGATTGGATATGAAGGGAATGTTGTTCTCGTCGGGAACACATACCGAGGATAGGGTGCAGCAATGGCTGGAGTGGAATGATTTGCACCCGGATCGGGTGGTTGAAGGAGTGGATGACGAGTATTGCATATATGTTACATCCGACATACATATCACCGATTCGGCTCCGCGCGTGGAGTTGTTTTTGCGGCGGCAGCATGCCGACATGTTGTCGCCATTTGCCATCATCAATGGCGATATTGCTAACGAACGGGGCGAGGATCCGTTTAGGGTGCTGGACAGCATAATAAGGTTGGTGTATGAGCCCGGCGGGAAAGACAGCTGCTATGTGATTTTAGGGAATCATGATATCTATTTCGACTGCCAACAGTATTTCCAGCAGTATTTCCATACCTCGACCTACACAGTAACGGTGGTGACAAAAAGCGGTGCCAAAGACCTGTTTGTGTTTCTTGATAGTGGCAATGCTACCCATGGACTGCGCCAGCGCAAATGGCTGGAAGACGTGCTGGCCAAGCGTGACGAATACCGCCATGTGATAGTGAATACACACACCTCGTTGTTCCGCAACAGCTACGACTACAGTACCACACCTGCAGCTAATCTGCCTTTGGATGAAGAGTATGAGCTGAAACATCTGTTTGACACCCATCGTGTGACGCTATGTCTGATGGGCCATTGGCACCATCAGGAACTACATCAAATCGGATCGGTGCAGTATATTATGACCGACAATATGAACGAAGATGTAGATGCGCCTAATTATCTGGTCGTAAGACTTGGAGACGAAATGAACTATAAATTTGTAACGCTATAATGAGAACAAAACATAGCTTATGGCTGGTAGCGGCGCTGCTGGTGGCGGCCTGTGCCAAAGAAGGGTTTCCGTCGGGCGGGCCGAAAGATGAGACCCCGCCAGTGGCATTGGATGCCCAGCCTAAGAATGGCACACTGAATTTCGACGCGAAAGAGATTGTGATAAACTTTGACGAATATGTTACAGTGCGCGATGCCGAAAACAATATATTGGTATCGCCACCCATGAAGCATAAGCCCGAGTATGGCACGAAAGGGCGTGGTATTTTGGTGAAAATCAAAGACACGCTACATGCCAATACCACCTACCTCTTCCAATTTAAAGAAGGAATTGCCGACTATAACGAAGGCAATGTGCTGGCCAGCTATGAGTATGTATTTTCGACCGGAAACAGTATCGACAGCATGAGCATCCGCGGACAAGTGGTGGATGCTTATACCCACAAAGCCAGTAGCGACGTGATCACCGTGGTGGCGTTCTCGGCCCAGCAAGTGGAGGCTTTCGACAGTCTCCAACGCCTTAGCGATACCCTCGGTGGCCAATTTTGCTGTGCCGACTCAATCGTGAGCAAGCAGCAGCCAATGTATATGACCCGATGCGACAAAGAGGGGCATTTCGAACTGAACCATGTGCGGCAAGGACAGTATTTGCTATTGGCCATGAACGATGGCGACAAAAACTTGAAGCTCAATACCGGCGAAGCGATGGCTTTTCTGGATACCATGGTATCGGCCCAGCACATGCCAGTGACAGCAGCAGCCGTGAGAATGGATACTGACGCCACCGACACCGCTGCTGCTGCTGATACCACTTTGGCTTTGGCAGCAGGCGGCATTCATGACAGCGTGGTAGCGACAACCGAAGCGTATCCCCCGATAGTGCCTGTAACGATGCATCTTTCGCTAATGAAACAAGAACGCCAGCGAGTGACCAAAGCGGAGTTTCGAGGGAAAGGAAATATCGAAATAGTAACCATGTGCCCGCTCAGCAGCCGCTATACGCTGAGCCATTTGGATACCAACGAAACTACTGAGCTATTTATTGCAGCCAATCGCAAGAACGACACATTGCAGGTGTGGACAGCCAATCGCAGCTGCGACTCCATTACTTTGGTGATACGCGATACCGATTTTGCCGACACCCTGAGGCTCCACTTCCAAACCAAGCCTTCAGCTAAGAACAACAGCGCCATGCAGAATGCCAAGCCCGCCAGCATGCGCAGCCTGGCAGCTGGCAGCCATCCCTATTTCGACACCCTCAAGGTAGCCTTCTTATATCCGATGGATTCGGTGGCAACTATCGACACCCTGCCGTTGCCAGTATCGGTGATGGCCCTCGCCGACAGCACCACAACGTATTGTGCGTTGAAAATGGCTGCCAACTGTACCCCGAGGGCATCCTCTTGGGGATACATCGATTTCCAAGGTAAGGCCGGACAGAAATACCAGATAACCATACCCGAAGGCTGTACACGCGATGTGTATGGCCGCCTGAATGCCGATGCACTTACCTTTACTACCGAATACACCAAGGCAGAAACATACGGCAATATCAGCGTTCAGCTGATGCTGCCCGACACTACCGCCAGCTATATTGTTCAACTCATAAACGAAAAGGGCGATGCCATCAGACAGCAAGTGGTGGTTCGTACGGGCAAGGTAACATTCCTGCACCTCAAAGCTGGCAAGTATAGCTTTCGAGCCATAGCCGATATCAATGGCGATGGCCAATGGACGGCAGGCGATTATTACAGCCATCGCCAGCCCGAGCCGGTGTATTACTTCGAAAAAGTATTGGACCTGCGCGAAAACTGGGACATGGATGAAAAGTGGGAAATCAAATAGACAGCACACCTCATAGTTATTATTGAAAGCAGACACCACCATAAACAAATCGCTACTGACAGGACTCTTCTGGGTATTGTTCCTCAATCTCTTGATCAAACCCTTCTGGATATTGGGCATCGAGGTTGGGGCCCAGAATGCCGTGGGAGCTGCCGAATACGGGCTGTATATCACGCTATTCAATATTGCCTACATATTCAATATCCTGCTGGATGTGGGCATAACCAATTTCAATACCCGCAATATAGCCCAGCATCCAACGCTGATAGCCAAATATCTGTCGGGCATACTGTCCACCAAAATGCTGTTGCTCGGACTCTATGTGGTGGTTACATTCACCGTAGGACTCTTGAAAGGCTACGACTCGAGGCATTTTGCGCTATTGGCGTTATTGTCGCTCAACCAATTCCTCAACTCCCTCATACTGTTTCTGCGAAGCAATTACGAAGGGTTGCTGCTGTTTAAGTGGGATAGCGTTATCAGCATACTCGACCGAGTAGTAATGATACTCATTTGCGGTTGTTTGCTATGGCTGCCCAACCACCCCGTATTCAAGATTGAATATTTTGTCTTGGCCCAAACGGTAGCATATATAGCCACGGCAATCGTTGCCTTAGCAGTGTTGCTGAAAAAAGTGCCCCTAGGCCGGCTCCATTTCTCATGGCCATTCACCTGTGCTGTGCTAAAGCAGAGTCTCCCCTTTGCCCTGTTGGTGCTGCTCATGGCCAGCTACAATCGTATCGATCCCATTCTGTTAGAAGATCTGTCCACAGATGGCACATTCCAAGCCGGCATATATGCCGGGGCTTTTCGCTTGCTGGACGCCCTCACAATGGTGGCTTATCTGGTGAGTGTGCCCCTGCTCCCCATTTTTTCCAAACTGCTAGCTCCGGGCAGCGAGCAGCCACAGCAATTGAAAGTCCAGCTGCGATTGGTCACCTCCCTCATGGTGCTCTTTTCGGTAACGGCAGCGGTAGGGAGTTACCATGCAAAACAGCCCCTAATGCAACTCCTCTATCATGATAACGAGCTGCAATATGCCCGGGTATTCGGAATCCTGGTCTTTGGCATCATCCCCATATCGATGACCTATGTATATGGCACGCTGCTCACTGCCGGCGGACGGCTGAAATACCTAAATATTATGGCATCTATTACATTGGCAATCAATATAGCGGTGAATCTTATTGCCATTCCCCGATATGGGGCTTGGGGCTCGGCTTGGGCTTCCCTCATTGCACAAAGCTTTATGGCATTGGCCCAAATTATTGTGGCTCTCCGAATATTTAACATTATTCCCTCATATGGGTATATACTAAAACTAATACTTTTTACGTTAATATTAGTTGTTTCAGCCACCATTATGCCTTTCAGCGAGTGGTGGGCATGCCTTTCGGCCACAGCCATTATTGCATTGCTGCTGGCCATTGTGCTGCGGCTGATAAATGTAAAAGAAATCATTAATATGTTGAAGAACAAATAATTTATCGAATATGAAGAAATCGTATGTATTCCCTGGTCAGGGAGCCCAGTTTGTTGGAATGGGCAAAGACCTTTACGACAATAACGAGCAGTGCCGTGAGATGTTTGAACGTGCCAATGAGATTATTGGATTCCGCATCACCGATCTCATGTTTGCTGGCACACCCGACGACCTGAAGCAAACGAAGGTTACACAGCCTGCCGTTTTCCTGCATAGCGTTATTTTGGCTAAATATCTTGGTGAGTCGTTCCAGCCCGATATGGTGGGTGGACACTCACTTGGCGAGTTCAGCGCCTTGGTGGCTGCTGGCGCAATGGATTTCGAAGATGGCCTGCGTTTGGTTATTGCCCGCGCCAATGCTATGCAGAAATGCTGCGAGCTGCGCCCCTCGACGATGGCAGCTATCGTAAAACTCGACGACAAGACGGTTGAGGACGTTTGTGCCGAGGTTACTGCTGCTGGCGAGGTTGTTGTTGCTGCCAATTACAATACTGTTGGTCAGCTCGTGATCAGTGGCACCATCGAAGGAGTCAATAAAGCCAGCGAAAAACTGAAAGAACTCAAAGGCCGCGCACTGCCACTGGCTGTTGGTGGAGCATTCCACAGTCCCCTCATGGAACCCGCTCGCGTAGAGTTGGCCGAAGCAATTGAAAAAACCCAGTTCCGCCAGCCCATCTGCCCCGTTTATCAAAATGTTTGCGCTACCCCCGTTACGGATCCCGCCACCATCAAGGCCAACCTGCTCATGCAGCTCACCTCACCCGTCCGTTGGACTGCCACTGTGCAGAATATGATTGCTGATGGTGCCTCGGAGTTCATCGAAGTAGGACCTGGCACTGCACTCCAGGGCATGGTCAAACGCATCAGCGCCGATGTTGATGCCCACAGTGCTCAATAATTGATAACGATTTGGGGCGGCGGCTGCCATAGCCTCTGCCCCAATTTTTTTCATGCCACATCAAACGTCGTTTAGTATCACCTATAATTCCTTATTGCCTTGAACCGTAAATTATTATTGCTTATAGCCTTTGTTACCTGTTCTTCTGCCATAGTCCAGGCTCAGCTTTATTTGGGAATCCATGGCGGAGCCACCTTACCTCAAAACTCCTATGCCGACTCCCGCATGAGCGATAATGAATGGATGTTCACCCAAGGTCATCAGTTCAAAGCTGGTGCCGGCAAAGGCTTTCTGGCAGGTGTGGATGTGTCATTCGCTTTGCCCGTTTACCCGGCATTAGAAGTGGCTTTTTCCGCCGATTTCATGCAGAGCAACCCTAGTCGCGATGTGCGCGAATATTATGAGTATATCTATTCTATGCGCTATTCGGCATGCAGCAGCTATGAGATGCACTTGCCCAAATTCCAAAATATCCCCCTTCTGCTGGGAGTCCGATATGCATATCCGGCTTCCACCACCATCGACTTCTATGGCGAAGCGCTGGCAGGTGTGAACATGCGGCGCATTACCGATTGGTCCCTATCCTATGCTTCGGCCCATTGGGTCCAGCCGGAAGGAGCCGAAGAACTCGAGTTTGACAATATCGATTCTCGCGAATATACTCCATCTACCACCTTTGCTTTTCGGCTAGGCACAGGTTTCATTATTAATAAAAAGATTACGCTGGGTGCCAGTTTCTGCATGCTTGGCAGTGCTCCCCTGGTGTGGAACCGCACCACCATCGTACGCAATGTCATTGCTGGCCAGGTGGTTGAGAATACCGTCCAAACCCATACCGATTTTCATTCCATCAATCCTACCATGGTCACCATCCAGATGGGCTATCGCTTTAATCCTTTCAAAGGTCCTCGCCACACACAAGACTGGTAGGGGGTGTACTCGTGGCTAATTATTCTGCAGCCCTCTTCGTGCGCAATTGGTAAAGGTACCACCCCAACTGCACCAGCTGCATCAGCGTGCTTACTGCGCAGAATATCATAATGGCCAGTTGGAAATCATTGCACTTGCACCCAACCCACAAGGCTCCTACCCGCAGTACCAACTGTACCAACTGCAATATAAAATCAACCCGCTGCGTGCCAAATACATTGGCAGTAAACGATAGCGAGTTTGCCGTAATCAGCACCCATATCCATGGAATAATGCAGCGTACATAATAGCCTGTTCCAATCCATTTTTCCCCAAAGAGGAAGGTGAAAATGGGCTCTGCTCCCCAAAACATAGCCGCCAGTACCGGCACAGCTATGGCGTTCAGCACCAGCACAAATCGTCGTATATCACCCCATACCGCCAATCCCTGGTTTACCCTTTGCGTTACTTGTGGATATAGCACTTTTTCAAAAATGTTGGCAAAAATGTTCACCGGTCGCATCGTAAATGTCACTGCCAGCGAAAATAGTCCTATGTACGCATTATCAAAATATAGGCTCAGCCACATAAAGGGCAGATTGGCCGAAAAACTGCTTACTAATTCTTTGGGGGTGGCGTATAATGGGAAGTTGCGATATTTTGTGAGCAGTTCTTTTTTGCTTATTGTCGCCACGCAGTTTGGCTCTTCCCTTTTCATCATTCGCAAGCATCGGGAACGGTAATACACATTACCGGCCACCTTCCCCAAGATGGTGCCCAACGGCAGTCCGGCAGCATGCAACAGAGTCCATGCTTTGCTGCCAATACCCAGCAGTATCTTTGCTGCCACACCCCCTAGCGAGGTGGCCACTTCGGCTGAGGCAATCTGTCGGTAGTGCTTGTATCGGTTAAATAAAAAGGTATACACTCTGGTGGTGCCGCAAAAAAACACCATCGGGGGTATCAGCATTATCAGCAATGGTGGCAGCGGCATCCGCATCACGCCCCAGTGCGTCAATAGCGATAGGACCAAACCTATTGCAAGCAGCACGCAGCTGTTAATTGCATTCAGCCTCAGCGTCAGACGAGATAGGGCTGCTGCTTCAATATCTGTTTCTGCTCGCACAATGGCTAGCTCGTATTTGCAGGTCGATAGGATAATCAGCACTTCTATGTAGCTGTAAAATACATTGTACAGTCCGAAAGCTTCGGGGCTGTACAGGCGGCTCAGGGCTAGATAGGCCGCAAAAGCCGCTCCTTGGGCTATCACATTGCCCGAAAACAATGTTCCGGCATTGCGAACGAAATTGCCCCCCTTTACCATAGGTCATTGTATTTTCTGCTAGCCCATTCCGCTCCCAGCAACAGTACTATCAACAGCAATATCCAGGGTATGTCCAGCAGTTCGGTGTATCTGGTGTGGGTGTATATCACCTTCTTCAAATCTTCCCGCGCTTTCAGCAGTTCCGCTATGCGGGAGGTTTGGTTTGCAGCCACCATTTCGCCTCCAGTCGTTTGTGCCAAAGTGTTCAGCAAGGCATGGTCTGCCACTGTGTTAATCTGTTCCAAATTCAGTTCTTCTACCACAAAGGTTCCTGTGGCTTGGTATTTCTTGCCGGCCAGCGTGGCGTCTGCTTCCATCTTGTAGTGCCCTGGAGTGAGCGTCCCCAGGTTCAGGGAGTAGCTGCTGCCCGAGCGGTTCATCTCATATTCGGCTCCTCGCCCACCCGAGGCATCGGTCAGCTTCATCCGCATTTCGGGAATGTTCACTAGTTCGTAGTTATCGTTGTACAGTTCCGCCCCTAGCGTAACTGTTTCATTCTCGGCATAGATGTGGTTGTATATTAAATGCAGCCGGTCTTTGTTGGCTTGCAGCGAAGTGTATACCACCATTTTCTCTATCAGCTGGTCGAAATGGCTGTGGCTGGAAGTCATCAGGTAGTCTTGCAGACGCCAACGCCATAGGCCTTCTCCGGCAACAAAAGCACGGCGCACCCCCTCGCTCTGCCCGAAGGCTATCAGCGGTCGGTCGCTGGCCACCGTACCTATTTTGGCAGTAAACAGCGCCTGCACATTGCCCGCTGTCCGGTAGTTGCCAAAAGGCGATTGCAGCGGTGGCATCTGTTCCAGCTCGCGACATAGGTCGCCGTCCATGTCAAACAAGGCAAAGCTGTTGTTGTGGCTGGCTGTAGCCTCATCTGTTTTCTTGGCTTTGGCTATTATCTCCAGACCGGTATGCATGGCGTTGAACCGCCCCAAGTCGGTTTGACTGCCGATGATGTATATTGTGGGCACTTGCAGCGATGCTAACTGGGTCAATGGCTGGCTGGCCGTGGGCAGATTGTGCAAGATCACCACACTGTATTCCCGCAGCTGACCCACATCGAATTTGTCGGCCATCACGGTTACTTCGTAATTTGGATTGCCTTCAATGGCTTGTTTCAAGGCGCTGACATCGGGGTGGGGGGCTGCCGCAATTATGGCTATTTTCTGATGCCCGTCCAACACTTCTATGGCCACCGTACGACTGTTGTTGGCGCCATTGGCTTCGCCCTTCAGCGTCGATAACGTTATGGTGTAGCTCTGTAGTCCCGCTTTGTCGGCTTTCAGCGTTATTGGTATGGTTGTGGTATACTGGTTCTCAGTATAGTTTATCGTTTGGCTATATTGGCGTTGGCCGCCCAGGGCAACGGCAAGCACGGCTTGCTCCCCCTTTAGGCCATACCCCTTGATGGTCACTTCCATCGGAAACTGGTTGCCCATATACGCCACTTTCGGCACCCGAACGGCAGCTATGGCGGCATCCACATGGTGCGTTGTGTCTCCCATAGCTATGGTGTATATGGGTGCTCCCATATTGGCAGCCTCATGCGTGGGGTTCTGCCCCTGGTTGTATATGCCGTCCGATGCCAGCACCACAGCACCCAGGTTGCGCCCGGCATACCGTTCTGCTATCGATGCCAGCTCCCCCGCTATGTCCGTGCTCTTTCCTCCAAAGGTGTCCAGCACCACATCATAATCCTTCTCTAGTGGCTTGCTCCAACCGTCGGGCAGAGGTGTGGTAATCGACTCGCTTCCATCGGTGGCCACTACCACAATAGGCCGCTGCTGCGAGTTCACTTTTCGTTTCACCAGCGGTCCCATCAGCAAAATGGCAATTAGGCTTACGCTCACAAAACGCAATATCGGCATCCCTATGCGTGCCCATCGAGGCAGCACATCGCCTTCGTTGCCCTTCCTATACCCATACAGCACAGCGCTATACAGCGCCCCCGCCACCAGGCAGAAGAAGATATAGTACCAAGGATAATCAAACAATAACTGCATATAGTATCCAATAACGCAACCTCGCCCCCTTTATTGTACCATCCAAAAGAAATTGGCACGATTCACAATTTATGATAATAACCAATAATACCTCTTTAGGTGACTTCTAAAAATTCGACGTATGAAAGATATTTTGAATTAAGAATACTTTTTTACGCTTTTTGATTCTAGACGGCATCTTTCATATTTTCATTCGGTTACAATGCACCGCATTGCGCCCTCA
>JAGHRY010000198.1 GCA_018066145.1 Candidatus Colimorpha merdihippi | reverse complement strand
GTGAGGGCGCAATGCGGTGCATTGTAACCGAATGAAAATATGAAAGATGCCGTCTAGAATCAAAAAGCGTAAAAAAGTATTCTTAATTCAAAATATCTTTCATACGTCGAATTTTTAGAAGTCACCTTTAATATATAATTTGCTATAAAAAACGCAAAAACCCGCTGGTTATTGTACCAAGGTGTTTTTTTTCGCCATTTTTTTATTGCCGATAATATTTTTTAATAAAAAGTACATTTTTCTACACGAAGTGTAAAAAAAAGGTCGTATCTTTGCACATGCAATTATTCGGGATTCTGCAATCCCAACTCTTACTATTAACAAAAGATATTCAAACACTTGCAATATGGCGAACATTAAAACTCTGGTATTTGCCACCAACAACAAACACAAACTGCACGAAGTGAGCCAGCTGCTCGAAGGTGTGGTGGAGATTAAATCGCTGGCCGAAATGGGTCTCGCAGGCGATATTCCCGAAACTGCCGATACCCTCCAGGGCAACGCTTTGCAGAAGGCCCAGTGGGTGTGGGAGCGCACCCATCTCGACTGCTTTGCCGACGATACCGGACTGGAGGTGGAGGCCCTCGATGGCGCTCCCGGCGTCTACAGCGCCCGCTATGCCGGCGAGGGATGCTCCTTCGACGATAATATCAACAAGCTCCTCGATGCCATGGATGGCAAAACCAACCGCAAGGCCGATTTCCGCACCGTCATTTGCCTCATGGAGAATGGCCAACCGCGCTATTTCGAAGGCCGTGTAGACGGCTGCATACTCACCGAACGTTATGGCCAAGAGGGCTTTGGCTACGACCCCATTTTCATGCCCGACCGTTTTGCCGTCAGTTTTGCCGAAATGCCCCTGGAAGTGAAAAACCAAATCAGCCACCGCGGCCGCGCTGTCCGCGCACTGGTGGAGTACCTTAAGCAGTCTTAATACCGCATTCCCTATGTACACCCAAGTATACCCTCTGCAGCTATCGCAGACCATGTCGATGAACGACTCCTACATCCTAATCCTCGATGCCCCCGAATCCGGCAAACAGGTTCCCGTGCTTATTGGTGCGGCCGAAGCACAGTCCCTCATCCTGGCCATCGAACAGCAGGAGGTGCGCCGCCCCCTCACCCACAATCTCATCTGCAACATCATGGAGGAATATCTCCTCACCCTCAAACGGGTCACCATCGACCGCTTCGAAGAGGGCATCTTCTATTCCACCCTCCATGTCAGCGACGGATTTTCCGAGAAGCAAATCGACTCCCGCACTTCCGATGCCATCGTGCTGGCCATGCTGCAGCATTGCGATATCGATATCGACCTCAATGTCCTTGAGGAAACCTCCATGCTTCCTGGCGCCCTCGAAGGCAACCTCCCCGACCCCAACGTCCATCCCATTATCGACGAGAGTCTCGAAGACCTCGAAAAGCGCCTCCGCCAGTGCGAAGCCAACGAAGACTACGAGCAGGCTGCCGAAATCCAGAAACAAATCGAACGGCTGAAAAATATCTAACCCCCCAGCCACCACACCGGGCTGATGCCCCCCTACCCTAGCAAACGTTTCACCCATCAATCAACAATCATCATGATCCACAAAATCGACGAAAGCACACAGTTCATCCGCCAGCGTTTGGCCGGACGCCCCATCCCCGAAATCGCCATCATCCTGGGCAGCGGCCTGGGCCTCATGGCCGACCGCATCCAAGATCAGCTGGTCATCCCTTATAGCGAAATCCCCAATTTCAAGCGTTCCACCGCCATTGGCCACAAGGGCAACCTCATCATCGGCACCCTCGGGGGCAAGCATGTCATGGCCATGCAGGGCCGTTTCCATTATTATGAAGGCTACACCATGCAGGAGGTCACTTTCCCGGTGCGCGTTATGGCTCGCCTGGGCATCAAAACCCTCTTTGTGAGCAATGCTGCCGGCGCCGTCAACCCCACTTACCGCGTGGGCGACATGATGATTATCACCGACCATATCAACCTCCTCCCCAATCCCCTCATCGGCCCCAATATGGACGAGTTCGGCACCCGTTTCCCCGATATGACCACCGTCTACTCCCGCCGCATTCGTCAGATTGCCATCGAGCAAGCCTCCCAAATGGGCGAAACGCTCCAGCAGGGCATCTATGTGGGCGGCACCGGCCCCACCTACGAAACCCCTGCCGAATATAAGTTTTATGCCGCCATCGGTGGCGACGCTGCCGGCATGTCCACCGTGCCCGAAGTGATTGTGGCACGCCACAGCGGATTGGAGATTTTCGGCATGAGCATCATCACCAACCAAAGCAACGACCTTTCCGACACCTGCCTCAACAATGGCGACGATGTGGTGCGCGAAGCCAACAAGGCCGCCGTCAAAATGACCACCCTCTTCGAAAATATCGTGGCTGCGCTATGATCAAGGCTGCCTTTTTCGACCTCGACGGCACCCTCGTCAGTTTCAAAACCCACCAGGTGTCCGAGGGCACCATCCGTGCTTTCGACCGCATGCATGCCTTGGGCATCCGCACGTTCCTCTCCACCGGCCGCCCCGTCTGCGTGGTGCCGCAGCTGCCTCTGTCTTTCGACGGCCATGTCACCATGAATGGGGGCTACTGCTTTGTAGGCGACAAAGTGCTGTTCAAAAATCCCATCCCCATAGACGAGTCCAACCAATGGATCCGCTATGCCGAACAGCACAACATCTGCACCCTCATCTTCACCGAGCACGATATGTTCGTCAATCCCGTCAAGAGTGCTGCCGCCGATGCTGTGGCCCGCGAGGTCAATTTCCCCATCCCTCCCGTCCGCACCACCCAGGAGCTGTTGGGCATGGAGTGCTATCAGGCCATCGCCGTCATGGAACGCCATGAGGACCAAGCCGTGGCGCAAATGCTGCCCCATTGCCGACTGCCCCGCTGGCACGACCATTTCACCGATGTCATCAATGTCAACAACAGCAAGGCCGTGGGCATCCAAAGCATTTTGGACCATTTCGGCCTCACCCCTGCCGAATGCATTGCTTTTGGCGACGGCGAAAACGACCTCGAGATGCTGCAATACTGCGGCATCGGCGTGGCCATGGGCAATTCGCGCGATGCAGTAAAAGCCCATGCCGACTACGTTACCACCACCGTCGACGACGAAGGGGTACTCAACGCCCTCCAATCGCTTTCCATCATTTAGGGGATTAATGGATTGGGCTGCTGCACCACAATTGCCGCAATAGGATTGCGTCAAGTAGCCTACAATGATGAATACAATCGCCAGCCACCGCTTTTGCTATCATTGGGAATAATCGTACTATTTTGGGGAAGTAATATGTAATTTGTTATAAATCAGCACTAACTCAGGAGTAAGTCCGTTGATAGTCCGCCTCATGTCCGTTCTGGAACGGATAAACGACGGAGCCACACCTAAGTTACCCCTGAGCTACTATGGTATTTGCTGATTTTTGGAAATTGGCTGGAGGGATTAATGAAATAGGGTCATAGGGGCAACGCCCCTAATCAGAGCCATATCAATCAAATTGACTTTTAATCATACCTCTGGCTAAAGCTACCACAATTGACGCAAAAACAACTGTAATGCAACCGATTGCCGGCCACCGCCCGACGGCCTTACGGGAGAAGGCGTTAAGAAAAAGTGGCAGAAAAGCGTTAAAAAGGGATTTTTGTTTGAGCAGAAATAAGGGATTTCCCCATAACCAGGAGTTCATCCAATAAATGAGGGATTCCCATAAAAACA
>JAGHRY010000093.1 GCA_018066145.1 Candidatus Colimorpha merdihippi | reverse complement strand
ATGTATGTATGAGATAATAGTAGTTTTTTTTAAATGAATGTTTGTGTAAAAATTGGGCTGCAAATTTACAAAAAAAAAATTAATAATGTTATATTATTTTTCATGCCCGACTCCAATGAATTGATTTCAGACCAGAATGCAACCATAGGTGGCTTCTAACAATAGATTTGTTGAATTTTTAAAAGCCAGCTATAGAACATTCCTCAATTTACCAGTTTCCTGTCCACCCTATCTGTTAATAAGGTGAGGAAATAGTTTTGGTTCTTCAAAAAAATGCGCAGATAGGAGCAAATAAAGAAGGTTCTTCCGCAAAATGAATAGGTATGAACAATCAATAATTCAATCAATTCCCTAGGAAAAATGGCGAACCCATCAATCCAATAGAACTTTCATACATATCCCCCAGCTAAAGCCATTCCCCTCTTTGTTATTCTCTGCTTCGCTATCGAAAGTCCACTGGACTTTCTTCTGGGGTCTCGCGGTGGCGGACATAGAATACAACCATGCCGACAAAAAGGTCGACAGCGTGATGCGGCATCCGTCCCCTCTTGAAACGGGAAAGAAGCTCCAGTGAAGCTTCGATAAGGACCGGGGTATGAATAAAAGAATAATGGGTCTTATGATAAAGACCTCCTTTGCGCTTTGCTTCGCATTCGTCCAAGAGGAAAGACTTCAGGTTGTTCTTGCTCGTTTTGTGGAATTTGAATTAGCAAAGATACGTTTTTTCTGACTCGGAAGAAATAAATGCGCCCAAGTTGGCAACTTCTTGTTTAGGTCATTTTGAAAGGAAACGCTATTTACGATTGTTACCATAGATGTTTTGTCCATTTGAAGAAGGGTTGTGGATTCGGTGTGAATCTTCTATGCTTTGGGGGCTCTAGTCGTGAATTTAACACCGAGATATCTGGATGTTTTTTTCCCATGTGAGTGAAGATGAATTACTTTTTGGGAAAAGTGGAATGAGACCACCTTTCGATCGGACAATAATCTGAGCAGGTTTGCGTTATTTGAGCAGGCTTCAAATCTAGACGACTAGTGTCTTGAGCGATTTTAAATACACACTTAATACAGAATGATGAAAAGGATATTTTTTGCACTTATTATGATGTACGGTGTGCTATGCATGGCCGACAATGGTAGAAATACCAATTATGCCGATTTGGTGAATCCCCTGATGGGCAGCATGAGCGAGTATGCCCTCTCTACCGGCAACACCTATCCCGCTGTGGCTTTGCCTTGGGGCATGAATTTCTTTACCCCTCAGACGGGCCGAAATGGCGACGGCTGGACCTACTGCTACACCGCCCACAAGATTTGCGGCATCAAGCAAACTCACCAGCCCAGTCCGTGGATCAACGACTACGGCCAGTTTTCGTTGCTGCCCGAGAGCGGCGAACCCGTGTTCGACCAGCAGAATCGTGCCAGCTGGTTCTCCCATAAGGCCGAAACCGCGCACCCTTATCTATATAAGGTATATTTGGCCGACTATGACCTCACTGCCGAGATTACCCCCACCATGCGGGCGGCTATGATGCGGGTGACGTACCCCAAGACCGACCGCGCCAGCATTATCCTGGATTTGTTTGACGAGAAGAGCGCGGTGGAAATCAACGGCAACATCGTGTCGGGCTTTACCACCAAGAATAGCGGCGGCGTGCCCGAGAACTTCAAAAACTATTTTGTGCTCACCTTCTCCCGTAAGGTCACGAAATTCACCCCGCAATCCTCGGGCGCTATCATCGAGTTTGGCGCCATGGATAGGGGAGAGCAGGTGTGTGTGTCGATAGCCTCTTCCTTTATCAGCCATGAGCAGGCCAAGCTGAACCTCGGCGAGATTCAAGGCCGGAGTTTCGACAAGCTGTGCGCCGATGCCAAGGAAGTGTGGAACAATACCTTGGACGTGGTGGACATCGAGGACGACAATATCGACAACCTGCGCACTTTCTACTCGTGCCTATATCGTTCGGTTCTTTTTCCCCGTTCTTTTTACGAGATTGATGCAAATGGCGAGATTGTGCACTATAGCCCTTACAACGGCCAGATGGTAAAAGGCTACATGTTTACCGATTCGGGTTTCTGGGACACCTTCCGCAGTTTGTTCCCCCTATTGAATCTGCTCTATCCCGAGCAGAACCTGATGATGCAGGAGGGACTTCTGAATGCCTACAGAGAGAGCGGTTTTCTGCCCGAATGGGCTTCGCCGGGCCACCGCGGATGCATGGTGGGCAATAATTCGGCTTCCATTGTGGCCGATGCTTACCTTATGGGGCAGCGGGTGAAGGACACCGAAACGCTGTGGAAGGCCGTGGTGAATGGTGCCAACAATGTGCACCCCAAGGTGAGCTCCACCGGTCGCCGTGGCTACCGCTTCTATAACGATTTAGGCTACATTCCTTACGATGTGGAGGATGAATTCGGCCATATCAACGAGAATGTGGCCCGCACCCTGGAGTATGCTTACGACGACTGGTGCATCTACCAGCTGGGCAAAGCCTTGGGCAAGAGCAAGAAAGAGTTGGCACAGTACCGCAAGAACGCGATGAACTACCGCAATGTGTTTGACAAAGAAACATGCCTGATGCGTGGAAGAAACCACGATGGCACGTTCCAGAGCCCCTTCTCGCCGCTGAAGTGGGGCGATGCCTTTACCGAAGGCAATTCGTGGCATTATACCTGGAGCGTGTTTCACGATGTGGCAGGTTTGATAGACCTCATGGGCGGCGAACGGCAGTTCAACCTGATGCTGGATTCCGTATTCAACGTGGCCCCCTCTTTCGACGAGTCGTACTATGGCGGCGTTATCCACGAAATCAGAGAGATGCAGGTGATGAATATGGGCAACTACGCCCATGGCAATCAGCCCGCACAGCACATGATATACCTTTACGACTGGTCGGCCCAGCCTTGGAAGGCCCAATACTGGGCTCGCGAGGCCATGCTCAAACTTTATTCGCCCACACCCGACGGCTATTGTGGCGACGAGGACAACGGGCAGACTTCGGCATGGTATGTGTTCTCGGCTTTGGGCTTCTATCCCGTATGCCCCGCCAGCGGCCAATATGCCCTGGGTGCCCCTTTGTTCAAAAAAGCCACAGTGAAACTGGCTAACGGCAACACGATTGTGATTTCTGCTCCCAGCAACCAGTTGGCAGCACCTTATGTCAATAGCCTCAAGGTGAACGGCATTTCGTATAACAAAAACTACATCACCTACAGTCTGCTGGCCGAGGGCGCCCGCCTAGACTATCAGATGGGTTCTGCCCCCAACCTTGCACGAGGCACCGATGCCGAAAGCAAACCCTATTCCTTCTCTCAGGAGAAGTGAAGAGTTGTAAGGTTCGGTTGTGACTTGAATTTGTGTCGAGCCCCCATTTGCGGATGCATTATCAGCATAGCAATTGGGGGCGATTGCTGTGCGACTATAGCGGATGCGGTGTGGGGAAAATGTGGTTAGATGTGGGGTGGAAAGATGCTTTTGTGTGGCTGATTTTGGAGGATTCGTTATTGTGGATGAAAAATATAATAATCTAGTAATCAAACATATACCACCCCAACATGATGATAATTTAATAAAAATAATAGTTGATTGTATGTGAAAAGTATGTATCTTTGCAAAACTGATAGAATGCTAAGCATACGCTTGGGGCAATGGGTTGAAAGGAGTGTTCCTGCTGGCCGTTGCGCACACTATTCGACAAGCAGAAAGAATAATTTATAACAACTCGTTGGAAGAATTAATGCATGTGTGGTTACTAAAAACTGATTGCTACTGATTCCGTGCTGTTGATTTCCTTATTGCCACCATTTTTCATAATCATATAATCATTGGGAGTTTTTTTGTAACTTGTTATAAATCAGTATTAACTCGGGAGTAAGTCCGTAGATGGTCCGCCCTATGTCCGTTCTGGAACGGATAATCGACGGAGCCACTCCTGGGTTACCCTTGAGTTACTATGGTATATGCTGATTATGGATAATTGGTGGGAGGGTTTTGTGTGGGACTTGAAAGGGAATTATATGTATGGGAAAAAAGAGAATCGGCCCGACCAGTTGAGAGGATTTCGTTCAGTCTAATGAGTGGGGGAGGCTCTTTTCCATCCATCCCAATGAATCCTTACCAATATAATTGGATGGATGTGATACCAACCCCCTCCTGATACTGAATTGAGAGGGTTGGATCGCAGGGGCGGTATCTCAGCCTAAGCTAAAGGTTGTTTCCGCGTTGAATTAATTCCGCCAACAGATTGTAATACTTCTTGTTGCCGACGATGCGAGTGATGGTTCTCCGATAAACAGTATTTTCGGGGATGTTTTTTTGTGAGGGAAAATGGTTTGTTTTTGTACGATGAAAATGAACCCTTTGCACTTCGAAGTTGAATCTATGGGGAATATCATTTTTCTTTTGCGGACAATAAAAATAAAAAAGTTGCGTTACAAAGTAAAGATAATATTATATCTATGAAACCCGTACTTGCTATAATCGCACTCATTACTGCTTTGGCGACGAACGTTTTGGCGCAGGATAAGGCTTTGATGGCCGACTACCAAACACGGCTGATATCGCTTTTCGAAGAAGTTTATAACGCCCCTACCGACAACCAGCGCTACCATGCCAACGAGGAGGCGCTGACCCTCTTTCAGGAGGCTTTGGCGCAGGATAATTCCTTCAAGTGGCAATGGGATTTCGGCAGCCGGGTGTCGGTGCTGACATCGCAGGATAAGAAGTTTCGCATTTTCACCTGGCCCGTGGTGAGCGATGAGGGCGAATACGAGTGCTTCGGCCTGGTGCAGGCCCTCAACGAGAAGTCGGACCAGTACGATGTGTGCACGCTCCACGACAAGAGCCAGGATATCGTCAACCGGCAGGAAGACCTCCTTTCGTGCGACAATTGGTTTGGCGCCGTGTATCAGGATTTGATTACCACGAGCCATGATGGCAAGACATTCTACACCCTCCTTGGCTGGAGCGGTGTGGACAACCTGACGCAGCGCCAGGTGATAGAGCCGATATGCTTCAAAGGGGGTGGCAGCCAGCCCCAGTTTGGCCAGAATTTATTTAAAAAAGAACGCAACCTGCGCCGTATCGTGTTGGAATATACCCACAATGCCATGGTGAACCTCCATTATGAGGAGCAGTTTGTGCGCAAGGTAGAGCGGGTGAGAGCCAAACGTACGGGCGGCAGCTCGCAATACCAACGTCCGCAATACCCCAGCCGCAATGCCATGAAGAAAGGCAAGAAGGGCAAGAAAGGAAAGAAGCCCGTGAAGCGGCAGAGCCGCGTGGTGAACACCGCTCGCAACACCTCGGCTGCAGTGAACGAGCGGGTGACTTCGGGTCCTTCTACCAAAACCACCGACACCAAGGTGCGCATGATTATCTTCGACGAGGTGGCCCCGCAGGTGCTCGGCATGGAAGGACTGTACCAGTATTATGTCCCATCGGGTGTGGAACTGGCATACGTGTTTATCGAAGGCAAATGGGTGCTGCGCGATGGCGCCCAAGGCCGCGTGAAAAACAAAAAACTGAACAAAGACTTTGACAAACCCATTGAAAAATCGGCCCCCGCATACAAGCATGGCGACAGAGACTGATTTTTTTACTGCAACTCACACATTCCTCATATACTTCAAACTACATCATGTCTGACGTCAAATTAGACCAAATCAACAATATTGACGATTTGCGGAAGTTGCCTGTGGCCGACTTGAAAGGGCTGGCTGCCGAACTCCGCCAATATATCATCAGCACCCTGGCCGAACACCCCGGCCACCTAGCCTCGGGCCTGGGCGTGGTGGAACTCACCCTGGCTCTGCATTACGTTTTCAATACCCCCGACGATAAGCTGGTGTGGGATGTGGGGCATCAGGCCTACGCCCATAAGATTATCACCGGGCGGCGCGATGCCTTTCCCACCATCCGCACCTATGGCGGCCTCAGCGGTTTTCCGCGTCGAGACGAGTCGGAGTTCGATGCCTTCGGCACTGGCCACAGCTCCACCTCCATCAGCGCCATCCTGGGCATGGCTACGGCCTCGAAACTGCAGGGCAACACCCACAGGCAGCATATAGCCGTGATCGGCGACGGGTCGATGACGGGCGGCGAAGCCTTCGAGGCGTTGAACAACGCCGGCGTGTCGAAAGCCAATGTGCTGGTGGTGCTCAACGACAACGGCATCAGCATCGACAAAGCCGTGGGCGGACTGAGCAAGCACCTGGTGCGCATTACCGCTTCGCGCCGCTACAACCAATTGAAACAGCGGGTGTGGGACCGCCTGGGGGGCGACAGCGCCCAACAGAGCAAAAGCAAGCGCAAATCGCTGAACTTCTTCCAACGGGCCACCTTTGTGGCCAAAACGGCGGCTTTGGGCGCACCGAACCTGTTTGAGTCGCTGGGATTCCGCTATTTCGGCCCCATCGACGGCCACGACCTCGACCAACTGGTGGAGGTGCTTGCCCGGCTGAAAGAAATCCAAGGGCCCAAGCTGCTGCATATCGTTACCAAAAAAGGCAAAGGACTCCGCTCGGCCGAGAAGAACCCCGTGACCTATCACGCCCCGGGAAAATTCGATGCCGAAACCGGCGAGCAAATCAAAAAATCGTCGTCGGGCCAGCCGCTGAAATATCAGGATGTTTTCGGTCATACCATTTTGGAACTGGCCAAGAAAAATCCACAGATAGTGGGCATTACGCCTGCCATGCCTACGGGCTGTTCGCTGAATATCATGATGGCGCAGATGCCGCAGCGCACCTTTGATGTGGGCATTGCCGAGCAGCATGCCGTCACCTTCTCGGCTGGTTTGGCAGCACAGGGAATGGTGCCTTTCTGCAACATCTATTCCAGCTTCATGCAGCGGGCCTACGACCAGATTATCCACGATGTGGCATTGCAGCGCCTGCCGGTGGTGATGTGCCTCGACAGGGCCGGACTGGTGGGCGACGACGGCCCCACGCATCACGGGGCTTTTGATATGGCCTGCCTGCGCCCGATTCCGGACCTTACCATCTGTGCACCAATGGACGAGCACGAGCTGCGCAACATGATGTATACTGCACAGCTGCCTGGCCAGGGGGCTGTGGTGATACGCTACCCCCGCGGACTGAGCGTCCATGCCGACTGGAAGAACCCCTTTGAAGCGTTGGAAGTGGGTCGTGGACGCTGCGTGCGCCAAGGTACCGATGCGGCGATCCTATCCATTGGGCATGTGGGCAATACGGCGCTGGAAGCCGCCGAACGGCTGGCCCAGGAGGGCATGCAGGTGGCGGTGTACGACATGCGCTATCTGAAGCCCATCGACACCCGGCTGCTGGATGCCGTGGCTGCCGCCGGATACCGCCGTGTGGTAACCGTAGAGGACGGTGTGCGAAAAGGCGGATTGGGCAGCGCGGTGCTGGAATATTTTGCCGAAAAAGGGGTGCAGGTGCCCGTTACCGTTTTGGGTCTGCCCGACAGCTATGTGACCCACGGCCCCGTGCCGCAGCTGCAGCACGACTGCGGGATTGACGTGGAGGGAATCATGAAGGCGCTGACAGCGAAATGCTGATTGACTGAACCCTATTGCCTGGCGGCGGCATTGGAT
>JAGHRY010000175.1 GCA_018066145.1 Candidatus Colimorpha merdihippi | reverse complement strand
CACCAATCATGCCGAATCGCCGTGGAAAACACCCCGCTCAATATCGCCCGCGCCTTGCGGTACTGGGATGGACTCTCACCGTACGCCGCCTGCAGGTATGCGCGGCAATCATCCGATGTGATGCTCCGCACCCGCCGCTCCGCCAGCCCCGGATTCCTCACCATGAGCCGCTTGCAGTAGTAGCGGAAATCCGTCACCGTCCTTGCGCGCCGGTTCTTCTTCTCCCGTTCCTCCAGCGCCATCTCCACCGCCTTGCGGAACGTAACCGTCTTCTCCCTCTTCCGCATCTCCTCCGCGCCCAACCGCACGCACTCCCGCGCGCGCCGCGCCCGCCCGCGCCCGCACTCCAGCGCCTCCCTGGCCACCAACGCAGCCTCCAGCACATCCACTCCTGTACTGCGCAGCACTTCCAGTGCCGCCTGTTCCCGATCTCTGTTTTCCGTGTTCATTGTGTTCTCGCTTTGCTAATGGGTAGTCAAGCCTTTTTCCCAAAAAAAATCGAGCTCGCTGGCACATGGGTTTCACCAGCCCTCTGGCGGAACGATACAGCGGAAGTGAGATTGCTTTATGACTTGGTAACATTTGAATTTGCTCGAACAATAGGCCGTCAAACACCCATTAGCAATGGGTATAATGCGCAAGGTGGCGTGTTGGAACAACGGAGAAGCACGCCCGCCGAGAAACATTTCAACCTTTCATGCATCCCTTGCGCCAGAGCAGCAACATACCCCATCTAACCGGCATCCGAGGTTTAGCCATTACGCTGGTTCTTCTTTTCCACCTAAACCCAGCCATAGTGCCGCAAGGATATTATGGGGTCGACATGTTTTTTGTCATATCGGGATATCTCTTAATAGGCAGGCAACTTCAAGACAGCACTTCTTTCTCGTTTTCTCATTTTGTCCAAAAGCGTCTATGTAGGTTGCTGCCGCCAATGATTGCGACAGTTCTTGTCGTCACTCTGCTAAGCATACTCATATTTCCTCCACTTGACGCGATTGATGCGGCCTTATCCGGCAGGAAAGCTCTGTTTTCGTGGTTGAACATATATTTATCAGAAGCCACATCTTCCTATTTTGCGGAAAACACGCGTTCCATGCCAATGATGCATCTGTGGTACATGAGTGTATTGATGCAGTGCTACGCCTTTTTTGCCCTGCTTTTTTTCCTGTGGAAAAAGTTCAAATGTAGCAAGCGCGTTAAGTACATGAGCCTTGGCATTGTCGCCTTTCTTTCATTGTGCATACAGTTCCGCTGGTGCGTGGGTGTTTTCGGGGGAGGCACAACCCACCTCTCTTCCACATATTTCTGGTCATCAACCCGCCTGTATGAGTTTGCACTGGGAGGCATGGCTTTCCCTATCACTGCATGCATGTGCAAAAACAAGCTTGCCCCCTTGTTTGCATCGGTATCCCTGTTGCTTCTCATCAGTGCCAGTTTTGCACCCCTTCCCGAAGGAGAACGTTGGACACCCTTGGCCGTGTTGCTTTCCCTGTGCGTTATTATCTACGGAACGAAAGGACTAGCTGGTTCCGTTCTCAACAATAGGGTTGTGTCGTATATCGGCACAATATCTTTTTCGTTGTACTTGGTACACTGGCCCATCATCTGCTTTGCCGAATATTTCTTCAACACACCCGTCACCGGCCTGGACATCCTGCCCATCCTGACCCTTGTTGCCGTGTTCAGCGTAGCCCTCTATTACGCTGTGGAAAAGCGGAACTGGAAATTGTGGGTTGCGATGGTTGCATGGCTGCTGGCCGTGGCTGCCTGCAGTGCAGTTCCAAGGGCCTATCTCGCAAACGTATTACAAAAATTGCATCCCCAGCTTTCTCAGCCTGCAGGAAGGCATGTACATAAAAAATCATTGGCAAGCATCAATGAGGAACTCCTTCTCGGCACAGAGTCGTTCGAAGTCAATATGTGGGGGATGAAGCTGCCTGACCCGCAACCAATGCTCATTCCTTTGGGGATCGTCGATAAGCGGGCATCTTTTGTGATAATGGGAGACAGTCACGCCAGCCATTTCAGGGCGGGTTTTGATGCCGTGGCGGAAAAACTGGGCTGCAGCGGTGTGTACTTAAATGCGTACTTCCACCCCTTTTGGAATTCTGTTCACGTGGAACGAGTGGCGCCCGACCACGATCATACCAATGCGGAGAAATCGCAAGCCTTTCTCAATTGGCTGGCCGTTCATCCTGGAATCAAAGTGGTTTTCATTGGCCAATTTTGGCAAGCGCGCGTAGCAAGCCACCACCTGTGGGACGGCGGCATTGTGACAGAGGAGGAAGCTTTGGGGGCGCGCATAAAAGAACTCCGGGCGATGTGCCAAAAGATGAAAGCGATTGGCAAGCACCCTGTCATCATAGCCGACACGCCGAGGATTCGATGCAAGAATCCGGATCGGGTATTCACGCGCACCCAATTGTACGGAGATTTTCTAAGCAGAGACACAAAGAGCATGGAAACGAGCTATGAGGCGTTCATGCGCGAAACGGCCCAAGCGCAAGACATGTTCAAAGCGCTGGAAGAAGACGGCACCTGCATTGTCATTCATGCTGAGAAAGGATTGTTTCACGATGGCGTGTTCCAAGCAGCCTATCAAGGGCAGCTGCTCCTGAACGACGATAACCATTTGAGCGATGCAGGGGGCATTATGGCAATTGAATCCATAGCCGATGAGATTGCCCGCATCCTTTCGACCGCCAAATGACTCTGTTTCAGAGCAGTCAACACCACATCCAGCTCTGCATTATGCATACATATAGAAGCGTTTTAGACTCCAACATGCGAAATCACACAAGTATGTGCAGACTGCATTACCCAGAGTGCGTATTATATCGACGCTGCCGGATGCGTTAACAAACGCGCTGCGGATTTTTGCAACTTCCCCCTTCGTCCGGCCTCACAAGAAGGAATAGGCATCGATGTCCAGGGAGATAGTGATTTCCTCACCGTGGTGGAGGTTGTTGATTTCCCTGGAGCACGTATCGGCCACCAGGCGGGAGGAGGATGATTTGATGGTGCACTGGAAGCGGAACTGTCCGTGGGCCTTTGGGATGGGGGCGGGCATGGGCTCTGTGATTTCCACGGTTTGGGGCAGGGCGGCGCGGAGGCGCTTGTAGAGGGTGGCGATGGAGAAATGCGCCAGCTCCTCCTGTTCCGAACGCACGGTGAGCACGGCCATGTGGGAGAAGGGCGGGAAGGAGAACATTTGGCGCAGCGCCAGCTCCGCCTCCGCGAACCCGTCGGTATCATGGTGGCGTGCGAACTGGATGGCGGCGGCCTGGGGGGAATAGGTCTGGATGATGACCTCACCGTCCACATCGCCGCGCCCGGCGCGGCCGGCCACCTGTGTGAGCAGCTGGAAGGTGCGCTCTGCGGCGCGTGGGTCCGGGATGCAGAGGCCGAGGTCCGCGTTGAGCACGCCCACGAGGGTGACGCCGGGGAAGTCCAGCCCCTTGGATATCATCTGGGTTCCCAGCAGGATATCAATCTTGCGGGCGCGGAAATCAT
>JAGHRY010000204.1 GCA_018066145.1 Candidatus Colimorpha merdihippi | reverse complement strand
GCGTCCAAGGAGGTATAACTGTCGGTGAAAAGCCTTCTGTTGATATAGGCTTTAACTATTCAAAGGCATATGGCGTCACTACCAAATTGCCCGACATAGCAACTTATGTCAGTACCGAGAACTTTTTACTTCCTAGATATACTCATATGTGCGAGAAACGTCCAAAAACACATAACCCGTTTAACCCATGGCATGATAACGTTCCTCTCAACTATCACCAACACATTGAGTTTGAGACAAGCTGGATATGGGATTTTGACAATCCTCGGGATGAAGCGCATGCTTTCTCAGATCATGTGGAAATTGATATCGAAATAATGCGTCTCCACATGGGCTTTCTTTCAACATATCCAAGTTATCATACCAAGATATTCGAATTTAAAGTCAATCGTTGGAAGCTCCCTGCTCTACCTCACTATTCGCAGCATTGGGGTGTTGAAGTGGATAATAAGAATATGACAAGAGATGAAAAGCATAAATTGATGGATTGGCTTGACAAGAGGTACGCTAATTTTTATTATACCAACGCGATATTCAATGTGTGGGCTTATTCTTTGAACGATAGGAGTAAGATACAAAATTTTAGAAATGAGTTTATTAGCGCTCTAAAAAGTGACATCCATGTTTGGAAAAATCTTGATTATTACGGGACATTCACCTTCACTTGGCGCAATAAAGATACTGGGGAAACCTATACATACGACCACGTTGTAGAAAAGTAAAGAGTTGATAACAACAAAACAAAGAACCCCGATAGTATGATTGACTTTCGGGGTTCTTTTTGACTATACACTGCACATCTGTGTACGTTATTTTCTTTCTGCGGTCATGAAGCTAATTTATCATTTGTGTTGGAATCGGCGGACTAAAGCCCTTCTGCTTTGGGCGTGAACATCAAAATGCTGGCTATAATCACTCTTGCGACCTACAGTTTCCGTACGAAAGGAACAGTATAGAGAACTACTACAGCAACCCTGTAGCCAATGCAACGTTCAATACTGACCGCTGGCAGTTGTTATTCAGCAACAAATGCCGAATACAGCGTATGATGACCTATTATTGGCCGGCGATGTCGGAGGAGCAGGCCCTAAGATGCTTGCAGCAGGGTAACTTCGGCATGGAATTAGCGAGTCCTCAGGTCACTACAATTATGAAGCGAATCACCCTCATCATCCTGGCCATTACAGCCATACTCTTTGGCAGCGTTTCCTGCCAGCAAAACAGATGGATTCCCGTGTCGATGCGGGATGAATGGTGGACGATCTACGGCCCGCAGGTTAAAAGGAACTGAATGCGGTAATTTC
>JAGHRY010000218.1 GCA_018066145.1 Candidatus Colimorpha merdihippi | reverse complement strand
ATTTTCATCAATCGGCGTGTTTTTTATCCACGTACGCAGTGTGGCCTCATTTAGAGAGAACTTCTCTCGGGTCATTTTGGCATTCTTGCCATGGCTGTAATAGTAGCTCAGGGTCTCCAACTTGAATTCGGGCCCTCTGAACAGGTGTCTGATTCCTTTTTTCATTTTCCTTTTTTTTGTGGAAAATGTGTCAAGTCATTTCCGTATTAGACAATCGCATCAGCACTAATTATTCAACAACTATTCGGGATAGGCCTTTTTGGCCGTCGGGGGTGAGTACTTGGAGGGAATAGACGCCGGGGGGGAGGTTTGATTCCAGGGTTGCGGATGGGGTGGTTATGGTGCGTTGGAGGAGCTGTCGGCCGGATTGGTCGTAGAGGGTCAGTTGGGCTTTGGTTATGCTCTCTGGCAGTTGGACCGTTGCTTTTTGGCCTGCTGCTACCGGATTGGGTATGACTTGTATGGGAAGAGTTGGGGATGCTGGAGGGTGCTGTTGGAGGGCATCCATGTTGAGAGTATTGGAATACACCCAACGCTGGGCGGCGGAGTCGGCCGGTACTTCGACCCGGAAAGTGCCGTGGAGGAAGGGGTAGTCGGATAGGTGGTACTTGTCGATGGGACCTTCGGCCACCAGTACGTCGTTGTGATACCAGCGATAACGAGAATACTCGACATAGTGGGAGTCGGTGCCATTGGGGTAATGGTTGACCAGGACCACACGGCGGTTGTAGGTGACGATCTGCGGCAAGGGGGAGTTGATGATGGTGAGGTCGAGGGAAAGGAGGCTGTCGCAGCCGGAGCGGTTTAGGAGGGTATCGGTATACAGGCCCGAGCGGGTTAGCTGTAGGCCGTTCCATTGGTAGCTGTAGCTGGATTGGGCTTTTAGGAGAGTGTCGGACGGTTGGCAGTAGACCTGCTGGACGCCTCCGTTTACACGGAAGACATCCCATTCGCAGGATAGGGATATAGGCTGGCCGACCGAATAGCTGACTTGGGCGCGGGCTGTTCGGCGGGACTCGCCTGCTGGCACTAAAATGCTCTGGCCCCAACAGGGTGCCGGGGCCAGAAGGATTAGAAGCAGGAAAGGAAACAAATCGAAGAATCGATTTGTACGGGGGCTGTGGGAGGATTCGATGGGGATTGCGGGAGGTGTTTTTTGGGGGGTGGTGAATCGATTTGTACGGGGGCTGCTCGGGTAAGCGATGGGGATTGGGGAGGTGTTGGGCAAATCGAAGAATCGATTTGAAGGGGGCGGCGTGATGAGGGCGGCGGTGAGGGGTGTTTTGTTGGGGGACCGGTGAGTATGGGGGGAGAGGGGGAGGTTAGTCTCGTTTGAAGATGTCGCGGGTGTAGACCTTGTCTTTGACATCGTCGAGGGCGGAGTCGTAGCGGTTGGCGATGATGGCTTGGGAGAGGCGCTTGAATTCGCTGAGGTTGTTGACGATGAGGCTGCCGAAGAAGGTGCTGCCGTCGTCGAGGGTGGGTTCGTAGATGATGATGTTGGCGCCTTTGGCTTTGACGCGTTTCATGACGCCCTGGATGCTGGACTGGCGGAAGTTGTCGGAATTGGATTTCATGGTGAGGCGGTAGACGCCGATGGTGACAGGAATGGGCTGACCTGCGGAGGGGGCGCGGTAGACGTTGTTTTCGGAATAGCCGTACCAGCCGGCCATTTTGAGGACCTGGTCAGCGATGAAGTCTTTGCGTGTGCGGTTGGATTCGACGATGGCGGACATCATGTTTTGTGGGACATCCTGGTAGTTGGCGAGGAGCTGCTTGGTGTCTTTGGGGAGACAGTAGCCGCCATAGCCGAAGGAGGGATTGTTGTAGTGGGAGCCGATGCGGGGGTCGAGGCAGACGCCGTCGATGATCTGCTGAGTGTTGAGGCCTTTGAGTTCGGCGTAGGTGTCGAGTTCGTTGAAGTAGCTGACGCGGAGAGCGAGGTAGGTGTTGGCGAAGAGTTTGACGGCCTCGGCTTCGGTGGAGCCCATGAAGAGGCAGGGGATGTGGGTGGAGGTGCTATCGGGGGAGGGTGCGATGGCGCCCTGGCGGATGAGGTCGGAGAAGAGGTGTGCCTGCTGCTTGAGACGGGAGTCGGACTGGTTGTAGCCGACGATGATGCGGCTGGGGTAGAGATTATCGAAGAGGGCTTTGGATTCGCGGAGGAATTCGGGAGCGAAGATGATGTTGGCGGTGTTGAATTTGGCGCGGACGCTCTCGGTATAGCCTACAGGGATGGTGGATTTGATGACCATGATGGCGGAGGGGTTGACCTGGAGGACTTTTTGGATGACATCCTCGACGGCGGAGGTGTCGAAGAAATTCTTCTGGCTGTCGTAGTTGGTGGGGGCGGCGATGACGACGAATTGTGCATCGCGGTAGCCTTCCTGCCAGTTGGTGGTGGCGGTGAGGTTGAGTGAGACGGGGGGTATGCTTTGCGTTTGGCCGCTGCGCCAAGCGCGGATGTCGGCATCGGTTTTGCAGTAGAAACCATCAAGGAAAGCCTCGATGAAGTCGTCTTGGATGGGTGATTTGCGGTTGTTGACCATTTGTACGCGTTCGGGGACGATGTCGACGGAGGTGACTTGGTTGTGTTGAGCCAACAGGGTGGCGATACTGAGACCGACATAGCCGGTGCCTGCTACGGATATTTTCATTATGGAGATGTTATATGGTTACAATATATTTACTGATAATATGGGGGTGGGGTTTTGTGTGATGGGGAACTTTGATTATTCATTTTGAATGGAACATGTATTACCACAGATTGCCCACGAATTTTGTAGAAATACTGCTATTGTGATAATTTTGCCAAAATGGTATTATTGTACTGAGAATAAAGATATTGCAGAGCAGTATTCAATTTTTTTGATTTGATTTTCGCTTCGCGGAACGTGAATTGCCACGAATTATCCACGAATTTTTCAGAAATAATATTTGTCGATAAATTAATCTATGGAGTAGAGATTGCCTATTGTGATTCTAAGTGTTTTTGCCGAGGGGCTAGCGTGTGAGGCGGATGAGGCGGGAGAGGCGGAGGTGGTAGGTTTTGATGGTGGCGCCTGCGTTGGTGAGGTTGGTGCCGGTGCAGAAGGAGAAAGATTTGGTGGCTTGCTGGCAAAGATAGCGGCTTTTGGCGCTGTTGGTTTGGAGGGAGATTGTGTCGGCGCCAAGGGATAGGAAGAGGTCGTTGGCCTGGCGGAGGAGTGCGGAACCTTGGGGGTAGGCGGATTTGAGGCGGCGGGCCTGCTCTTCGGATGGGATATGCCAGGAGTCGAGGGCTGCCTCGGAGTAGCTGTCGGCGGTGTCGGAGGCCTGTGTGGGGGCGTTGGCATTGGAGGCGGAGACCATGCCGGGCCAGTCGCGGAGGCTGAGGAGGGTGAGGTAGGCTTCGCGGGGGCTGATGCTATCGACGAGGGCGACGAAGTGGCCACGCCAGATGGAGCATTCTTGTGGGAGGATGAAGGAACGGAGGGTGTCGGTGGATGAGGGAATGGAGTCGGAAGAGGCGTCGGGGGTGACGATCCACGGGAGGGTATCGTACGAGACGTCGGGTGTGGCTGTGTTTTCCTTCTGGCAGGAGATGGCTGAGAGAAGGAGGATGAGTGTGGGGATGAGCAGCAGTTTCTTCATCGACGGGATTATGCGGTTTTTTTGGGGGGGAGGGATTATCGTTCGGCGCGCATGGGGTTGCTGAGGAAATCGTGGTAGCTGAGGCGGATGCCGTCTTCGAGCTCGGTTTTGTAGGTCCAGCCGAGGCTGGCTGCCTTGCTGACATCGAGGAGTTTGCGCGGGGTGCCGTTGGGTCGGGTGGTGTCCCAGAGGATTTGGCCTTGGTAGCCTACCACTTTGGCGACAAGCTCAGTGAGGGCCTTGATGGAGAGTTCCTTGCCGGTGCCGGCATTGACGGTTTCGTTGCCGCTATAGTTGTTCATAAGGAAGACGCAGAGGTTTGCGAGATCGTCGACATAGAGGAATTCGCGGAGGGGGCTGCCGTCGCCCCAGCAGGTGACGGACTGTGCGCCGCTGACTTTGGCCTCGTGGAAGCGGCGGATGAGGGCGGGAAGGACGTGGCTGTGTTCGGGATGGTAGTTGTCGTTAGGGCCATAGAGGTTGGTGGGCATGAGAGAGATATAGTCGGTGCCGTACTGGGTGTTGAGGTATTCGCAGTACTTGAGGCCGCTGATTTTGGCGAGGGCGTAGGCCTCGTTGGTTTTTTCGAGTTCGGAGGTGAGGAGGCAGCTTTCGGGCATGGGTTGCGGGGCCAGGCGGGGGTAGATGCAGGAGGAGCCAAGGAATTCGAGTTTCTTGCAGCCGTTCTGCCAAGCGGCATGGATGACATTCATTTCGAGAATCATATTCTCGTACATGAAGTCGGCCAGGGCGCTTTGGTTGGCGATGATGCCGCCGACTTTGGCGGCAGCAAGGAAGACGTATTGGGGTTTTTCGGTGGCGAAGAAATCGTTGACGGCCTGCTGGTTGCAGAGGTCGAGCTGGGCATGGGTGCGGGTGATGATATTGCTATAGCCCTGGCGCTGGAGCTCGCGAACGATGGCGGAGCCGACCATGCCGCGATGGCCAGCCACATAGATGGAGGCGGATTTGGCCATGGGTTCTACCGGTTTGGCGGTTGCGGACTGGGTGTGGGGAGTGTTGTGTGTATTTTGTTCCATACTTGAGACTTTTTTATAGGCTATTATTGGGGAAAAATATTGCCCCTTCCTTTGGGGGCAGGGAGGGGCTGTGGCGAGGGGGGGGGGATTACATGCCGCCCCTTCTGATGGTGACTTCGATGGCGCCTTGGGGGAAGGTGTGGCGGGAGGTGCAGACGAGGACGAGATAGCCGCCGCCGCCGGCACCGGGCATTTTCCAAGCGAGGACGCCCGGAAGATGGGAATAGCGGTCGATGTAGCCTTGGACGGTGGTGGGGTTGAGACCATCGGGCTGGGGTTTTTGTCCGGAGGGGTTGACCATGCCGGGGAACATGCTGATTTGCGCTTCGAAAGAAGCCTTGAAGGCCTCGGCAAAAGCATCGAGATTGCGGGACATGATGGCCTGCCAGCAGTCGTCGGCAGCCTTGGCGAGGCGCTTGACCTTGGGCTCGGTGATATCTTTGCCCTCGACCACGGAGCATCCGGGCTGGCGGGGGAACATGGGGATCATGCAGATGTGTTCTTCGAGCCATTGGAGGATGGATTCGTCGTTGCAGACCTCGATGCGCTCGGGCCAGAAATGGTTGTTGTAATAATGGCGGCAGAGGCCGGGGACGCAGATGCCGATGGCGTCTTGGGCACCGCTGATGATGCCATCTTCGCGCTCGGGGTGATTTTCGAAACAGAAGACCAGGCGGGCAAGGGTTTCGGGGTCCATGTTGGGGAGCTGGTAGGGCCAGATTTTCTTGATGACGTTGCGTGTGGAAGTGCTGAGGCCGCAGCGGTTGCGGATTTCGAAGGTAGGCTCGACGGACATGGTGATGGCCCAGCCGGGAGCATGGCAGCTGACGTAGGGCTGGTCGATCCAAGTGCCGGCGAGGTCGAGACGGGTGGGGATATTGGAGGAAGATTTTTTGAGATCGGTGCTGCTGCGTGCTTGGAGGCCGTCGGAGGGTTTGCGCTGGAGGACGATATACTGGATGCCGCGCTGGGCGCAGAAGTTGCGTTTTTCGTCGGTGCTGCCATCTTCGTTGACGACAAGGATATCGGGCTTGAGCTGGTCGACGGTGGGGATGAAGTCCATGATGCCGTGGCCGCGGTTGATGAAAGCATCCTTGACATATTTGATGCTTTTGACCATGAAGAGTCGCTCTTGCTCGGAATAGACGGTTTTGTGGTGCTTGTAATCGAGGATGGTGGCATCGGAGCCGATGCCCACATAGAGGTCGCCATAGGCGGCAGCCTCTTTGAAGAATTCGACATGGCCGCTATGGAGGAGGTCGTAGCAGCCTGAAACGAAGACCTTGCTCATTTTACGAGTCCTTTCTCGAGATATTCGGCGAGGTTGGTGCGCATAACGCCGGCCACATGGTCGGCGGCAACCTTTTGCATATCGTGCTGAACCATGATGCGGACGATCTCGTCGAAAGAGGTGCGCTGGGGGTTCCAGCCCAATTCTTTCTTGGCCTTGGAGGGGTCGCCCCAAAGGTTGACCACGTCGGTGGGCCGGTAGAAGTCGGGGGAGACGGCGACGACGGTGCGGCCAGACTTGATGTCGATACCCTTTTCGTTTTCGCCTTCGCCCTCCCAGCGGAGTTCGATGCCGGCATAGTGGAAGGCCAAGGTGGCGAAGTCGCGGACGGTGTGTTGGACGCCGGTGGCGATAACGAAATCTTCGGGCTTGTCGTGCTGGAGGATGAGCCACATGCACTCGACATAATCTTTGGCATAGCCCCAGTCGCGGAGGCTGGAGAGGTTGCCGAGGTAGAGGCAATCCTGCTTGCCTTGGGCAATGCGTGCGGCGGCAAGGGTGATTTTGCGCGTGACGAAGGTTTCGCCGCGGCGTTCGCTTTCGTGGTTGAAGAGGATGCCGGAGCAGCAGAACATGTTGTAGGCTTCGCGGTATTCTTTAACGATCCAGAAGCCATAGAGCTTGGCCACGGCATAAGGGCTATAGGGATGGAAGGGGGTGAGTTCGTTTTGTGGGACCTCTTCGACCTTGCCGTAGAGTTCGGAGGTGGAAGCCTGGTAGATGCGGCATTCCTTTTCGAGTCCGCAAGCCCGGACGGCTTCGAGGACGCGGAGTACACCGGTGGCGTCGACATCGGCGGTGAATTCGGGTGAGTCGAAGGAGACCTGGACGTGGCTTTGAGCAGCCAGGTTGTAAATCTCGGTGGGCCGAACGAGGCCGATGACCTTGACAAGGCTCATGCTGTCGCCCAGATCGCCATAATGGAGGTGGAATTGGGGGTGACCTTCGAGGTGGGCGATGCGCTCGCGATAGTCGACAGAGCTGCGGCGGATGATGCCATGGACATCGTAGCCTTTGCTGATAAGGAATTCAGACAGGTAACTGCCGTCTTGACCAGTAACACCGGTGATTAATGCAACTTTTCTCATATTATCAAATAGTTGGGATTTCAGAATTAATATTTTGAGGGGAATTGGTACAGAAGAGGGGAGACAATTATCGGGCATACCGCAGATAGCGGGCCGTGGTGCGGGTGATGTTGAAGATGGAAACGGTCATGCCGATGGCGGAAGTGACATACTTGGGCCAGTTTTCGTCGCGGGTGCCCAGACGTTTTTTCTTGGGGTTGGGTTCGACATAGACGATGTCGTTGGGTTGGAGATAGTAAACTTCGGAGTCGAAAAGGCTTTTTTGGGTCATGTCGACGGTTACAGGCACAGCAATGCCGTTTTTCTCACGAAGTACGGTGATGCTGGAGCGGAGGCCGTCGATGGTGATATCGCCACACATGGCGATGGCTTCGAGGATGGTGAGGCGGTCGCCGGTGATATGGAGTTCTTGGGGGAGGGCCACTTCGCCGACAACAGAGACTCGGAAATTCATGGTGGAGACGGTGACGACTGGGTCGAGAAGGTATCCTTCGTTGATGAGCCGGGATTCGATATGGCGGCTTAGGGAATCATGATCCATGCCAAGGACATTGATGCTGCCCAATATGGGGAAATTAATCAAACCGGACTGGCTGACAAGATAGCCGGGGACGGTGACCGTTTTTGTGGCGGAGAGGTCTTTGGAGGCGTTGTTGTTCATACGGCTCAACTCGAGGGAGAAGGCATGGCTTTCCTGGTTGAAGGGGACAGCGCCTTCGGGGGTTTGGCTATAGACGTAGATGTACAACTGGTCGCCGGGATGGATGGAGGTGCTATAGGTTGAGAGTATGCGCTGGGCGCTATCGCGCTCTGCATCGGAGAAGTATGCCAATTCCGTTGACGTGCGGCACGAGGCCATCAGCAATACAACAGCTACAAAAATATCGAAAGAGGGAAGAAACGCTTCATAATTTCTACCTAATATAAATAATTTTTTAGATATATAAAATGCGAATGAATAGTTTCAGGGTAATGAAAGAAGTGGCCGAATAATGTATATTCGACTATATATCATATGATTGCACAGATACCATAGGGGAATCTATGCGGCACTAATCAGGACGCAAAGATACGATAAATTTTCGAATAAAAAATGTTTTCTATAACAAAAAAAGGAAGAATATGTGGAGTCTGCATAGGAACCTGCTGAAAGATTCCACATATTCTTCGGAACATATTATCTCTAGCAGACAGACGTTTTTGCCAGCCACCATTTATAATTGCTGTTGTAGCCCATCATGCTTCGGTACTCATTAGGCCATAAGAATTTAATAATTTGATCGAGGTGACTGGCATGGCTGGCTTTAAACAAAACCAAGTCGCCAGAAACGAGCACTTTAGCCAGATAGTCTTCAACATCCTCATTCTTATTGAAAGGCTGTACCTGTAGTGATTCCGGCAATTGCTGACGACTCAAAGCCGCAATAATTTTTTTACCCACCGGGATGAAAACATCGAACTTTGATTCGCTAACGATGCGAATCAACTCGTTGTGGACATCATCGGAAATATCGCCGCACTCTTCAATATCGCCAAGCACAACATAGCGTTTGCCTTTAGTGGGAATGATGTCGCAAGTGCTGACGGCAGAACGGACCGAGCGGGGGATGGCATTGTAGCAATCGGCATAAATGGTTACGCCATCGTTGGCCTTGACGACATTTTGGCGGACATCAGTTGTTCGAAAATCAGCCAAACCCTTTGCTATCACATGGTGAGGAATACCTTCGAATCGACCTGCAGCAAATGCGCTTAAAGCCGATTTGATGTTATGCCGAGCGAATATGTTTGTAAGACGAATGGCTTGCTCGACATTGCTGGCCGTTTCTACAACAACAAATTCCAAACCGGATTCGCCAATCCGAATATCTTTGGCATAATAATCGGCAGAAAAATCTGACAATGAAATAGTAACAACCTTTTTACCGCGAAGAAGATGATACCATGCAAACTCATCCTTATTGACAATAACGCATCCGCTATCGTCCAATCCGGCTGTAATGTCGCACACCTCTTTAACAATTCCCATCTCATCACCAAATACAGCAAAATGAGACTTGTCGATAGCAGTAATTACAGCCACATGGGGATGAATCATCTCCGAAACAATAGCCGTTCGATTCGGAATGCTTTCAGCCACTTCCCAAACCATTCGTTTGATTCTTTTGGGAATATGCTGAAGAAAGAAACCAATCGTATGCTCGGTATTGAAGTTCATATCTACAGCAAAAGTCTTTTGGTCAGCGGAATAGACCGATGCTACCATATTTTTGGTAGTAGACTTACCTATTGATCCAATAACAGTGGCAATAGACACTTGATTGTTCATTCGTCGATAGAAATTGCACATACGGCAATAGACTTCTAACGGGTTATCTACCACCAAACATACGCAATCCGCAATTTCGCGATTTGAGATAATCGCAATCGCACCTTCGTTCATAAGAATCCTTGCCTGGGCATCATCACGGCAATAACAAATACTTCCCTTAAGGGACTGCGTAAGCTTTCTAGAAACAGGAGTGATGATTTGAGACACTTTACGATTGGCAAGATTGCGAATAGCAGCAGACTGACTATCGAAATCAACACCCACACTCTTACACAGTACAGAAAACGGCACACATTTTTCAGGATGAAGAGTCTTTCTCAGAAGATGAGCATTACGAAATAAATAATCACTACAAAGATTATGAAATTTATCCAATACTTTCGACATATACTATAGTTGTTTCAAAGAACAATATTTTGTTTTGGAGGCGAACACATTATAGATTCTCATTCATTTATCCCCCATAGAACAACAATTATTTAATTCACACCGGGGAAACGCGTATTGGGTCTGGGCCAAAGTTCCTTCAAGATTCGTGCGGTATGTTTCCCCATTCCAGAACCAAAAGCAGACTGGCTCAATCCAGGGCGAGTGTTCCATTCGATAAGAATAGGTTCGCCATTTTCTTCAATTGCGATATCCCAGCCAACTATATTGAAATAGGGGACATGCATGTGAAGTCGCTTGACCATGGCAATGGCTTTTTCGTAAGAGGGGACCTGATACCCGTCGAGCACAACGCCCGTATCGGTTCGTTCAAGATTATCAACAGAATAACCGCCGAAAGCATATTTCCCGAGGCGGCCATTTTCGTCAATAGTGGTGCTCATGCCGCCTACATTCTGGTTATCCACTTCTGTGCCGAGTCGACCGATACGTATTACTGAATAGATCAGCAGTACCTCCATTCCCGAGCGATAGGTAAGAATTCGCATAGTATTGACAGAAGTAGGATTTAAAGCAGCCATATCGGCATGCTGGTGAATACATTTTTGAATCAGATAATTCTTTCGATATTTGTCAAACAAAGCCTCGACAGACATATTGTCGATATTCGAAATTCCTTCGTTAACCACCAATCGTCTTATTCCGCCGCCACTATGTCCGCCAGCAGGCTTAATCATCACATCATCAATATTCTGGCAAAAAGCGACAGCCTTCTCCCGACTCACCGGTTCCCCTTCAAGATAGAAATATCCATTGATATTTTTCAGGATTGTATGTGCAAGATTCTCATTAGGGAAAAGCATATCACAGATATTTTTGTCGCCATAAGCAATTGCATAGGGATACATGTTTGCCTTGCCCAAAAGGTCACAATGATAGATATTTGTCGGCACATACTCTTTTGAAAAAACTCCTGTACGGGAGTAGAAATACTGATGAGAATAAAGCGGAACCTTCTTTCCGATTAATTCTTTGTAAAAATCTTGTATCTCCTTCTTTTGATCTTTCGACAAATGACGTATGGTTTCAAGGGAAGAATTATTATCGGTGATTCTCTTCCTATACATGCGCATTTTTTGGGCATGCTTTATGACAGTAAGAAAGTTTTTGAGATTAAGTGCCATAATAATCGGTTATTATTTAATGTCTTTATTTAGCTACTACTTGTTATAAATAATCCTTATTAACATTGATAATGCATCAATGATTAATGGGGTCGCATGAACCTATTTCTTTAGCGTCCTCATAAGAACTGATCGCCGAGTATCATTTCTAAGCAAGGTGCGGATTGCGAAATCGTCAACAACACCCCCTTTTATTTTAATCTGAATACATCTTAAGAGGGCTTTGATAGTCTTCTTTAGAGAATTTGGATGGACCGTAGCATCTATTACACTCATTAGATCCAATTTCCTAGCAACACTTTCCATGTACTGTTGGTACGCACCATGATCATGCAAATACGAACAGATTTTTCGATTATGTTCAGTTCTTGAAACATCGGTATCAACAATGAGCTTCTCATTTTCCACATTGCGAGTATTGACTATTTCGTAAGAGATGACATCATTCTCAATCGTCATTACTACACACAAGCCCTCATACCAATGGGGGCGATTGGCTCTATAAGAAGTATCATCCTTGCTATTAAAAAAGAAATTTCCCAAGCTATAGAAAATTGGCTTTCCCTTGTATTCTTCCCAGCCTTGGGGACAATGAGGGTGGGCTCCGATAACTCCGTCGGCGCCATAATCTATAAAGTCGCGATATCTCGCAATTGTTTCTGGTGTAGGTGCATCGATATACTCTATACCGTCGTGAGCAAGAACAAAGAGGTAATCGACCAGATGCTTCGCTTCAATAATCATATGATTCACTTTCAAATCATTAATATATGCACAGCCCAAGCCTTCATGATTCTCCACATCGTCAAAGACACCAGTATAAGCCGCATAAGTCAAAGCTAAGAATCCAACTTTGACCCCATTGGATTCCACCACCTTGACTTGATAGGCATCGTCGTAGGTGCCGGCGCCAAAGCAGTCGTCGCCCAAAGCATTTTTTGTCTTCTCATACCCCGTATTCCCCCAATCAAAGGTATGATTGTTGGCAATAGGGAAGAGATTGAAACCTAAATTCTTTAGGAAAGCTGGCACTTCGTCATGTTGAGAGAATCGTTCCCAACGCTGGGAAGGCAATTCAATATGAGGGTCCAACGGAATCTCAAAATTGACTGATTTAATGTCGCATGAGCGAATAACCGATTTCAACTCTTCGGACACCGAAATGAACGAAGGTGACAGCTTTGAACAGAAATCGCCTGCAAAAAAAAGTCTTACCATCTTCTCAATATTTCACAATTGCAGAATTTCAGTGAATTAAAAGGTCAAACAATCCGGATCTAATGAAAGCAACCGACTACGAATACCTTTCTGGGTAGGAATTTGCAAAACACCCATCTGGCCTAAAGAATTGCCCTCAACCATCACCCAGCCATTCGTAGAATATGCCAAATCCCAACCCACATATCTACATGTAGGAATAACTGTCGACATCTCCTTCACCATTTGTTTTGCGGATTCCCATTCAGGAATCTGCAAACCCACAATAGGCTTTTGCGTATCGGGGTGAACGACAAAGGTATGGCCTAGCTTGTCGCATACATGGGTGACAATACCCGTATCCAAATCAATAGCACCGGCCACTCCCCCTTGTGAAGCATTATCAATAAAAGCGCCTCCACGACCGAAACGTATAGCGGCACCAATAATCTGAGGCTCGCCGTTCACCAACATTGAAGCGACTCTAATCGTATTCACAGAGCCCGAATATATGGTAGCTAATGGTTCGCCTTGCACTATCAGTTCCTCTGCAATAGCTCCGCCCTTGTATTTGTCAAGTATTTTTTGGAGAGGTGCCAAGTCCATACCTTCAGCCATATAAATGTCACCGCCAGAGGTACCACCAACCGGCTTTACAATATATCTCGGGTGACGGGAGACAAAATCTCGCAAACCTTCCAAATCTGAGCTTAATGACTTTACCTTATACACCTCTCGGTGATAAAATTTTGAAAAATGCTCATACGATTTGATTTTGTTATAAAAGATTCGGTATGCATTATCAACATGCATCTTGTTGCAGAATTTGTTCTTTTCCGTTTCTACAACAAATTCTTTGCGACCTTTCTTAGACAACAACCAATAATGATAATAAAAATATTCTTTAAAGCTCCAACCATCGCGAACATAAGCTTGGCACATTCTCCGCCGATGCCACGCCCTCAGCTTTGGAGAAGCATCTTTGCCCAAAAACAAATCCATTTGTCTATTTACCTTTTTTTGTTTTGCGGAATCAAAATAAAAAAGGAAGAACTTTGCCACACGCAAATTAGGCAGCATTTTTTTTATTTTTGTTCTAATATTATCAGCCATAATTATTATTGAAAACTAATCAAACAATTGTCTATTCAAAATCAAAACAATGAGGATCTATGGCAAGAAGGAAATCCCTAATTCCCTTTCGTGAAGAGAGTTGCTGGCAAACGAATTGCCCATACACATTCCCCTCTACCAACGCCCAACCGTTATCGGTGAAAGCCAAGTCCCATCCTACGTATTTTGCGTCAGGAACCACTTTTGCTAGCTCTTTTGCCAACGACACACATTCATCCCAATGGGGAATCGATAATCCTACGATAGAAAGATGAGAATCGGGATGGGTCACTTGAGGACGACCTCTTTTGTCACATACCCCAGTAACAATTCCCGATTCCAAATCGATGAAACCGAACAATCCACCCTTGGCAGCATTATCAACCTCTGCTCCACCACATCCAAATCGAATAAACGATGGTAGAACATTGATTTTATCATCCACCACCCAAGTGGGTATTCTAACGGTGTTTACCGACTTGGGATGGAAAACAGATAACGCTGAAGATTGGCGAATCAATTCTTCAACAATCAATCCGTCTGTTGTCTTTTCTACTATTGGCGCTATTGCTTCAACCGAAGCATTCCGAATGATGCGAATACCATTACCCATTGATTCACAAATAGGTTTTCAATCACATCAGTATGTTTGGAAAGGAAGTCTGCCAATTCACTCTTATCGACCTCTGCCTTATTCACAATACAAACATCGCGTTTGTAATAAGGAGCGAAATATTGATAAGTCAACCCCTTATTATTAAAAATCCGATGGGTTTTGGACTGATTATACTTGCGGCAGAACAAATCTTTTTCCAATTCTGTAACATATTTTTTCCGGCCCTCCCTCGAGAGGCGTTCATAACCAAAATGGAAATATTCTGATTCATTCCACTGATGCCACACATAAGCCCACTTCATTTTTAGCCTATACCAGCGCAACTGACTATCAGAAAGACCATCTCCTAAAAAAGACCTAATAATCGAATTAAATCCTGATTTAGAAGTCTTCTTTTGCAGTCGATACAATCTTGCCAACCAATTCTTTGGGGGATACACCCCTATCTTCATTATCTTACGTAAACTAGCCATATTTATTTAACCACCGTCTTTTGTATTAATAACCGCCAAACAAGTAACTGTTTTGAGACATTAGCGTTTCATTTTCGTATCAATTAAAAGTCTATGCAAGCTCAAAACATCTATCTTTGTGTGTATTAAATCGAAATTTAGTCAAAACAACGAGGATCCACTTTAAGGAACTCGTCCTTGATACCTTTGCGGAGCGAAGCTTGCTGTGTGAATAGCTGTCCTCGAGAGTTCCCCTCTACCAACAGCCATCCCTTTGTACTATATGCCATATCCCATCCGACATATTGAGCCTCTGGAATAACAAGGGCTTGTTTTCTTACAATGGCAAGGCACTCATCCCATTGCGGCAGAACAAATCCTTCAATCTTCACACCCGAATCAGGATGTACAGCATACTTATTGAGGTGACGATCCAGTACGTTGAACAGCTGCCCCGTTTTCCTATCTACCGAAGCAAACAAACCGCCCTTCCCACTATGGTCCATTCGGATGCCTTTTCGGCCAAATTTGGCAATTGGAGGCAATATGTGCACCGCACCATCCTTAGTAAAAGTAGGCACGCGGACTGTATTTACCGAATCCGGATTGAACATGGCCATAGTGGCATCTTGCTGTATCAATTCCTCTAATATTAAGCCTGATCGATACTCCTTAGTCAGAGATTGCACGGCATCAAGATTGCCATTCTCGATAAAACAAATTCCCCTACCGATGGACTCTTTATTCGGTTTTGCGACAAAACGATGATGTTTTGCGACAAATGCTTCTATCGTTTCTCTATCTTTTTCGAAATCGGTAACTTCACATACATCGCGGCGAAAGTATTCATGAAAAACCTCATATGTATTACACTTGTTTCCGATTATTTCTTGTGCCCGAGAAGAATTCACACGGGTGCAAAATGAATCTTTTTCATATTCGGTAACGAAGTTTCTAATCTCACTTTTTGATAGATTGCGATAGCCATAGGTGAAATATTCACTAGGCTGCCAATGATCAATAATAAATGCCCATCTAATCTCTCGCTTGTAGCGACGATAATCCTTTGTAGAGATATCTTTGCCAACATATTTGGCTATTGTCTTTTCGGCAGAACGCTTTATTCCTTTATTATTATATACATAAATTCTAGAAATAATCGTCCAAAGGCGAGTCCGTTTAAGTGTAGCGTATAAAAAATTTCCCATCTTCAATGATAAGTTATACAAACATTTTTTCAAATATCCTTTGGCGGAATTAATCCATCTAGAAAATATAGAATCAATTCTAGATTTTCTAGCCATTCCAACCGTTGATGTGCATAAAAACAGTCTCGGTACATTCTAGGCAGCTTTTGTTCTAAATATGTGCAGTTCAACTAATTTAACCTAGCAGCGACCAGTGCTAAAGTTTCTCAAAAATGCCCAAATCTAGAATCTAGAACGCCGTTTTTGTGTAATGCATCAAAAAATCCATTCTAGATTCTAGATATGGTTGATGTTTTTTTATGCAGTTTATAGGGTTAGTAGCTGATGTAGTTAATGAAACGGCTGCTGTCCAATTCCCAACTTCAAAACTCCAATAACTTCAAATCAACAGTACGTCGTTTGCCCTAACGATGCTCATTTTACGGGGATTCTACGGGGTCTGTCCGCTCCTAGAGATCGGAGCTACCCCGTAGGATCCCCGTAGAATGAGTGTTCTTTGGGCGGTGGAAGTGGGTGTTTGTTTTCGAGAATCAGTTCCGCAATGGGTTTTCAAATACCATTAGATTTATTACCTCGTTCAATTAGTAATTGTTTAAGGAAAAGCTTTCGAATGGTCGAATAAGTCGTTGAAAACCAAATCCTTCTATTTTGCATTGCCCAATAATTTCATCTCTGTCAGCGACCGCCAAAGATATTCCAACGGGCCATATTTATGTATTTTGAGCCACCAATGCGAAAATAATGCTTGACAGATATTAAACACCAACATTACAGCAACCAACGTATGGAAACCGTATGTGAGGACTTTAGGTCCAAAGAAATAAACAAAAGTGACGCCAAAGATACCTTGGAAAGAATAATTGGTGAGTCCCAATTTGCCATACGATTCCAAATAGTTCAAAACACCTTTGAGGCAGCCAATATGGTAATAGGCATAAATAATGCAAACCGAATAGAAAAAGCCTGCCGACAGACTAAGGAACATCGATTTATATCCGAATAAGAGATTTACTGAATATAGCGCTGCGTAAACCAATAATGACTCTAGTATCAGCCGTTTGGAGACCAGTTCATCCAATCGTTCCATCCCATTTTGCCAATACTGTAGCCAATTTCCTTTCTATCATAATATTATATCTCTATTTGCTTCCATACCCAAGGCATTATTACTTACGCGAAGAAGTATTCTTCAAAATACTTTCGCAATCCCCCATTGCAAGTTTGCGGACCGGTAATCTCCCAATTGTCGTTACCCTCGATAAAGATAGGACCGTTTTCTCCAATGGCGATATCCCATCCAATCGAGTGCAAATCAGGCAACATCGAATGATAGTACTTCGCCTGGCGGACCACCTCGGCGAAATAGGGAATTTGAAATTCGGCAAAGCGAATCTTGCTATCGGGATGTTCGTCAACCTTTAAGCCAAAGTCGGGTTTGTAGAAACCATATTGTTTCAAATATCCATTGTCTAAATTGATGCCTATGGCCAATCCGCCCTGTGTAGTGTTATCCACGATGCTATCGCCGGTCCCCACGCGCAAGATAGACGGCATCACATGTATCTGTCCGTCTTTCAAACTCCTAACCGTCAGCAGCCGGATGGTATTGATCGACTGAGGATGCAGTCGACTCATTTCGGGATGCTGGGTGATAAACTCTTGCACCAGATAACGTCCCTTGGCGAATAGTGAACGAAGGGCCTCTTCATCTTTCACCTCTCCTTCAATCATCACTTTCCCATCTTCCACTTCCATCACAAATATGCCCCTTCCGCATTGCCCGTCTAAAGGCTTGCAGAACAGTCTCTTATTCCCCAATCCGGAAATAGCATCATAGCCAACAGATTTCTTAGAAGCAAAATCATATAGCACGCCTTCTACTGTAAAAAACAGATTGTTGGCATTATTCAATCCCAAACCGTCGGAATAAACAGCAAACACAAGTTTGTCGCGAAGAATGCTGGCACAACTGATACCTGAAGCCGCATTCAGTTCGATACGGCGTCGCATAAAAGTATTGTAATGCACATATTCCTTCTGCTCTTCGCGGGTTTTCACATCATAGCCGCAAAGGAAATAAAGCGTATTGATGCGTCCAAAACGCAAAATCTCGCCTACCTGATTCCAGAACTGACTCCAATGGGATCGAAGTCGCTCCGGGTGCTCTGGATAATATGTTGGAGAAGTATAAAACTCTGGACGAAAAATAAGTTCTACCAACTGCTGAGGACGCAGCCACACCCACATGTACAAGCCATGAAATATGGCACTTGCACATTTGCTCAAAACCGATATAGGTTTACGGAATACATTCATTGGTTCTGAAGATTACTAATCTGTTTCTAAATATGATTGTTATTTTACCCGTCCAGACTGAATCTTATAGTCGTAACTATGTTCTCCTTCTTTTCGAAAATCCTCATGATAGCGTTCTAATACGGCACGAAACACCTCATCATACATCGGAATAAACAAGTCGTCCTTTTGTTCCAAATGATGAACAATCTGCCGAGAAAGCTCCTTGGTCTGACTCAAATCAGTTTTTCCTGAATTAAAACTGGTACCCTTGATGCTCCCAGGTGAAACATTCAGTATACGGTTATTCGTCCCCGCTTTTGCCAGTTCCACATTCACACTCTCGATAAAGATTTTTAATGCCGCTTTTGTTGCACCATATACTGCAAAAAAAGGTGACGACATAAATCCTGCTATACTCACCATCACGCCGCAATAAAAGTCTCGAGAAGACTCCAATAGAGGATAAAACCTTTTGATCAAGCGCATTACCGGAATTGTATTCACATTAAAAGAGTCCGCAATATGTTTTTCGGGAATCTCTTTAAACAACGACAAACGGCCAAAGCCTGCCGTTATCATCAGCGCATCGATATCATCAAACCGATCAAAGAATGAATAATCATCCTGTGTCAAATCGAATTGGAAAGCAGATATTTTTTTATGCGAAAATTCGGGTGTCAGTTGAACTTTATCTACCACATACACTTGCTGTACAGACTCTCGTGCAGCCAATTCGTGTGCAATTGCTAATCCTATCCCGTTGGCCCCTCCTACCACTAACGCTTTGCTAATCATATACGTGTAACATTTGTTCCTTTATTGCTCATTTCAATAATAGTGGCCATCGTGAGGCTCTCACGCTTGCTTAACTTATAGCTACGGTGCCTATGGTTGATAATCATGGAAACGAATTCCTGGATTTCGTAGCGAAGACCATCACCATCATAGCTATAGAAGTACTTCTTATTTTTACTCTGATCTTCATGCCTGATTTCGAAATATTCTGTCAGCCACCAGGGAGCCGGCACATACACATATCCCTTTGTACCCGATATCACTAGGTCGCCTTCGGTCTTCACACCAACGCCTAATGTGATGGCTGCTGTGGCATGAGGGTAGTTTATAACCATTTTGGTAAAAACATCTACTCCACCCTCATAGCGTGAATGGAATCCTACCGTACTATAATCTAAACCTAAGATTTTTAAGATGGGCAGCAAGGTAATCGACGCGTGCTCATTCATTGCTCCACCACCCTGTTCAGGATCCAACTCACGTATTGGAGCATGTACCATCTTCGACAACGAGGCTCTAACATCAACCACCTGACCCACCACTCCGCTCTTCACCAAAGTGACCAAGTGGTTAAAAGCAGGACAATAAGCTGTCTTATTTGCCTCTAATAGAACTACACCTTGTTGTTCTGCCAAATCAAACAGTTCTTTAGATTCGCTTAGCGACAATGTCATCGGCACCTCGCACAATACATGCTTCCCATATTTGATAGCACGCTTTGCATATTCAAAATGAGATTTATGCGGTGTTGCTATATAAACGGCGTCCACCCGATTTATAAACAATTCAAAATCAGAAAATCCATCGATGCCAAATTTTTCCGCAAATGCCTGGCATTCTTGTTGGTCGGGGTTATATACAGCTGTAACTTCCACCCCATTCACAACGGCAGCTTCTGGTACAAAACGTTTCGCTATTCGACCTGATCCAATAATTCCCAATCGGCTGATCAGCTGTGTTTCTGCTCTCAACTGTGTTGAAGATATTCCTTCTGTACGCGGGAGGTATACTACCTTACAATACTCATTCAAATAGTCGAACTTCCCCACCCAATCGGATCCGATGGCAAAAATATCCACCTCGTACTTCTGGATATCGTCGATTTTCTGACCCAGATAATCTTCGATTATCACCTCGTCTGCATATCCTGTTGCCTTTACAGCTTCCACACGTTCTAGAACATTGTTTCTCACATTCAGTTTTCCTCGTCCGATATCGAAACTATCCGAGGTGACACCTACAATCAGGTAGTCGCCTAATTCCTTAGCACGGCGCAACAGATTGATATGACCCTGATGGAGCAAATCGTATGTGCCGTATGTGATTACCTTTTTCATATAATAGCTACTTGAAATATATATCCCACGTATGTTCTCCATGCCGCATATCTTCTGGCGGAGGAGTCATATAATTGCCAAATTCTGCAGTAAGAACCTCATGATAGTTCTTCGGTGCCCAAAATTTTCGGTCTTCAAAATCCAGAAGCACACGCTCATTAAAATCTTCTATCCGAAAATACTGTCGAGCATTTTTTAGTGGACAAGCCTGGAGTGCCACATGCTGAGTCGTACCCCAAGGCACTCTTTGTGCTATTGCATCAATTTGTTCCACAAATTGCCTTGCCATCCTTCCATTCTTGTAATGACGTTTGTCAGCAAACAGCTTTCTATTGTATTCCCAAGGCTTGCCTAAATCAAAATGGCAATTGGCATGACGTGCTTTCCATAGATACTGTCCAACTGCCAACATCTCATCAAACTGGGCATCAAACTCTTCTCTGCTATCCGATGCCATATCCAAAGGAAAGATATCTATTTTCAACCCGAAATGTTTTCGGTGATGGGGATAATACATATTTTTCACATACGTCCTCTTCAAATCCACCACATGAGCATATGGATTGATACAATCCTTATCGTTCTCTATCGCCATTAGTTCATATCTACTTGACTGATATAATGATATAAACTTATTGTATTCAGGGCGCAGCATAAACACATCCACATCATCATCCCAAGGAATATAACCCTTATGCCGAACGGCACCAAGCAAAGTTCCTGCCGCCAGATAATAAACGATGCCGTTCTTTTCGCAGAAATCATGAACATCCTGCAATATTTCCAAACTCTGGTCTTTTATATCTTGTAAAGATAGCTGTTTCATTATTTCTAATACTAATAGTTCTGCCAGTATAGGCACTCAACCAAGGATTCAGCCAGCCAAGGCCATTATCTCATAAATGAATAATGACTATTTATGCCCATATATGATGTGGTGTTGGGCTCTGGCTTCCACTGGGGGAGGGGTCATATAATCAGGACCAAATGCAGCCACCAACACATTGTGATAACCATTCATAATATGCAGCTGATGGTTTTCGAATGTCACGTCAACACAATGACTAAAATCTTCCTTTGAAAATCTTTGGCGAACGCGTCTATAAGGAAGGCACATAAGTCCCAAACTGCCTGTCGATCCAAATTCATGCTGCTTTGCCAGCGCATCTATCTGATGGGCTGTTTCAAATGCTTCTTTGCCATTCCCAGTTCTCAGTTTGCGTTTCAACAAGTCGATATTCCAATTCAATGGTTTTCTGAAGGAGAACTTATGCATAGCCTTTCTAGCATACATAGCCCGCTTTCCTATTTCCATGAGCTTTTCAAACTGATCGTCAAATTCGGATTCATCATCCGATACAGAATCAATCGGGAAAATATCAATTTTCACCCCGCTAGGCTTGCGATAATATGGAAGGTACAGCTGCACCACTTGAGTGCTCGTAAAATCGGTAACATGCGAAAACGGCAGACAGAAATCGGGATCTGTTTCCATCGATAAAACCCGATAATTCTCAGATTTATATGTATGAATGAATCTCTCATAATCAGGGCGGAGCATATATATGTCTACATCATCATCCCATTCCAAGAACCCCTTCTCTCGAACTGCGCCTATCAACGTCCCTCCCGAAAGAGAATACAAAATATTATTTCGTACACAAAAATCGTGCACATCCAACAAAATCTTCAAACTGAGGGCTTGTACCTCTTTAATTGTCAAAACTGAACTCATACTGATTACTTATTATTTACAGGCCACACCGACCATTGTGGCCATGGACGGTATTTGGGTTTGCTCAAACGGTTTCGGAGCTTTGCATACAATCCGAAATACATAACAAAGAACCACAATTTCTCTTTATATGATGAATGGTACTTTTCATCACCCCAGAACAATATCTTGTTCAACTCAGGATAAATCCGGAACCACATCTTTCGATATTTTCGACTTCGTGCCAACGGCAATAGTCGATTCCTTGCACGCAATTTCTGCCTCAATATACCTAGCCAATACTTGTCTTCACACCCCTCATTCTTCAAAAACTGTATGATGATGTCAATATTTGCCATCAGGCTCTCTACTATCATAAGTGTCTTCTCTTCGGTGAATCCATGAACCAATGATCCTTGATGTTGAACATAATAGTAAAGCGGCTGGTCGACATACACTATTTTTTTCGAATAATAGGCTGTGATTGTGCTATACACAATATCCTCGGCAAATCGGCCTACCGGCCATAAAAAGCCAGGCTGCTGGTAAATGCTTCGCCGCACAAGCCTTATCATCATAAATCCGTCACTCTCGCGATTGATAATGTCGTCTCGAACGTTCAACCCATTCTCAATGGGTTTATTCGGGACTACTGTTCCTCTCTTTTTTCTTTCTGACGATACTTTATAGTAATCGCATATTGCCATATCGGCATCACTCTCCGCAGCTCGTTCATACAAAATAGACAGCATATCCCGCTCAAAATAATCGTCCGGATCCAGAATAATTACATATTCCCCTTCAGCAGCCCTGATGCCATCGTTCTTCGTAACTGCTACTCCCTGGTTCACATCATGGCGAATTATTTTCAATCTCGACTTTCGTTGAGGATACTCTGCTGCCACTCGAGCCAATATTTCCATACTGTCATCCGGAGTGCAATCATCTACTATTACAAATTCCACATCTTCCAAGGTCTGTTCTAACAGGCATCGAAGTGACTGCTCTATAAACTGAGCCACGTTATATACAGCAACAACAACACTTACTTTTGGCATATAATCAGAGTTTTATCAGATCCTTCTGTGCTGTAACATGAGGCAAGAGCCTCCGCATTAGAGGTATCAAAGCAAAGTAGGACGAGAGCGTAAGAAAAATATTGAGCAAAGCCGCCTCCATTCTTGGCAGGTGCAACGGGCGGATGGCATAAAACCACAGCTGCATTAGCACAATGTGGGTAACCAATATCATTATCGAATACCGTCCAAAATAGCTTACTACAGGTAAATGCCCTATAGCTTTTGCTAACAACACCATAGCCATGGTGCCAATGATGCCTGCCGGATACAACATTAAGGCGGCCGACCGATTGAACTCATTGGCCCTCAGATTCAGTTCTGGACCAAACCAATAAGTAGCAGCACATACAGCCCCTAAAGCTGAAACTACATATATTAGATTGAATCTATCATATTTGTTAGGCCGCAAGATATCGGTATTTTGATTCAGCAGATATCCAAAGCTAAAAAAAGGCAAGGCTGTCAAGGCCGAATCAACAAAACAAGGAATATTCACATGCATGCCACCAAGCACCAATCCAATAATGCCTGATAGCAACGACAATTCAACAATAACCGAAGTCCTTTCTTTGGTGCAGTCGTTAGAGATTTTGTAAATCAAATAAAACAAGATATTGACCTCGAACAAACACAGCAAAAACCAAATAGCCACATTCGGGAATGTATCGCGCATAACGAAATCGGTTAACGCCGGACCCAAGGTAAAATACTTTGCTCCCATAAGTTTGCGATTGAAACCATACCTAAGCAGCATCGACATTCCTACCGACCCTATCAAATACCAGAAAGCGAATGGTACTAGCAGTTTGTTGGTTTTCCGCTTGAGAAAATCGACAAAGCCGCCATAGGTCTTGAAAAACACTCCCGACAGAAAGAAGTACAATGGCAACCGAAACATCCTGCCATAGGTATTTACCGGCGATTCCACCACGTAATAACCCATAATATGGTATACTACCACTAGCAGAATGCAAAACCCTTTTGCAAGGTCGATATACGCTATTCTTTCATGCGCTACTGCCATCCTTCAGTTTTTATACAATACTTTGCTATGCTTGCTGCTATCTGGCAACGATTTTTTTCAAATGCTTACTACCCAAAACATTTAGCTGTCGTTCCATAGGGTATCTTTTATTGGCTTTTTGCCAAGCCTTATAGCAATCCCTTATCTCATTCCGCCAGCCTCTCCCCAAGAAAAGCTGTCCGGTGCAATCCCAAAAATCATTTACTTCCACCACCACAGGGCCTTCGTCAGTAATGGCAATATCCCATCCGGCTGCTTTGCAGAACGGGATAGCTTTTTGATAATCCATCACCTGCTGCTTGATACTTTCCCAATTCTCAACCACCATACCGTTCAGCTGCATATTACTATCCGGGTGACATTCAATACGCTCCATATTGCGCATACTGTCAAAACGGTAAACATTAAACAGTGTTCCTGTTTCTACATCAACACCAAAATCCACATTTCCTCCACCTCCGGCATTGTCCACACACACACCCTGCCGGCCGACTTTTCCCCATACTGCAATTACCTTTGCTTCTTTATTCGGGTATAATGTAGTCATGAATCGAAGCGTATTCACCGATGAACGATTCAATTGGGCAAACTGTTCTGTCTGACGCACAACGCTTTCAAAAATCAATGGCTGGTCTTTAAGCACCTCCGAAAGTTTACAGCTCTGGCCGTTAAACAATGTCAGATGTGCATCATCTTCATGATATTCCACCTTCGAAATCACCATCACGCTATCACCATGCGAAGATTCGGTGGCTTTCATTACAAAAGAACTCGCATTTTTTGACTGCAGGATACGGAGCACATTATGCAAATCGCTCGCATAATCCTGATTCTGTGGGTAGGTGGCTTCAGGGTGGTAGTAGCAATACAGCTCCGACTTACGCACACCTATGTTTTCCAACATTTTATGAGCCCAAAATTTATTTCTGGATAGGATATAGTATTTCATCGGATTCAGCAAATCCAAATAAAACCGCTCTTCATTTTTCCCCAAAAACGATTCTCGGTATTGCAAATCACGATTCTCAAACGAATAGTTATAATACTCCTCTAGCGAAAGCCCTTTGGATTTAAACAGTCTGTAGTAGTCGAAAAAATGTTTCACTAGATAGGAGAGGGGAACCTTCTGCATATCCAATACGAAATGGTATAGAGCAGTATTATATTTCTTTAGCAACTTATATTTCATAACTATAT
>JAGHRY010000106.1 GCA_018066145.1 Candidatus Colimorpha merdihippi | reverse complement strand
ATTATTCGCCAGTTAGGGGTGGGGACTATTTCGCCCGCTTCATCTCCCATCTGTAGTAGAATTCGGGATATTCAAGGGGGGGGTCAGGTTCATTAGGGTAAAAGCGATCTTTGAGTACCATCTTGTTTCTGTTGAGATCTTCAATTTCGAAGGTGAGCCAGTAATCATCAAGAATCAGCATCTGCACCCCGTTCTCCTGGTAGAGCCTGTAGGCTGATTGGATAGTATCCGTTTGGGGGTACATCACCACCACCGAGTCGGCGGTGAAGTCCAGAAGGAACCTACCTGCAGAGACGGGATCTTCTCCAGACGGACCATGTATAACACTCTCGCTGGTATTTGTCCACTTGCCGAGGATGAGGTCATTGTAGTCTTTTTTGCAGCTGGTCATGGCTGCCAGTCCCATAGCCACGAAGGCCAAAATTAGTAATCTTTTCATGTGTTATTGTATTTGTAAAACGATTTCAAATATTTATTGATAATTAAATATATCAGCTTGAATGTTCTGTACAGGCCCACAACGCCCTATAGGAGCATCATGACGATGAATGTGGGCTTCGGCTATTGGCAGCCATCGGGGGTGCACACCTTGGGCTCGGTGTTGGCAGGCGTGAGGCCTCTGAGGGTGTCCACCTCCATATAGTCCAGCTGGGTCACGGGCACCGTGATGTCCCTGATGTCGGTGGGGTAAAGCCCAGTGTAGCCATAGTAGTTCTGCAGGTAGGTGCATTTCAGCTTTCCGTCGGGGTTGAACATCAGCGTAGTAGGGGTGCCTAAGTCCGTGATGGGGTGCGGCTCCGTTGGGGCAAGGGCGTTGATAATGTTGGTAAGTCGGTCGTCGGCTACCTCGATACCGGCGGCCGAATAATCCTGTCCCCAATAGCGGAAGGTTTTCCATACCATCTGCCACATGCTCTTGACCATCAGCGGACGGTACTGGGGCAGAGAGTCGTCGATCCAATATCGGGGCTGGCTGATGTCGAGGTTGCGCAGCGCCTCGTCCAAATATTGCGCCGAACTGTAGTCTTCCTCCACAAAATACCAACGCACCAGGCTGGTGTCGCATTCGGCCATCTTTTGGGGATAGGTGTCGTGCATGGCCGTCAGGCAGGGGCCGCAGGTGGCGCTGGTAAGCACCACCACCTTGTAGTGGGTAGTGTCGGTGGCTATCATCTGGCGTAGCTGCTCTACGGTGATGGGTGTCAGCTCGCTCATAGCCCTCACCCTGTTGTAGTTCTTCACCGTAGGTTTCTCCATGCGGATGACTACGCAACCCGACAGCAACAGGGTCGAAAATAGGACGAGGATGTACTTTTTCATGTGGAATGGCATTTTAGAATAAGTCCGTTCTGTCATAATTTAATCGCCCTTGCAGCGCTCGTAGTCATCCTCGGTGAGGGTGTAGGTCATCTGCCATTCATGCTCGGTCTGCAAGGTATTCTCATAACTGGAATCCAACAAGAGGTTGTGTTCGGCTGGGATGCAGTTTGCCTCCCCGTGGTCCAGCTGTTCCAAGATGAAATGGGTGGCAAGGGTGTCGTCAAAGGTTACCTCTGCCGACACATACCCAAATGGTCCTCCTATGGCACCCCCAGCATTCAGGCAGGGAGCAAAGCCTTCGAGAAAGCCAATCTGGGCGGTATGACCAGGTTCTATAACCACATCTCCCAGAGTGGCCGACACGACGGCCACCTTGTGTTCCGTCTGGTTGTTGAGGTTGTATTTTGTGACTACAAAAGCATTACGATCCGTGCAAGAGGTTATCATCGCCATGCCTACTAGGGCCAGCATGAGGCCGAGGATTGACCGTTTCATAATCGTTGTTTTTTTTTAATCTGTCTATATAACGCGCAACCTCTCCAAATCTTACATCTGCTGCGAAAAAAAATTGAACTGTCTAGTGACTGGTGATTAAATCAGACTGGTCTCGTCACTAATCACCAATCACCAAATAAGAAATATACTTTCACGGTAAATTCAAACTGCTGGACTTCTCTAACTTTATCCATATTGCTATCAATTGTAATTCGGTGTAAAAATACAATTATTTTACCTGCTGGATGAATCAATTTGTTAATAATTTCTTCCAAAAAAATTGTGCATGGCAATATTTTTTCGCATTTCTGTAATGAAAATCAAGTTATTACAAAAAAACTATTGTCATGCACAACTTTAATGCAAAGCCTAAACATTATTTTTTTCTACCGAACCATTGATTCTTATGAAGACGGGGAAAAAACTAAAAAGATTCAAGTATTCATATTGGCATTATATCATTAATGGAATTTTCTTTTGAGATCTGGGAACAATTCACCCACGGTTTTTCTATCTCTGCCCGGATACACATATTCACCATTGCGGTAGGAACCGCGAACAATGGCAAATTCCGAAGTCGTTTCGCCATAATAATCAGCCTCATATCGTTCATAAATAATGGAGGAGTGGTCCATGGCCACCAAACTGACCACCTCTGCTTTGACTTGCGAAGGCAATGTTACCGAGGCATAGCCATCGGTTTGAACCCTGAGCATATCCAATTCGAGACAATTTCGGTCGTTGGTATTGATGTATACTTCGTTGTAGCCAGTAGCCACGATATACCACGATGGATTCTTGAGATGAACCTCCATGATTCCTTCGCGGCCGAGACCGTTGAGAAATAATGTGGATCGTTCTTTTTCAAAAACGAAAAGCTTTACGGGCAGTCGTGAGGTATCAGGCATATAGGGATAGTTGAGTGCCACATAATCAATCGTATCCTGATAGATGATTACGGTGGAATGGCAACCCTGAACAATAATGGCGATTTCGGGGGATTCGCTCATGTCGAGGTACTGCACATACTTGTTGTTTTCTTGCGACAGCACCGGTATGGTTATGAGAGCTAAGATTACTACGAAGAAATATTTTTTCATAATCGGTATTTTGAATTTGACTAATTAGGTATATTACAATCAACTGACAATCATACAGCAGGGAATCGAACATAGGACGAGTCGGCCGAACCGGCTGCGCTGATAGATACCAAAGAATTGCAGATATCTACGGTGGGCCGGGGGGCAGCAGAATCGTCACAAGGGAATGGACGGGTGTCGACGATATTTGCCGGAGAATTGGTATTAGGGGATTGGGCCGAAACAGAATCAAACGAACTGCCCGCAACAGATTTGGCACCCCTTGCTGCTTTGGGGCTTGAAGGTGCTTGTTGGAGCGACAGGGAGGTTGGGTTAGATTCTTCATTCTCAACACTCGACGGGAGCGCGGCCAGCCGGGGCAACTCGGCAGCAGGCATGGGCTTCAATACGTGGTAACACCAGAACCCAGTGGCGGCAAGAACCACCGCAGCTATGCTGCAGGCCACAACACGGAGGTTGCGTTTTCTGGCGCGTTGAACTTTGCCGATGCGGGCATACAGGCCATCGGCATTGGATTCTACCAAAGCAGAAAGTTCGGCAAGCTCACGACTCCATTCGGACTCCAAGCCCGAAAAAATATCCTTATCATTTTTCATAACTATTCATTTAGCATTTCCTTGATTTTATGAATAATGCGACTATAGCGTTTGCGAAGAAGTTCTGGCGGGAGGCCCATACGCTTCGACAATTCCTCATAGCTTTCGCCATCGAGCCTGGCCATCACCAGCAACTGGTCTTCGTCGGGGAGATGTGCCACGGCTTCAAGAATATCGTCAAGACGTTGCGAATGAGGAGATTCTGCGAATGCGACATCGGCAGGAATTGTGGACACAATATCGGGATGACCGGCGCGGCTACGCATCTTGTCGATGGCCGTATGCTTAGCCACTTTCCATACCCACGAAGACTCTTTGCTAAGTCGCCGGAAGGAGTGCATTCCCCGCCACAGATTGACGGCAATATCCTGATAGAGATCTTTGCGATACTCCATATCGTGCCTGCCATAGAGGAAGCAGATACGAAGGATGAGCTGATGGTTACGCGCCAACAACTCATTGTACTGTTTATAGTGATCCTTATCCAGCATATCGATTTGCCATACGTTCTACATTATTAGACGATACAGAACCAGTTTTTGTGACAAAATGGGAGAAAAAAAATGTACCGCGGGTATTAAAATGCGACACTCATCCCTCCCCCCCCAGGCCGTCCGAGAACGGCATTTTGAGGCATATCACAATGAGCAGAGTCGCTATCGCGACACCACTTGAGCCCATCTAAGGGCATATAAGTTTTCATCTTAATATTTCAGTTTATG
>JAGHRY010000243.1 GCA_018066145.1 Candidatus Colimorpha merdihippi | reverse complement strand
ATAATATGCAAGACATTAAGATCGCAGTGATTGGTTTGGGCTATGTAGGACTGCCCTTGGCACGTCTTTTCTCGACCAAGTATCCCACTATCGGTTACGACATGAACAAGGGCCGTGTAGACGCATTGATGGCCGGACACGACAGCACCCTTGAAGTTAGCGATGAACTGCTGCAGGATGCCATTAAGAACCATGGTTTCCGTTGCACCGCCAACCTTGAAGAGATAAAGGGTTGCAACTTTTATGTTGTTGCCGTTCCCACCCCCGTGGACCGCAACAACAACCCCGACCTCACTCCTCTGTATGGCGCCAGCGAAACCATCGGCAAGGTCATTGGCAAAGGCGATATCGTGGTGTACGAATCTACGGTCTACCCCGGCGTTACCGAGGATGAATGTCTTCCTGTGGTTGAAAAAGTTTCGGGCTTGAAGTATAATGTCGATTTCTTTGCAGGCTACAGCCCCGAGCGAATCAACCCCGGCGACAAAGTGCATACGGTTGAAAAAATCAAAAAAATCACCTCCGGCTCTACTCCCGAAGTGGCCGAGATTATTGACAACGTTTATGCCAGCGTCTTGCTCAACGGTACCCACCGCGCCTCCAGCATCAAGGTGGCCGAAGCAGCCAAAGTAATCGAAAACAGCCAACGCGACATCAACATTGCTTTTGTGAACGAGCTGTCGAAGATCTTCACCCTCATGGGCATCGACACCAACGATGTGCTTGAGGCTGCCGGAACCAAGTGGAACTTCATTAAGATGAACCCCGGTCTCGTGGGCGGACACTGCATCTCTGTTGATCCTTACTATCTTGCTCAATGCGCACAGCGCCTCGGTTACAACCCCGAGATTATTCTGGCCGGCCGCCGCATGAACGACGGTATGGGCGCTTATGTGGCCAACCAAACCATCAAGCTGATGCTCAAGAAAGGCATCCAGGTGCTGGGCTCAAAAATGATTATCATGGGTTTCACCTTCAAGGAGAACTGTCCCGACGTGCGCAACACCCGCGTAATCGACATCTACAATGCGTTGCAGGAATATAATGCCGACATTACCGTTTACGATCCTTGGGCTTCGCCCGAACGCGTGAAACACGAGTATGGCATCGACATTGTCAACGAACTGCCCGCCGGCAAATATAGCGCTGCCATTATCGCTGTTGCTCATCGCGAATTCCGTGAAATGGAAATCAACTTCGACAACCTGCTGGAGAAGAACCACGTTATCTACGATGTGAAGGCCATCATGCCTCGCGAACTGGTTGACGGCAGACTGTAATTGACAATCATGTTTTTTTTCGAATCCTAACATACAAGCATAATCCTCTTAATCACGAATCTATGGCTAACTTTGCATTAATAGGCGCTGCCGGATATATTGCCCCCCGCCACCTCAAGGCCATTGCCGATACAAAAAACGACCTGCTGGCCGCGTATGACAAATTCGATAGCGTTGGCCGCTTGGACAGCTCGTTTCCCGATTGTTCTTTCTTTACCGAGCAGGAACAGTTCGACCGCTATTGCTCCAAACAGCAGCATACCGACAACCCCCTCCACTGGCTTTCGATCTGCACCCCCAACTACACCCACGACGCCTTTATCCGCTACGGTCTTCGTTTGGGCTGCAATGTGATTTGCGAGAAGCCCCTGGTGCTGAATCCTTACAACATCGACAACCTGGTGGAACTGGAGAACGAAACCGGCCACCAAGCCTATACCATCCTCCAACTTCGTTTGCACGAGGCCATCGTGGCGCTGAAGAAAAAGGTTGAGGAAGGCCCCAAAAACAAAAAGTACGATGTAGACCTTACCTATATCACCTCCCGCGGCAAATGGTACTATTCGTCATGGAAGGGCGATGTGCATAAGAGCGGCGGCATTGCCACCAACATCGGCGTGCACTTCTACGATATGCTCCAGTGGATTTTTGGTCCGGTACAGGAGAACATCGTTCATGTGATGGCCCACGACCGTGTGGCCGGCTATCTTGAGTTTGCCCAGGCTCGCGTTCGCTATTTCCTCAGCATCAATGCCGATTGCCTGCCCGAGAATGCTGTGCAAGGCGAAAAACGCACCTACCGCACCATCATGATCGACGGCGACGAGTTCGAATTCAGCCAAGGCTTTACCGAGCTTCACACCCGCAGCTACCAGGAGATTCTGGCCGGCAACGGTTTCCGCATCAGCGAGGCCCGCAACTGCATCCAAATCGTCAGCGATATCCGCCATTCCACCCCCGTCGGTCTCAAAGGCGACTATCACCCCCTGGCCAAAATGCCTTTATCGGCTCACCCCTTCGGATGGACCGATATGAAGTATTAATAATCCCATGCCCTGCTTATGACGACACGCATTTGCCATGTCACTAGCATTCATCCGGCCAACGATGTGCGCATCTTTTTCAAAGAGTGCTTATCGTTGGCCGAACGTTATGAGGTATTCCTTATAGCGCCCAATGTGGAAGACGCTGTGGTTGAAGGAATCCACCGAATAGGGGTTCCCCTTCCGGCCGGACGCATCAAAAGGCAGTTCTACCTGAAACGGGTGCTCGACAAGGCCATTGAGGTGAATGCCGACCTCTATCATTTCCACGACCCCGAGCTGATAAGCCTAGGATTATCGTTACAGAAAAGAGGCAAGCGTGTTGTTTTCGATTCGCATGAGGATGTGCCCATGCAGATTCTCACCAAGGAGTATCTGCCGGAATGGTCCAAACGGCCTTTGTCAAAATTATACGCCGCACGCGAACGCCGACTGCTTGCCCGCTACGATGCCCTCGTTACCGTCACCCCCACCATCTTAGAACGGCTGCAGCAGATAAATCCTGTCAGCGTGATGGTTACCAACTACCCCGAGTTCAAGAATACGCCCCACCAATGGCACGATGCTGAAACGAAATACGTTTGTTTCGCCGGCGAGATTGCGCAGCGCTACATGCACGAGAATATCATCCGCAGTCTCGAAAAGACTCCGGCCCATTATTTGCTGGCGGGTCGTGTTTTCATCACCGACTTTTTCAATCGCCTGCAGCAGCTGCCAATGTGGAAGCATGTGGAGTACCTCGGAGTGCTGCCTCCCGATGAGATTCACACCGTGTACCAGCGGGCCGATATAGGTTTGGTGCTGCTCGACTACTCGCCCAATGTGGGCTACCGGAAAGGGACGCTGGGTGTGCTGAAGATGTTTGAATACATGATGGCGGGCATACCTGTGGTGGCTACCGATTTCGAACTTTGGAAGGAAATAATCGAAGGTCACAACTGCGGACTCTGTATTGATCCTCACAACCCTCAGGCCATTGCCGATGCCGTAAACTACCTCTTAGAGCATCCTGCCGAGGCTCGCCAGATGGGCGAAAACGGGCGCCGGGCCGTGCAAGAACACTACAATTGGGGTACGCAGAAAAGCATCTTATTTGAATTGTACGCGCGTTTATTAAATAAATAATATATTCACGCTGCCTTTGGGCGGCCTTAATTAAAACCTCTGTTTCATGGAATTTCGCGACTTAAAGAAACAATACCAAGTATTAAAGAATGATATCGACCAGGCTATGATTGATGTTGCCACTTCGGGCGCATTCATCATGGGCGGGCCCGTTAAAGAACTGGAGCATGAATTGGCCGACTATGTTGGTGTAAAACATTGCCTTTCCTGTGCCAATGGAACCGACGCCCTCACCTTGGCACTCAAAGCCCTCGGCGTTGGCAAAGGCGATGCTGTTTTCGTTCCCGACTTCACCTTCTTCTCTTCTGCCGAAGTGGTGTCGCTCGAAGGGGCCACCCCTGTGTTTGTGGATGTCGACCCCCGCACCTTCAATCTCGACCCCAAAAGTCTTGAAGACGCCATCCGCTCAGTTTTGGACCAGATGACCCTCAGGCCCAAGGCCGTTATTGCCGTCGACCTATTTGGTCTCCCCGCCAATTTCCCTGCCATCCGCGAAATCACCAAGCGCGAAGGTCTGTACCTTATCGAAGATGGCGCCCAGGGATTTGGCGGCAGCATTCGCCTGCCCAAACCTGACGGCGACGGGTTCGAAGTACGCCGCGCTTGCAGCTTTGGCGACATCAGCACCACCTCTTTCTTCCCGGCCAAGCCCCTCGGCTGCTATGGCGACGGCGGCGCCGTTTTTACCGACAACGACGAGTGGGCTGCGCTCATCGAATCGTATCGCGTCCACGGCAAGGGCAGCTTCAAATACGATAATGTACGCATTGGCCTCAATTCACGCTTGGACACCCTTCAAGCCGCCATACTGCGCATCAAGCTCAAAGCTTTCCGCGAATACGAGCTCAATGATGTGAACAAGGCTGCCGAATACTACACCCAGCTGATTGACGGCATGACCAAATTCATTAAAAAAGAAATCCAAATCACCACTCCCCATATCCCCAACGGCTACACCAGCAGCTGGGCGCAATATACCATCAAGCTGAGTGTTCCTTCGGGCGAAGGATCTGTCAATAGGGCTGCCCTCCAGGCAAAGCTCAAGGCCAAAGGCATTCCTTCCATGGTTTACTACCCCACTCCCATGAGCAAACAAACAGCTTTCAAAGAGGTGCACAAATATGCCCTCACTATGAATGCCGAACGTTTGGCCGAAAGCGTCCTCTCTCTCCCCATGCACCCCTATATCACACGAGAAGAAATCCGGGCTATTGCCGAAGCGCTTATTAGCAGTATCTAAGCCAATGAACATCCTCCTTATCAGTCACTATGCTGGTGCCCCAAAATATGGCATGGAATTCAGGTCCTATTATCTGGGCCGCGAATGGGTGCGCATGGGGCACAAGGTGATGATTGTGGGTGCCTCTTTCTCCCATCTACGCCGTCAGCAGCCGCTGCCCGGCCGCGAAAATCTTGATGGCATCGATTATCTTTGGCTGCCGACCCGCTCCTACCAAGGCAACGGCGCTGCCCGGGTGCTCACCATGGCTGAATTTGTAAAAGAGGTTTATCGCCACCAACACCAGCTGATCGATTTTCGGCCCGATGCTGTAATTGCGTCATCGGTATACAATTTCGACATATACCCTTGCCGGCATATTGCCCGCAAGGCCAATGCCAAACTCATATACGAAGTTCACGACCTATGGCCCCTCTCGCCGATGATTATCGGCGGTTACTCCAAATGGCATCCTTTCATTTGGCTGCTCCAGCGGGGCGAGAACTATGCCTATCGCCATTGCGACCATATCGTGTCTATCCCCGACAAGACCTTTCCCCACATGCAGCAGCATGGCCTGTCCCACGACAGATTCACTTGCATCCCCAATGGTTTCCTAACCCACGAATGGACCAACCCCATGCCCCTGCCTGCCGATTCGGTCCATGCCCAAACTTTTTCTCGACTCCATTCCGAAGGCAAGATGATTATCGGCTTTGCTGGAGGGCATACCCAGTCGACAGCCATGCATATCCTCATCGAAGCAGCATCGCTCTTACGCCAACGCCAAGATATCGCTTTCGTTCTCGTTGGCCAGGGTCCTCAGAAAGACGAATTGATTGCCCAAGCCCGCCGAATGGAACTGGACAATGTTTTATTCCTCCCGCCTGTCGACAAAACTTTGATTCCTGCCGTAATTCAATCTTTCGACATCTGTTATGCCGGAGGTGTGCATAGCATCTTGCACCAATATGGCACTTCGTTCAACAAGGTCACCGATTACATGGCAGCCCGCAAGCCCATTATCTTTTCTGTCGACGAACCCAACAGCCTGGTACAGCGGGTAGGCTGCGGCATACAGGTCGAGGCCGAAAACTATCAGCAAGTGGCAGAAGCCATCACGCAGCTATCAGCACTCGCCCCCCACCAGCTCGCCCTCATGGGCGAAAAAGGCCATCAATATGCCTGGGAACACCTCAGCTACACTTCTTTGGCAAAACAATTTGCCGACATTATCAAGGTGAGCTCTAAAAATCCCTCCATTTAGATAAATCATTTTTTAGATGTCACCTAAACAAAAAACGTTATAACATGAAACTGCTCACCGTTATCGGGGCTCGCCCCCAGATTATTAAAGCTGCCGCCATCAGCCGTGCTGTAAAAAATGTCTTTGCCAGCCAAATTGAGGAAAAAATCCTTCATACCGGCCAGCATTACGATGCCAACATGTCACAAGTATTCTTTGACGAACTCGGCATTCCCCAGCCCGACTTCAATCTGGGCGTTGGCTCCGGTCGCCACGGCAGCCAAACTGCCAAAATGATTGCCGGTATCGAGGAGGTTCTGCTCTCCGACCATTACGATGGCATCATCCTTTATGGCGACACCAATTCCACCCTTGCCGGTGCTGTGGCTGCTTCCAAGATTCATGTGCCTGTTTTCCATATCGAAGCCGGCTTGCGTTCTTTCAATATGGCCATGCCCGAAGAGGTTAACCGTATCGTCTGCGACCAGCTGGCCAGCATCTGTTTCGCTCCCACGCAAACAGCCATCGATAATCTGCGCCACGAAGGGTTTGCCGACAGCAAGGCCTCCTTCAAAAATGGCCGCGGCCGACGCATCTGCAATTGCGGCGATGTGATGTACGACAATAGCATGTATTTTGCATCCTTGGCCCAAGAGCGTTGCAACATCATCGAAGAGTTGGGTCTCCAATCTAGCCGCTACATCCTTGCTACGGTTCACCGTGATAACAATACCGATAACCCCGAACGTCTGCAGGCAATCCTAAAAGCGCTATCCGATATCTCCCAATCCGACAACATTCCCGTTGTTCTCCCCTTGCATCCCCGCACAAAAAAGATTCTCGAAAATGGCAATCTGCTCGACTCTTTAAGCCAAAAGATTCGAATCATCCCGCCTGCTTCTTTCTTCGAAATCAATATGCTTGAGCAAAACGCACTTATCGTTATGACCGATAGTGGCGGTGTGCAGAAAGAGGCTTTCTTTTTCGAGAAACCTTGCGTCATCCTTCGGCCGGAGACCGAATGGGTTGAGATTGTCGACCATGGCGCTGGCATCATTGCCGATGCCGACTATCTAAAAATCACCCAGGCTTATCGCCAGTTGGTCGACCACCCTGTACATTTCCCCCACCTCTTTGGCGACGCACATGCCTCAGAGAAGATTTTACAAACGATTATTGACTACTTAGCATAACCTTCCATGCAAATACTCACCGACCCGCTCCATCGCATTGCCTATGCTACCGATGCCTCCGCTTACCGCGAAATACCGCTGGGCGTAGCTTACCCCAAGAACGAAGCCGAGATTGTTGAATTGCTCAACCAGGCTCGGCGCATGCACACCTGCCTCATTCCTAGGGCGGGTGGCACCAGCATCGCTGGCCAAGTGGTCGGCAACGGCATCATTGTCGATATAAGCAAGCATTTCAACCACATTCTTAAATTCAACAAAGCCGAGCGGTGGGTATGGGTAGAACCCGGTGTGGTTCGCGACGAACTGAATGTTTTCTTAAAACCTCACGGGCTTTTCTTTAGTCCCGAGACTTCCACTAGCAACCGATGCTGCATCGGCGGTATGGTCGGTAACAATTCGTGCGGCACCCATAGTCTGGTTTACGGCAGCACGCGCCATCATGTCCTTGAATTGCAAGGCGTTCTTAGCGACGGCTCTCATTTCTCCACAGCCGACCGCCAGGGGAGTCCGCTACTTGACAAAATATACAATCAACTGCAAGGCTGGGCCAACGACCCCGATACGCGTCAGCTGATAGCCGACAACTTTCCCGATAAGTCTTTGCGCCGCCGCAGCTGTGGTTATGCTATCGATGAAGCCATCGAAGATCCTCAAAACATCGACCTTGCCAAACTCATCACTGGTTCCGAAGGCACCCTCTGCTTTGTTACGGCTATCAAAATTTCGCTCGATCCTTTGCCGCCCAAGGAACAAATGGTGCTTTGCGCCCACTGCGATTCCTTACCCAACAGCTATCTTGCCAACCTGGTAGCATTGCATCATAACCCCGTGGCAGTAGAGCTCATGGATGGCAAAATACTTGAGTTGTGCCGCAACAACCGTACCCAAGACCGCAATCGTTTCTTTATCCAAGGCGAGCCTGCGGCTCTTATCATAGCCGAATTCAATGGCCCCGACATGGATGCACAAGGCGATGCTATGGAGAAGGAACTTGCCGACAAAGGGCTGGCCTACCATTGCAGTCGGGTATATGGTGCCGACATCAATCGCGTGTGGGCGCTGCGCAAAGCAGGCCTGGGTGTGCTCACCGGCGTCAAAGGCGACAATAAGCCTATCGGCGTAATCGAGGACACGGCTGTTGCTCCCGAACGTTTGCCGGCTTATCTGGATGAATTCCAGCAGATGATGGACCGCCTGAACATGAGTTGCGTCTACTACGGACATATCAGCACTGGCGAACTCCATCTACGCCCCATTCTCAATATCAAAGATCCCATCGATCGCCAACGTTTTCACTTGGTGGCCGAAGAAAGTGCCAAACTGGTGAAAAAGCATCATGGAAGTCTCAGCGGCGAACATGGCGATGGCCGCCTGAGAGCCGAATTCATCCCTATCATGTATGGAGAACAGGTTTACCAGCTGATGCGACAGGTAAAACAATGCTGGGATCCTGAGGGACTGTTCAATATGAACAAGATTGTTGATGCTCCGCGGATGGATCAGGATTTGCGATACGACGTGAATCAGCAGTACGTTTGTCGCGACCACGACCTTATGTGCTCCATCGAGCAATGCAATGGCGCTGGCGACTGCCGAAAAAGCAACACTATCGGCGGCACTATGTGTCCGGCTTATAAGGTGTCACACGATGAACTTATGACCACCCGTGCTCGTGCCAACGTGCTCCGAGAACTTCTCACCCGCGGCCTCGACCCTAAACTGGTCGAAAACAAAAATGCTGCCGATGTCGATCACCTGATGGAAGAGGTGCTATACAGCTGCCTTGCTTGCAAGGGCTGCAAAGGCGAATGCCCGTCCAATGTCGACATGACCCAAATCCGAGCTCAGGTATTGCAGTCGCTATACAAAAAACACGGCACTCCCTTCCGCAGCTGGATGGTGGCACGCATGGCAGGCATCGAACGTTTGGGGCATACCGTTTATCCCATCTATAATTGGTTTGCCACCACGCCTTGGTCGGCAAACATCATTAAAAAAATGGTTTCTTTTGCGCCCGAAAGAGCCATCCCTACCCTATCAAAACAAACCATGCAGCAATTGGCCAAAAAGGTCAAGCCCAACAAGAATCAGTCAACCTCCAAAGGAAAGGTATACCTATTTGCTGACGAATTCACCAATTTGCAGGAGGCCGAATTAGGTCACACTTTCGCCAAACTGCTCACCGCACTTGGCTACCAGGTTGTCATTCCCAAAACGGCCGAAAGCGGCCGCGCCGCCATGAGCAAGGGCTGTCTCGACTTGGCTGCAAAATATGCAACGCGCAATGTCTCTCGGCTGCGAAAAATCATTTCCGAGGATTCCCCCCTTGTCGGCATCGAACCCAGCTGTATTCTCTCTTTCCGCGACGAATATCCCAATTTGGTGACGGAATCATTAAAGAACGATGCCATTCGATTAGGCAAAAACTGCCTTTTGTTTGACGAATTTATCATGCGCGAAATAGCCCGCGGCAATATAACTGCCAGCCAGTTTAAGTCCGACGCGCTCGAAGTGTGGCTTCACGGCCACTGCCATCAAAAATCACTTGTTGGCATCGAAAAAACAGCTGCCATGCTCCGATTCCTTCCCGGATGCCAATTGCATGTGATTCCCAGCAGCTGTTGTGGGATGGCAGGCTCTTTCGGCTACGAGAAAGAACACTACAAAACATCCCTTGCCATTGGCGAAATGGTTCTCTTCCCCACCATCCGAAAAGCCATGCAGAACACCAGTACCCAACAAAACGTGCCTGCCATTGTGGCTGCACCCGGAACATCATGCCGACAACAGATTCTGGATGGTACCGGCGTCCATGCCGTTCACCCCATCCAAATCATGTACCAATGGTTGAAACCGTGATGAATGATTTATAAGATTCGATTAGGCGATCGATAATTATCTGGTATTACCTGATAAAAAAATGAACATCTGCTGAAACGACCTATTCACATGGAGGTGTCTTCAACAAATTGGTTTTTTTGCATAATAGTTGTTCAAATTGACAACCCTTTGGCGGAATGGATGATGTTTTTTATGGAGCTTATGGGATTAGTTAATGAAGTGGCAGCTGCCCAACTCCCAACTTCAAAACTCCATTAATTTCAAATCAACAGTAAGCAGGTTCCGTACTAACACTGCTCATTTTACGGGGATTCTACGGGGTCTGTCCGCTCCTATAGAGCGAAGCTACCCCGTAGGATCCCCGTAGAATGAGTGACCTTTGGGCGGTGGAAGTGGGTGTTTGTTTTCGAGAGTCAATTCCGCCCATGGGTATTGATAGTCTTTTGTACGAAAGCCTATCGAACAACCAATCCTACAATATACCCTACTTTTTTCATTCGACTACACATTTTTTTTTTGGGGGAGGCTGTCCGAAAACTTAGACCAGAGCCAGCATTTACACAGGCTATAGGTGACTAAATCGTAGACAGGTATTATA
>JAGHRY010000248.1 GCA_018066145.1 Candidatus Colimorpha merdihippi | reverse complement strand
CGAACGCGGTAGTCGTAATTGGTGGAGTCGGCAAGGCCGGTGAAAGTGTAGGTGGTGTTGGTAGTAGTTACAGCGGTGTTCCATGATGATGCAGAGTGGAGCTTGTATGCCACCTGGTAGCTGGTGGCTGTTCCATTCCAGGTGATAGTGATGCTGTTGGAAGTGTGGGTTTGGGAAAGATTCGTGGGAACTGGGCACGGATACTCCTGGGTGGTTTGAGTGAGGATAGAAGACCATGAGCCATGACTGTGTTCGGAACAAATGCACCTTACTTTAATCTGATAAGTAGTATTGGGTTGGAGATCTGTAATAGTTTGAGTATGATCCGTTGTCTGTACATAATGCCAAGAAGACTCGCCTGCAGACTTATATGCAAGCTGGTATGCAGAAGCGCTACCGGACCAAGAAAACGAGATATAGGAATAAGAACTGGAATTAACAGTAAGATTAGAGGGAACTTGGGTACAAGGAGTAGGAAGAGTGAACTGACTGATGGTAGCATAGTTGGTATAACCTTCGGATGATGAGCAATAGCTACGAACACGGAAGTCGTACTCTGTAGAATCTATCAAATTATTAAAAGTATACTGAGAATTGGTAGTGGTAATCTCAGATGACCAAGAGGATGAGCCATGAGCCTTGTAGCTGACGCGGAAAGATGCAGCACTACCTGCCCAAGAAAGGGTGATGCTATTAGCAGTAGGAGTGGCGACTAAGTTGGTAGGCGTGCTACAAGAGCTGAAGTACGCGACATACTGCTTATTGGAGCTAACTGTCACCAACAAGGGATTGTCGGAATAGTTAGTAGACCCGGAACGCCAATAGAGGAAATGATAACCATCAGCAGCAGTAGCGGTGAGAGGAACTACGGAACCTTGTGCATAACGACCTGCGCCCGTTGTGGTACCGCAAGTCACATTCGAAGGATTGATTGCAGTAGTAATATTATATGCATTGGCATGAGGGCCTGTAATAAAACGAAATACGCTGCGATATGAACTTAATGATCCCGATAATCCAGACATATTGGAGATATCGATAGGACTAGAATCTCGATAATAATAAAGAGCCATATTGGAAGAGGTATGGCTGCGCATAAAGTTGGGACAATCAGCCTGGGACAGATAGCTCCCAGTAGAATCCAAAAAGGCCACCACCAAATTTCCGGAACCGTTATAATCGAAATCTATCGGGAATCGTACATCAACTCGACCTGAATCGAAATGAAGCGTGCCATCGAACATCACCGAAAGAGAGTCTATTGGCACCCAATGGGAATCAGAAGAGAATCGATGACGAGCCACATTGCCCAAGAGAATCTTCACACGGCGGTTAGACGGTGTATTAGTGGTTTGATAGAACGACAAACCACTAATACGATTAGCACCGCCCATCTCTTCAGGGGAGAATACCTGCTGAGAATAGCTATACTTGTAGTACTGTTCGTCCAAAGGCACACGAGCAGAAGGCCAGGGGAAGATAGTGTCGCCTACCAGTGCATCATAGTAAGGAACAGTAGTAAAGATAAAATTATTGCGGTAGTTAGCTGTGTTGAGAGCACTTGAGGAAGGCGAAGAAGGATTGATATTGGATGAGGATATCCAATAATGAGCCTTGTGAGAGCCATTATATTCTACCGTACTGAAATGCAGATTAATAGCAGAGCTACCGGTATTATCGTCGAAGGCAACGACCAAAGTTTTGTTTCCGCTATAGTGAAAAACGCTGTCAAGAACAAAAGTTGACCAGCTGGAAGTAAACGAACGGTAAGCCGAATGCACTTTGGTTAAACTGCTACGGGGAATATAAGCACCTGATCCGCTACTAGACAATACAGTATTATCAACTTCTCCCAAATAAATATCGATATTACGAATATCTTTGGCAATCACGGTGCCCACACATTGAATAGAAATGGAGCTGATATCGGAAGGGCCACCCATTTCCTCAGGACTGAACAATTGCTGAGAATAGGAATAATTATAGGAAGCATCAATGGGCAGAGTTCCTTGATGTGCTAGAGAAAAGCGACCAAGACCGCCATTGCGAGAATTGGTTCCCAAGACCACTACATTACGCATATAGCTACGGGTGCCTGAAGGAGGTGATGCTGGGTTTGGATTTTGAGTATCGCTTCTATAATAGATAGAATAATAGGTAGAGCCTAAAGGAGTGTCGGTCAAAAATTCGGGAGAATTTGACAAATACGAACCAGTGTTATCGTCCATCATTACCACCAAATTTCCATTGCCATAATAGTTGAACGGTTGTTGAAAAGTAATGGTGTTCCAACCAGGCTTGAACGTGTAGGTGCCACTATACACTATAGATGAGCCAGAGGAAGGCAGCCACGAAGTATTGGAACCAAATCCATTATTAGAAGAGGTACTCAACATGAGGGTGATATTGCGAGTAGTGGTGTAGCTAGTAGTTTGATAAAACGAGATACTGGTAAAAACGGCTGGACCATTCAATTCGTTTTCGAGATAGATTTGTTGAGAATAAGTATACCCCCAATGAATGTTGGTGGGGATATTTGAAATGTGGTCTGAAGAGAAACGAGAACCGACAGTTAATTCTCCGCCGGTGTTGCCAAAACGAATCATATTTCTAGAGGACAGCACTGTACCGCCATGCATAGAACGGATGTCGGGGATTCGGGAATCGCTATGGAATTCAATAGCAGAATTGGTTGCGACTGGATTAATTGAAAAAGACGACTGACCATTGTATCGACCAGTATTATCGTAGAAAGCCAGCACCAAATTACTATTGCCATTATAATGGAAAGGAGTATTCAGATAGATAGTATTCCAACCGGAGTGGAACTTCAATTTGCCAGTAAAAACGCGGGTTAAGGAATCCAATGGAATCCAAGAGTTGGTGTCGGCATAAGCATGGCGACCGCTCTCACACAAGAAGATGTGTATTTGACGTGTAGTAGTGTCATTATTAACCACCCTTTTGAAAGAAATACTATTAATCGTTTGGGGACCGCCTAGCTCAAGGGGAGTAAAAATCTGCTGACTATAAGAATACTTGTAATACATGTTAGCAGGCAGGGAGGCATATGTGCTTGCCAAAGAATCGGAACCTATAATAAGTTCGCCATCATTCATAGTCCCCAAACGCATTGTTGGACGCGAAGCCAAGGTGCCGGTCTGGCTATCATAGCCATTGGTAGTCCACAGAGGGTTGGAATCGCTACGATAGTAAAGTGCACGACACTGCGAACCTGAGGTATTACCCGACTCGGCTTGGAAAATTTTAGCTGGAGATTGGTAGGAACCGGTATAATCTTCGACAGTGATAGCAACACCGTTGGAACCATTCATGCGGAAAGTGCGATTGAGATAGATGGTAGTCCAACCATGCTTAAAGGTAACAGAGCCCTCGAAAACCTTTTCGCCAGGATTGCCCCAGAAATCAAGATTCCAGTCGCCCGACAGCGTAGTAGACCCAGAATTGCAGGTAAAGAAAGTGTCGTGGACATTGTCCATAAAGATTCGAATATTACGAACGATAGAATCGGTGGAGTTCATATAGAAAGAAATGCTATTGAACTCACGGCGTCCACCGAGTTCTGATTTCGTAACACGAACCTGTGTGAGGCTATACTTATAGTAAGTATTTGTAGGGACATTGGTGCTGGTCGATGAGCCGTTGGCCACCATCACTACATTGTCGGCCATTACCTTGTTGCCAATTCCGAATGTCAACAATAAAATGCCGATCAATAATCTTGTAATATTATGTTTCATAGGCGATAAA
>JAGHRY010000047.1 GCA_018066145.1 Candidatus Colimorpha merdihippi | reverse complement strand
ATTTTTTTCCACATCAAAATCATGATATTGTTTCAGCTACTTCGTATTATCAATAATTTCCACCTTGCTTCGTGTTCCATCTAACCGCTGAACCTTGATTTGGGTTGGGATTCTTTCGAGCAGATATGGCACATGACTGATGATGCCCACACGCTTTCCTTGTTCATGCTGGAGCGTTTGCAACAAATCCATTACTTTGACCTGATTTTCTGCAGACAGAGTACCGAACCCCTCATCGATAAACAACGTATCCATAGCTATTCCCTCACGTCCCATATTACTCAGTGCCAGCGCTAACGACAACGACACCATAAACGATTCTCCACCCGAGAGATTAAATACTGGCGAACAGAAATCAGATGCATACTGGTCGCGCAAACTGATTGACAACGATCCGGGAATTGTTTCTAACAAATATCTGCCACTCAGCCGTGAGAGTTGCTGATTGGCCAGATTGAGCAATCTATCAAAAACCAGTTGTTGGGCCAGCCGGCGGAACTTCGCACCATTCGTATCTCCATAAAGATTACAAAAAGCCGACCATTGATCCAATACTATTTTATGCTTTTGAAGAGCCATAAGTTTCTCTCCATGTTCACGAACATGTTGTTCATTATCAGTCAACTCTTTATTTTTTGCTCCTATCAATTGCGAGAACGCCGTTTTTTGTTCACCTAAAGCATTGATCTTCTCCACATACTGTGTCACATTCATACCTGCTTCTAATCCCCATGGTTGATGTTGACGATGATCCTGAAGCTGATGCTGTGCAACCTCCATCTGCCCTTTGCATGAAGCAAGTTCATTATCCTGCTGCATGTGCAGTTTGCGTGCAGATACAGCATCAAATGCGACCAGCTTTTGCAGAACCAACTCCTGTATATCGGCATGTTGCATATAGAATTCCCCAAGACGCCCATTTACCTCGTCCAACAATGCCCTAACCTGATTCTGACGTTGCATCAGTATGGCTGAATCAGTCACTATCTCATTGCATAACTGCGATAGGTTATTCGAAAATAACGGTTCAACCGAAATCGCCTTCCATTGGGGCCAGGCTGTAGAAACCTCATGCAGCTGCTGATCCAGTGTTTCTACTTCTGCCCGTCTCCCATCTATCTTGAGCGTGATGCTGGCAACCGCCTCAGTAGTATCTTTATACACTTTGGCTTCGTTTTGCAATCTAGTCACAAAGGTTGCGCCATCAATTTCCCACTCTGTACGCCAATTGGGTCTTGTGATCAGCCTTTCGGCTTGTCCAAGAAGGTCTTGTACCTGATTTCTATACTGATCGCCCGACTCCTTAGCTGCTTTAATTTCAGCATGGCACTTATCCAGCGATTGTTTCGCAGCATTAACAAGGGCAGAAGCTTTATCATTTTGTTCGTTCAATCGGCGAAAAGTATCGTTCAACAAACCAATACTCTTATTTGTTTCATGTATTTCTGCCACTTTCTTTTCATTCTCACCTGCAGCAGTTTGATTCTTTTCCCTTAGTCGTTTACCCTCCAATATGGCTTTACCATATGAATCCCGAGAATCATCTGGCAATGCAATTCCTAATTGCTCTAAGAAATTCTTGGCTACACCGAAGGTATTTTTGCGTCTTAGGGCTATATTTTTCATGTCAACTACCATGGAATCAATCGACTTCAAGAGCATACCTTGTTCGGTCCTCTTTTTGTTATATTGTTCCACAGCGGCATCAAACTTGGCTTTGGCTTCTGAATAACGTTTTTTTTCGGCATCCTGTATGCTGCCTATTTCCTCTTCAAAGTGTAACATACTGAAAATGTTGCCACATACAGGACATTTATCTCCTTCATTCAAAGCTGCACGAACTCGAACTGTCCAATCGGCTGTTGCCATATTTATCGTGTGAAGCACTCGGTCGGCCACTTCTAGCGATTGTTTTGCAGAATTCATGTTATCAAGTAGTTGCCTTTCAACAGGAACATTCAATTGGTACTGATTCTGCATATCAGCTAGTGATTGGGCACACTTTTCATCATCGGCAATAGCTTGCTCCAGTTCTTTAAGACTCATCGATGCGTTATACAACAGCTCTCTTTGCGCACCAAGCTGTAGGGCCTCTCTATTTACTCGATCAGGGTCCAGTTGCGCCAACGCACCTGATAATGTCGATATTTTTTGTTTTACCTCCCCTATTTCTGTTTGAACTCTTTCGTGATTCTTGAGCGCATCTTCCAAAGCCTTTTCCTGCATCGGAATTTTGGATATCAAATCCTTAAGGATTTTTTCTACACTGATTGTTTGATTTTTCAGTCGCGAAGCATTTTGAAGCAGTGCTGCCACTGTGGCCGAATTTTCAAACATATCCTTATGCGGCTGCTGCTCATCTAGCATCTGCATCATCTTTTCCAAATCCGCCTGATCTTTTTCTATTTGACGATGTGAAAATGCAACTCCAGAATAGGCCTCAGACAAACGTTTTGATAGCCCCTGCTCTGCATTCAGACACTCCTTTTGCAATTTCAGTTGATGCTCACGTTCCTTGTAGTCAGCAATCGCCTGCTGCGACACATCCCATTGCGTCAACATCAATGCTTCTGCCTTATATTCAGGACTATTGCTTTGTAACGACATTTGCTCAAATCGCTGCTGGACGAGTTGAAGCGCATCGCTATATTTCTTATCTGCAACCAACCAATCCTTATACGAAGTATATCGACTTATTTCTGAATCAATTGTGGCACATTGTGCTTGAGTATCGGCAACATCCTTCTCTATCGACTCTATCTCTTCCGACGTAAGTAATCGGATGCCTTCAGCCTCTGTTGACAGTTTATTATACTGCTCGTCCTTTTCTTTCCAAATAGCATATATCATTCGCCCAACAGACGAAAAATATTCTGTCCCAGTAAGTTTTTCCAAAATGGCCGACTTCTCTTTATCATCGCTTTTCAGAAATCGGGTAAACTCGCCTTGAGCCAATACTGCCGTACGACAAAAATCATCAAAATTCATACCCAAGATATCTGTCTGGATAAGGTCAACCATCACTCTACCTTCGGCAATCTGTTTCGAGTCCTGAAGCAGATAGTGCTTCACATTTATTGATTTAGGTGTACGGTGAGCCGACCATACGGCAGTATATTCCTGATTGTTATTTCCTACAAAATCAAGCTTGGCCATTCCATCAATACTTCCATGACGCAGCATGTTGGCCGAATCCTGCGAGGTCAGTTCATAGTTGCCAAACTTAAGTCGATCTTTAGGTGCGCTTTTTAACCTGGGCGTATTCTTATATAAAGCTAGACAGATGGCGTCAATCAGTGTCGATTTGCCTGCACCAGTTTCACCGTGTATGAGAAATAGGTCGGCATCTCTTAGAGGCAATGCTGCAAAATCCACTTCGGCATTTTCTATCGACGCGATATTTTGTATTGAAATTTTCTTAAGTATCATGCTATAAGCTATTTTCTAGTGCTACTCACCCTGGTTTAATCGGGCACATACTTCGTCAAACATATCTTTATATATCTCGGGCAAGACTTCGCTTTGCGCATATTGCGCAACTTGGACCGGAGTCATCTCGCGCAGCTGCGATGGGTCTTGGATTGCCTTCGGCTCGTTCACCATTTCTTTCTCAGGTGCAACAATTTTGAATTCACAAAAACGAGCCTTTCTTCCTTCTAACGTTCTCAATACCTGCGCCATAGCATCTGGAGGTAGGGGACTTTCTGCAGTTATGCTCACTTGCAGCCTAAGGTAACAGTCTTCCGCAGGATCTATCGACTCTATCAGATGAAGCACCTCTTTGAAAGGTCTCGGTGTATCGGGCATCGTTCGCAATGGGCGCAACTGAGAAATCTCCTGCGTCCGCGCATCCTCAGAAACAGGCGAAATACCTGGTTTCAAATCAATTATCGTTACACTATGAGATTCTGTTTCGCTAAACGACACTGGAATCAGGCTACCGCAATATCGGGCCATTTTACCATCTGTCATCAATGTTTGCTGCTTATGAATATGACCTAGAGCCAAATAGCTATACTGGGAACCAAATTCCGATTGATGAGTAGTGGTCTGCCCACCAACAGATCCCCAGTCATGCCAGCCCGAATCACCCGACGTTAATGCCAGATGGGCTAGCACCACTACCGGGAAATTTTCAGTATTCTCTTGGTTGACAACTTCTAGCAACGACTGGAAATAATGCTCCCGACGAGCTGCAGCCTCCTCATATTCCCCCGCCAATTGGGGATACCCCGCATCGTATATATGAGGTATTGCCACAATATAGCCTTTTTGGGGTATTCTGATGATTTGTTTATCTACATTATAATGCGCTTTTAGTGCTCTCGCCATATCGGCCAGCGAAAAGTCCGACGCTGCTTTATCCGGCTCCTCTTTATCTGACTCTTCAAGTTGAGGCTTCCTATCTAACAAACCGATAACATGCACATTAGCCAATTGCCACAAGTCTTTCGAAACGTCCAGGAAAGATTTACCATCGTGGTTGCCAGCAATTACTACTATGGGCATCGACCTGCATGCTTCATGCAACAATAAGAGCGACCGATGATACAGCTGCTGAGCCGATGTGGAAGGGGATGGCGTGTCGAAGATATCGCCACTGATTACCAATGCATCCGGCTGTTCCATATCGACGATTTCAACCAATTGTCTTATCGCATATTCGAACTCATCGTCGCGGTCATGCTTGTATAGCTGGTGACCCAAATGCCAGTCGCTTGTATGTATTATTTTCATTTACTCGTTGGCTGAATGAATTTGAACAAAAAACTAATTAACATAGCACCGCTAAAAGTGGTGTTTTTAATGGCTTGGCTACAAATTGATGTTGACTGAATCATGGTGCAAAGTTACAAAATTCTAGCGAAATAGCAAAATTTATTTTCACTACCGCGGCGTATTATCCCTATCGGAAGCGTCGAAACTTTCCATTCGACTCATTCGACTACGCAATCAAGCACCAATATGATCCAAAATCGAGCTTTCTAAACACCACCTGATGCTAGCATAGATTACCCATTATTTACTACTGAATACCAGCTAATAACAAACATCATAGTACATTCTCCTAACGATGTCAATAGGCATCAAAACAGATTCTGATTTGTTCCTCCCTCAGTAGAATATCAATCGAATGGAGTCGAATGATTCGACTGCAGATCCATCCTCTATCCCCGCTAGTTTTCGCCCCAAGGAACCTTTTTGAAAATGAAGTTAAAATATTTACAACCACTATATTATAACCTTTCAACCCAGCCATCCGCAGCATTGACATTCTATCGGATTTAACAAAATATTATGCTCCCAATCGAATAAGCCTTATTTTTCGACGTTGCCCCTCGCCAAAAGACTTTGATACCACTCACTCTTCAACGTCCCTCCTTCGTTCTTCTTGCGGGGTTCTTGCGGGGTTGTGGCGGGGTTCCTGCGGCATACACCCCGCAACAATACCGCATCATCCACGCTGCATCCTCATTACATCCTCCAAACAATGGCATGCCTCCCATACTAAGAAGCTTTTCACGGCTGATTCTTATTTCCGGCTTCCTTTGCCTGGGGCAAGTACCCAAGGCTATAAAATATGACAACTTGATGTATGGTGCGAGGCAACCCCATAGTAGCGTTGAGCTTTTGGACGGGAGAAACTATTTCTGATAAACATTGGTTGTTTCGATGCCTCATGCTGCCCAATCCCAATATACTCGTGTAAATAAATCGGATATTTGCAGATTATCAATTTTTTTTCGTATCTTTGCAAAATCAATTCAATTATCAACAGTATCATTATTAGCTGAATAGCAAGGCATCATGATTACTCGCAAAGAACTGTACAATATCCCCGGATGGCATACCCGAAGACATCTAGTAATAATAGAATCAGATGATTGGGGGAGTATTCGAATGCCTTCGCGTTTGGTTTATGACGAATTCATCCGCCGAGGGATTAGGGTAGACCGCGACCCTTATTGCAGATATGACTGCTTAGAAAGTCGACAGGAATTGGCCGACTTATTCGAGGTTTTGTCTTCTGTAAGGGACCAACATGGCAATCCGGCCATCATAACGGCCAATACGGTTACTGCCAATCCCGTTTTCGAAAAAATACGCCAAGACCAGTTCCTCCATTATCACTACGAACCTTTTACCGATACCTACCAGCACTCTCCACTCCACAATGGCACTTTCGACATGTGGCAGGAAGGCATGGATAACCGCTTATTCCATCCCCAGCTGCACGGCCGTGAACATCTGAATGTAAAGAAATGGCTATCTGTACTTCAACAGGGCCCTTCGGTGACTCGCACAGCATTTGATCTTGGCACATTCGGCCTTACACAGCATGTGGACGAATCGATAAAAGAGTACTACATGGGTGCTTTCAACTCGGGAATGGACGAAGACATCCTCTACTACCGGCAACTGCTTACCGAAGCCATGCAAATGTTTCAACAACAGTTTGGATTCGTTTCAGAATCTTTTATTGCTACTACCTACGAGTGGAGCCCCAAGATCGAGCCATGTCTTGTCGATCTTGGCGTAAGATTCATACAAGGCACCGTTTGCCAAAAGATTCCGCTCGATAACGACATGACGGTCAAATATTCCCGCCGATGCTTCCAAGGTTCGCGTTCCAAAAGCGGATTGGTGCGGCTGATGCGCAACTGCTTTTTCGAGCCATCGACAAAACCCAATTTCGATTTTATTGACGACTGCCTTCGCCGCATTGAATTGGCATTCAAATGGGGGAAGGCTGCTAACATCTGCTCTCATCGGGTTAACTACATAGGATCTATCGATAAATCCAACACCGACAGGAATCTACCCTTGCTCAAACAATTGTTGACCACAATAGTGGCCAAATGGCCCGACGTAGAATTTATCACATCCGACCAGCTAGGACATATTATCACCAAAGGCAAGTATCAATAATTCCTCCAAAAACAGAATACGGCCAAATCAACCTTCTTTTGAGAATCAACACATTTATTAAGCATTTTGAATTATGATATTATCAATCATCACCATTAATAGGAATAACGCCGAAGGGTTACAAAAAACGATGCAAAGCGTTGTTGACCAAACTTTCGACCAGTTTGAATACATCGTTGTCGACGGGGCAAGCACCGACACGAGTGTCGACATTATTCGATCTTTCGAAAAGCATCGCCCTATCAAATGGGTATCAGAGCCCGACAATGGCATATACAACGGCATGAATAAAGGCATACGTATGGCATCGGGCGATTATATCATGATTCTTAATTCTGGCGATTATCTTGCCGGTCCCAATGTAATCGAACAAATGTGCCAAGCCATTTCCGAGGCTCATTTCCCCGCCATTTTTTATGGCAATATTATCAAGATATGGCCTAATGGCAAAACCATTGTCGACCACCAGATTCAAGGCAATATCACCATGTACGACTTTTATAGCGGCACACTGAACCCTGATGGAACCTACATACGCCGCTCATTGTTTGATCAATACGGATTCTTCGATGAGACTATGAAAATTTGTTCAGATTGGGCCTGGATGCTGAATAGCATTGCTCTGCATGGCGAGAAACCCGTTCATACCAATGTCAATTCAATCTATTTCGACATGACGGGTGTAAGCGAAAGCGGCTCGAAAAGCCAAAAAACCATCCTGCACGAACGCAGGCAAGTACTCGAGGCCACACTTATGCCTAGTATATTAGCCGATTACGACCGATACGGTGCTGACATCCGGATGATGCGCAGAATACACCGCCACAAATGGGCGTATAAGATTGTACATTTCATTGAACGAATACTATTCAAACTAGAGAAAAAATCAAAATAGGAGACTGCATTCATGCCAATATTAATGCGCGAAAAAACCAAAGAGATTCCTGCCCTTCTATATGTTGCCGAAAGTATGGAATTCATGTCTTCGGCAGGAAGACGACGGATGATGGATCAACCACTTCTTAACAATAAAGATGAAATCCTGCGCGAACAAGAAATCGTTCAGCTATTCAACCAGAAGTGGCATGACTCAAGCATGATACAGCCCTACACGCTGCTTAAACACCAACTTATGCAGCTACACGACATTGCCCATACAATCCAAAACCTTATGTCGCACATGGTTTTGGACGAGGTTGAACTATTCGAAATTAAGAATCTGGCCTATATCACCCGACATGCTCGTAAGGCCCTTGAATCCATGCAGATGGACTCCCTATTTTCAATACCAGACCTTTCACCTGTTTTCGACCTACTTGATCCCGACCACACTGGAATTACAAGTTTCTATATCTACGACACTTATGATGCCCGATTGACACCTATTAGAAAACAAATGAAAGGAGCCGACGATGCCACCATGAGTGATCTGCTTGCACAACAAAACGAAATACAAGCCCTTGTATTGAATCGCCTTAGCGATCAGCTTTACCCCTATTCAAAAGACCTCGATCAAGCACTCGAACTCATGGCATACACAGATTTTGCCATGGCTAGAGCCAACCTTGCCCGACTATGGGGATTGAACACCCCATCTGTTGAGGATGGCCTACCCTATTTCAATGGCTTGTTTAATCCTAGACTCCGCGATCATAATCAAAAACACCACTTACGGTATCAACCAATAGATATCACGCTGACTCCAGGCGTTACATTTGTTACTGGAGCCAACATGGCAGGTAAGACTGTCTTACTAAAGAGTGTTGGCGTTGCACAGCTTATGTATCAGTTTGGTTTTTCTATCCCCGCAGAACAAGCGTTGCTTTCGCAATTCGACGATGTGGTTTTTTGTATCGGAGATGAACAAAACGAAATGAACGGCCTTAGTTCTTTCGCCGCCGAAATCACTCGCATTAGCGATGTAATCAGGCGAAGTCAAACAGAACACCTGCTTGTTCTCATCGACGAACCTGCACGTACCACCAATCCCATCGAGGGAAAGGCTCTTGTGCAAGCTATCGCCAACATTATGCAGTCAAGAAATTCCACAACCCTTATCACTACCCACTACAGCCAACTCGGCCTTTCCTGTCGGCGGTTGAGAGTAAAGGGTTTTGTGGAAAATATGGTAGATATTCCTCTCAACCCCAATAACATTAATCGATTTATTGACTATAGCTTAGTCGAGGACGATTCTGACGAGGTCCCTCAGGAAGCTCTGCGTATTGCAGAAATGCTCAATTGCGAACCCGAGATGATTTCTCAAGCCCGTTCATTTTTGAAGTAGCAAATCACAATACCATGAACAATATCGAAGTACGAGAGTTTTGTCTTTCCTTGCCACATGTTACAGAAGATATGCCTTATGGTCCCGACATGGTGGTTTTCCGAATAGGCAATAAGATCTTCCTCCATCTGCCGCTAGAATATGCCGACCCGCGTATCTCCATCAAACTTCCTCCCGAGGAAGCTGAAATACTGCGGGACACATATTCAGCCATTACCCCTGCATACCATCTCAACAAGCGACATTGGAGCGAAATCCTGATAAACGGGTATCTATCCGACGACCAAATAAAAGGATGGATCACCGAATCATATAACCTTGTTTATTCTGCTTTACCAAAGAAGGTTAAGGAAACCTTTCAGTTGCCATGAACCCTGCAAATCTTTATTTCTCGCTCGAATATTGAATCAAATTTTAGTTCCACTTGTAATTCTTATCACCTGCATCAGTTCACCATCTGACTTTCTTAATTCGAGCCCATATTTTTCAGCCAGATAATTAGCCATATTGGTAACATCCATGTTATCAATACTACCAAATTCAAACACATTCCGTTTGAGTGGAAAATCGACATTAACTGACATGCCAGCAGTAACGGGGATATTTTTGCTTCTAAGACTCACCAACAAATCCCAAATATTTGATTTACCTCCAGTAGACTGATTTGCCAGCTTTTCCGGGTCACCTATTTCTAACCTATACATAATCTCATATGTAGTGTCGGTTAAATAAATTGTATTCGCTAATTCACCGGTTCTCCTGTCTCTTCAAGCATCGTTTGGCAAAGGATATTGACATTATACATCATTGGGCCAGATAATAATAATGAGTCACCTTATATTTCGATTCTTGAAACTTGTTTATTCTGAGGTTCAATATCCACTTTGTAATTGTTCGTTTCAAAGCCATAATCAGAATTATACCAGAAACACAAAAAACTAATAATTATTATCGAATTCCATAGAATATGAAATATGATTGACCATAGGAAATTGATATTTATTGCGATGAAGCAACTTATCAATCCGAATCCTACATAAGATAATAAATCGATGATGACATCATTCTTAATAACCGAATATGTAACAAGATGACTAATTGAAAAAAGTATCGGTGAGACCACCATCATAGTTACTACACGCTTCTCATTTTCCTATATCAAATCATAACACAAACCGAATATTATAGCAGAAACAACCGATAACAATAATGCGTGGGCACTAGTGTCTCTTAATTATTGTTAAATTATTTTTTAATACATTCATGCACAATTTTTTCGGTCAAATAATATATGTCCGCGATTTGAAATGCGTTTCTTTGTATTTAAACTTAATACAAATAGAAA
>JAGHRY010000231.1 GCA_018066145.1 Candidatus Colimorpha merdihippi | reverse complement strand
CACTAAACAAGTTGGAACATACACTATGCTCCAAATTAATAGGCAAAGATACGAAAAAAAGCCGATTTTGCAAGAAAAAGTTGACAAATAGCAGTTTGTCAATTTTTTTTGTCGGTCTGCTTCTTGTTAATGATTCCAAAACGATTCTTAGCAAAAACGTTTTCCCATCTGCAAAATGCCAGCATGCTCAGTCTAACCTATTAGAACAAAAAAAGGGCAGCCGAAGCCGCCCTTTTTCGCAATTATGATGAGTATGTTTAGAACTTGAATAGCTGATTGAATTTCAGTTCAGTGATAGGGGTATTTTCACCCAACAGCTTGGCTGCTTCTTTCACATTAAATTTCTTTGCATTACCCGAAATCATCACCACAATAGGTCTGTTTTTCAAGTATTTGTCATAGAAGGCCTGCAAATCGTCCATTGTCATCTTTGCTATTTGATCGGTCATTTCTTTACGGCGGTCATAGGTCCATCCATATTCTTCTGCCCAGTTGCACACCACGCTTGGCAGCTGGCGGAATCCCACATAGCTGCTATTGCGGGCCGCCACACGCTGCTCGATAGCAGGCGCAAGTTTATCGGGACGTACAGGCATTTTCACCATCAGGTCGCGCATTGCCTCTACGCCATCGTAGGTCTTGTCGCATTGGGTTCCCAAGAAACAGCCCAAATAAGCCGGATTGGCATTTTTGCGGAAATCGCCATAGAAATAGCCGTAGGTGCTGTATCCGAGCGAGCGGAATTCGCGTATCTCTTGGAACACGACGCTGTTCATTCCGCCGCCAAAATACTCGTTGAACAAGATGGCTGCAGCCTGGTCTTTTTCTTCGAAATCGATACTGGGCATTTTGTAATAGATATCGCTCTGAAGGAATTTCTTATTATGCACATAGTAGATCTGCGACTGTTTGTGATTCTGTGTTTTAAATTCTCTGTGAGCTGCTACAGTTTGCACATCGTCGCACACAAGTCCGCAAGCATGCAGCTTCTGTCCCAAAGTAGTTGGGTCGGTATTGCCCGAGAATGACGCATAACCGTTGCGGGCAAACATCTTCAAGACTTCGTCCTGCAACTGCTGGCCGGTTTTCGTGCTCCATTCCTTAATGGTAGCTCCACGCAAGTACTGCGACTTTTCACCATAATTCACAAACGCCCTCAATGCCGAGAACCATTCATCCGAACTGGTTTTCGAAGCCTTCTGAGCAGCCTTCATATTGTCTACCAAGTTGGCCACTTGCTTTTCATCGTGCGTAGGATGGAAGAATCGGCTTGAAGCTAATGCCAATATAGAATCAAGATTCTGTTCCAATCCCTTGATAAATACAATGGTATTATTGTCGTCCACGCTCACCGACACACTGCCGCCCAACTGGCCCATGGCCTGGTTGAACTGTTGCAGATTCATACCATTGGCACCCACAACTTCCATATACGACACCGCATTGGACAAATCATAGTCGTCCAGCAGACCATAGTTATACGTCAGCTGCAGTTCGAATACATCATTTCTCATATTGGGAGCGCTGTACAGCTTAGTGTTGGGTGCCAATTGGGTAATAGCTACATCTTTCTTAAAGTCAATCTCCTGAGGTTTGACGGGGTCGGGTTTGTTGGCGGCAATCATTTTGGCAAAAGGCGATTGAGCCCCGGCATTCTGCAATTCCAGATGGTCCCAATCGGGCTTCACGGCGCTATCATGCTTCGGGAAACCCATCTTCGAACGCACCAAGGTGCAATGCTGACGATCGAAATAGCGGTTGGCCACTTCCATGATTTCGTCGCGGGTAAGGTTCATCCATCGCTGGTTGTCGCGTTGCCATTGTTCAAAGCTGCAGCCTTCCAGTTCCAGTTGAAGCATCAGTTTCGACAAGCCTTCCAGGTCTTCCACCATACATTGATTTTCAACATAAGTGGCAACTTTTATACTCTGCATCACTTCGTCGGTAAAGCAGCCCTGCTTTATCGAATCCAGGCAGTCCCAAACCACTTTTTCGGCATCCTCATGGCTTTGGCCTAAGATATTGGGAACGTACATAACCACATTGCTTCCAGCCTCTTCCAGCGAAAGCGGGGTAAGCATAGCCATCATCAGGCGTCCTTCCGACACGGCTTGATCCATCAAGCCGCTGCCTCCGCCCAATATGCTGCCCAGCATCTGCAGTGGCTGATAATCGGGATGCCGGTTGTCGACACCGGGAAACACCATCATACCCATCTTGATGGGGGTTTGCTTCACCTCCAGCACCTTCTGCTTTTCGAAAGTGGGCAGATGATACTCCGGACGCTGGGGCAGGACGCCGCTGCGCCACTCCGAGAATTTGTTCTCAATCAGGCTGCGGGCATCGGCGCTATTGAAATCGCCCACCAGTATCAGCGTCATGTTGTTAGCCACATAGTAGGTATCGAAGAATTTTTGCATCTCGCTGGTTTGCGGGTTCTTCAAATGCTCTGCCAAACCGATAACATCGCGACTGTATGGATGGTCGCCAAACGACTCTGTAAAGAGGTTGCGGCTGAAATCATAGCCCATTTGGTTCTCATACATATTCTTCTCTTCATACACAGCCTCCAACTCGCTCTGGAACAGTCGGAAAACAGGATTGCGGAAACGTTCCACATACACGTCCATCCAGTTGCTCAGCTGGTTGCTAGGCAGCGTGTTGTAATAAACCGTATAGTCATAGCTGGTGCCGGCATTCAGTCCGGTGCAGCCCATATTCTGCAATATGGCATCCACCTCATTGGGAATGGCATATTTCGATGCAGCCACATTCAGCCGGTTGATTTCCAGCTGTATCGCATGGCGCTCTTTCGCATCCTGGGTAGCATGCAGGCGGTCGTAGGCGGCATTGATACTGTCCAGATACGGCTTTTCCTTACTCCAATCTGTCGTGCCTATGCGGTCGGTACCCTTGAACATGATATGTTCGAAATAATGGGCCACACCGGTGGCGGCAGGATTTTCGTTGCGGCTGCCGGCATGCACCACCACGCAGCCATAAACTTTGGGCTGGCTGTGTTCTTCGCAAAGAACCACTTTAAGCCCGTTTTTCAGGTGATAGGTTTCCACCTTTACCGACTGTTGTGCAAAAGCGATTGCACTTACAGCCAGCGTCATCAATAATACGAATACTTTCTTCATATATTATATTATTTAAATTTCAAACCAAACAGCCTGCCGCCAATGCTCGAGTGGCGGCAGGCCGTCATCCTGATACTATTTTTGGCGCAATGCAGACAAATCGTCCATCGTCAGCCCCAGCATATCCATCTTCTGGAAGAAATAGGGCAGCTCCTCCTTGACAAAATATTGCCTGTGCAGTTCCACCACATGGCTCTTGGCTTTGGGGGCCACAAAATACCCCACGCCACGCCGGTTGTAAATAATTTCGTTCTGCTGCAGATAGTCGAATGTGCGCATCACCGTATTGGGATTCACCCCCAGCGATCCTGCCACCTCGCGAACCGAAGGAATTCTTTCGTCTTCGGCCCATTCGTCGGCCATAATGCGCTGACTCAAAGTGTCTGCTATCTGTAAATATATGGGTTTTTGCTTATTAAAATCCATAGTCTAGTAATGTTATATAATTAGAATGTCGCCGGATAAGGTGGACAACTCCACTTTCACTTTTCCATTGCCAATGGTGTATTGGTCGCCGTTTTTTACTGCGGGCTTTTTGCAGCTAACCTCGCCGCTTATTGTCGAGGCCTTCAAGTCGTAGCCATCGTTCTCAGTATCGAACTCGATATCGCCGCTTACAGCTGCCATCTTTGCCTTTTGGCAACGGGTGCCCGACACTGTGATATCGCCGCTTTGGGTGCTGTTGTTCAATTTCTTGCCGCGGCAGGAGACCAATTCCGAATCGCCGCTAACAGTAGTAGCGCTAATCTCATCGGCAACCACATACTCGGCTTTGATATCGCCACTTTGCGTTTCCAGTTTTACCTTTTCAGCATTGGCCTTAGTCAAATATATATCGCCGCTAACCGTTTTAAGCGATATTTCCTCGAAATTGATGTCATTCAATGTAATCGACCCGCTGAGACTCTCCACATCCAGCGCTGAGCCTTGGTGGCCGTCCATTTTCATTTCTTCGCTCACCTCGTTGATTACATTTCCGCTAACCGTTGAAAATGAAGCTTCTTCGAAACGAATATCATTCAAAATAACCGAACCGCTATAGCTTTTCACCTCCAGCTTCACGCCCTGGATACTGTCTATTTTCACATCCGCGCTCACGCTGTTGACTTTTACATTAGCCAGCTTGCAATCGGCAGGCACTTTAACAATCAGACGTTTGCCATGGAATTCTGTCAATTCGTATTTGCCCTCCTGGAAGTAACGAATGTTCAATTTGCCGTCAGCATCCAGCCGGTAGCACATTTCCAAACTGTTATCCCATGTTCCTCGGGCCATTGCTTCCTCCTCTATTAGGACATTCTTATTATTCCAAACCTGCAATACCACTTCGCCTTGCACCCAATCGATATCCAGCGATTTCACCTGCTTGTCTATCGAAGTTCCTCCCGTCTGATACCCTTCGGTATCGCCATCGTCGAAATGATAATCCAAATTCAGTTCCGATTCATATATGCCCGAATCTTTGTTATAATTGATTCTCACACAACTGCCCAAAGCCAGAATCATCGCGGCCGTGGCAAGAAAAAAGATTTTTTTCATAATTCCTTATTAATATCGTTAATATGCCATTTTTTTCAGTCTGCTTCCACTCCACAAAATCAATGCGGCAGAATAAGCCATGTTACACGTGCAGTTGATTCCTATGGCCCATTTGAAGAGTCTCACCGGATCGCTCTCGGCAAATCTCTCCAGCCACAGCATATCCATTTTGCCAATATTGGCAAATATCATGGTAAACACGATGAAGAACACAATCTGTAATGCAAAGGAGATGATCCATATCCAAAGTATTGTCTTCCAGAATTTATGGCGCTTGAAGATGGTGTTCGTAAAAATAAACGTTGCACCCCATGAGAGTAATTCCATCGCATACAACAGAATCCACAGTCCGGGATTCAGCAAATATTGCAACTCGGGATCGACTTGGTCTTTAGGCATATCCAAATTGATGACCATATTCCATATCCACTCCTCGTAGGGGCCGAAGGGTATCAGCGTCAATATCACATCCACCACAAGGCTGCCACAAAGGGTCATCAAAGGGCACACCAAAATACTCACTATCAGCATGCTCAAGAATTTTTCCAGCTTCGATGCCGGCAGCATGGCAAAATACACGCCGCCCTCCTTCTGGTTGCAGTTGCCATAGATGCTCGAAGGGGCCACCATGGCTGCCAGCACCGATACCATCAGCATCACACCCCAGCGAACGAAGGGGCTCACGCCGCATATATATTCAACATTGTTTATCAGCCCCCAAATAATCCATACCGCCATGGGCAGCAGGGCCATTATTAGCATCGTTACGCCGAAACGATGCCGAATATCCGTAATATCCTTGCGAAGGATTTTTCCAAATCGGTTCCAGTCGAATGTATTATTCATTGTATATTGTTTTTTGATTGATACGTTATTGTTTCTGATGATTTGCCTTCTATTTGTTTTCGAACAAGTGTTTGATAACCTCGCGATTGCGTAATACCGAATTAAACAGGCCTTCGATATTCACCTGCGTTTCGTGGCCATCCTCGTTGATGCAAACGTTCAGGCAGCCGCCGGGCAGATTTTCGGAGTATAGCGCACCCGGCCTGGGATCAATATCATAATCGAAACTGAGCTTTCTGGTGATGGTAGCTATATCGGCATTTAGCAGCACGGCGTCGTGGGTAAGAATAATAATGGGGTCTATCAGATTTTCAACATCCTTTACCTGATGGGTGGAAATAATGATGGTGGTTCCCTCGGCGGCCCGCTTGGACAGCAGGGTGCGGAAATTCGATTTCGAAGGAATATCCAACCCATTGGTGGGCTCGTCAAGCAGCACATAGTCGGTGCCCAGCGACAACGCGCAGGCAATGAGCGACTTCTTCTGCTGACCGTAGCTCATTTCCTTGAATTGTCGCTCAGGGTCTACCTCCACTTCCTGCATCAGGTGCAAGAAACTGCCATACGCATATTTGGGATAAAACGGCGCCAATTCTCTCACATACTGCATCGGGGTTTCGTAATCGGGCAGATGCACCTCGTCGGGCAAAAACACCAGATTTTCCAAAAGCTGCGGCGTTCTGTCGAAACTGTTTTGCCCATCCACCATGCAAGTGCCGCTCTGCGGACGCTGCAGGCCGCAAATGATTTTCAGCAGCGTGGTCTTGCCTACTCCATTTTCGCCCAAAAGTCCGTAAATATTCCCCGGCTCAAATGTCATGCTGATATTGTGAAAAACCGGTGTTTTCTTGTAACCGAAGTCTAATTTTTCAATTTCAATCATATTTTTTCTTTTTATTATTTTCGTTTATTTTTCTGTTTTCTAACGCGTTAACTAACTTGATAGTCTAGTGTATTAGTTTACTAGTAC
>JAGHRY010000247.1 GCA_018066145.1 Candidatus Colimorpha merdihippi | reverse complement strand
CGTTACAAAAATACTAAAAATATTTATCATACGTTATATATTGGTATGAATTTTCGACTAAATAACATCCATCGATTGGTGGCAGCCCTTGTTATTATATTGACTTTCAGTTCGTGCAAGAAATTCCAGGGCGATGTTACCATTCCGGCATATCTGCATCTCGACCGCATTGATGTGGTGCCCCAACGACAGAATTCGCCGTCGAACGAGGCTGGTTTTTACTCCTCGCTGGTAGACTGCGTGCAACTGATAGCTTTTTTTGAAGGTGATGATAAGGAAACTACGCTGGGCGTATTCCAGTTTCCGGTGACGGTGCCCGTGTTGCGGCATGGCGAGATGAAATATTTGCGGGTGCTGCCTTGCGTGAAGCAGAACGGCAGCTCCACCACGCGCATAGCTTACCCCTATTACCAGACCATCGTGTTGGAAAATGTGAAGCTGGCACCCGACAGCGTGACCAATCTGGGCATGCAGGATGAGCAAACTGGCGAATGGTATCTGGAGGCTAACTATTTCGAGCGGGGACAATTCACCGTGTTGGCAGAAGACTATTTCGAACCCACCTCGTTTTCGTCGAATCTGGACAGCAATGTGGTGTGGATTACCAACGACCGCGAGGGGGCTTGCACCGGCACCGGCTACGGCATGGTTACCGTGCCCGACAGCGTTAAGGTGATGGCTTTCTATTACAACGAGGAGTTCAATCTGCCCAACTCGATACTGTATTTGGAAATGGATTATTGGACCGATCTGGAGCTGGATCTTGATATGATTGGTTTCCCATATTCCACCGCCGGAACGGCTACTTCGTTTGGCGTGATGCGATTGGTGCCCAATAACCATTGGCAGAAAATCTATATCAATCTGGGTCGAACCTGGAGCAGGTTTAACTTCAGTTCCCCGATCAAATTGTTCTTCCAAGCAATCAATCCCAATGGCACAGGCGGCCATGTGAAGATTGATAACATTAAAGTTGTGGCAATCTGATGAAGGCAAAACAAGCTACTATTTATTATATTATTTTCGATGTCCTGAGCGCTATGACGGCTTGGGCATTACTATTCCTATTCCGGAAAGTGGGATTGGAACATTTGGGATTCAATGACGTGAACCAGGTATTTGCCGATGCCAATTTCTGGCGCGGCATTCTGCTGGTGCCGATGGGGTGGATAATACTGTATGCTCTCCAGGGGACATATAAAAACGTGTTGCGGAAATCGCGACTGAAAGAATTCCAGGATACCATTATTGCCAGCATTATTGGCGTAGTGGTGATCTTTTTTGCGCTACTGCTCGACGATAACGTGGGTACGTACAGCAGCTACTATTTCTCGTTTATATTCCTGTTTCTGATTCATTTCGGGCTTACCTATTTCTGCCGAGTGATTCACACTTCGCATATCGTGCGTAGCGTCCACAACCGCCGCATTGGCTTTCCTACATTGCTGATAGGAAGCCACAAGAAAGCCTACCAAACTTATCTTGATTTGGAAAACCAGGAGAAGTATACGGGCAATATCTTTGTGGGTTTTGTTTCGGTGGAAGGCGATATGCCATCGACAGCAGCTGAGTCGCAGCTGACGGCAGTGATGCCTTGTTTGGGCACTACCGACCATGTGAAGCAGCTGGTTGACCAATATCATGTTGAAGAGGTGATAATTGCGGTGGAAGATACCGAACAGGCCCAGATACAGCAGATACTGCGCACGCTGGACGGTTGCGGCGAGGTGATTATCAAGGTTACCCCTGATGCCCGAGACATTATCTTGGGCAAGGTGCGTGTGGACAGCATTTTCCATTCGCCGCTGATTACCATTAATAATCGCCTGATGGCAGAATGGCAGTACAGCGTAAAACGTATGGCCGACGTGGTGCTGTCGATTTTTGCGCTGGTGGTGCTGTCGCCAGTGTATTTGATCACAGCCATCATTGTCAAATGTACCAGTCCGGGTCCGGTTTTCTATGCCCAAGAGCGCATCGGCTACAAAGGGAAACCGTTTAAGATGCACAAATTCCGCAGCATGTATATCGATGCCGAATCGTGCGGCCCCGCCCTTTCGCGCGATGACGACCCGCGCATTACCCCGTTTGGGAAAATCATGCGCAAGTATCGTATCGACGAATTGCCCCAGTTCTATAATGTATTAAAAGGAACAATGTCGATTGTGGGATACCGACCCGAACGCCAGTTCTATATAGACCAGATAGTGAAGCGGTGTCCGGAGTACCTTCTTTTGCAGCGAATCAAACCGGGCATTACCTCATGGGGACAAGTAAAGTATGGCTATGCCAGCAACATCGACGAGATGTGCGACCGCTTGAAATACGATATCCTATACTTGGAGAACATGTCGATAGCTACCGATATCAAGATTCTGATATATACTGTGGGTATCATTTTCCAAGGTCGAGGCAAGTAAGCCTGACAAATGGTAGAGAATATTAATCAATAATTATTAACCAATACATCTGCCCGAAGATCTTCGATAAGGGGGCAAGCGGACAGAAAATGTAGTAATAACATGAAAAAAATCACTTGTACACTTGCCGTTGTGGTTGCGCTTTTGGCCATCTGCTCATGCGGCACTAACAATGAAAAGAAAGTACTTTCGTCTGAGCGCGACACGCTGAGTTGGGCAATGGGCATGAGCCTTGCCAAAACAGTGCAAACGGGATTCTATGATTTCGATCGAGAGGTTGTTCTGCAGGCATTCGAGTCGTGCATGAAAGACGGCAAGCAGCCGTTGGACGAGGCACAGTTTCGCCAGGCTTGCGAGATGATTGCCTTGCTGGCCGAAAATGCCCAGTTGAGCAATGCCCAGCGCCAGACGCAGGCGGCTTCTGTTTCGCAGGATGAGTACTTTGCCAAATTGGTAAAAGATAATCCCAATCTGAAGAAGTCGGACCGCGGTTTTTATTACGAGGTGCTCACTGCTGGAAGTGGTCCAAAGGCCAAGGCTGGCTTGCGTATCAAATTTGATTTCCGCAGCATCAATATGCTCACCGGCGACACCATCACCCAAACCTACGGCAATCGCGAGCCCATTGTGCACGTGGTGTCCAACTCGATGTTTGAAGGTTTGTACTACGGTCTGCATCTGATGCCTGCAGGCAGCAAATACCGCTTCTATTTCCCATACGAATTGGTGAAGAATGTGCCTGATTTCCCCAGCTACACCCCGATTATCTACGAGGTAGAGCTCCACGAAATATACAAAGATTAAGTATAGCTTACTGTCAACAAAAAATACCCCTTGTCGATGGCAAGGGGTATTTTTTTTATATGCGGGGTAGAATCAGTATCCCAGAATTTTGAGCATCGATTTGTGGCTTTGTTCCTTGGCGAAGAGTTTGGTGACGTATTCGCCGTTTTCGTCCTTATCGATAATGATATGCTTGGGGGCCGGGATGAGGCAGTGCTGGATGCCGCCATAGCCGCCGAGGCTCTCCTGGTAGGCTCCAGTGTGGAAGAATCCGATGTAAAGGGGGTCGTCCTTTTTGAGCTTGGGTAGGAATATGGCGTTGGCATGGGAGTCGGCATTGTAGTAGTCTTCGCTATCGCAGGTGAGACCGCCTAGGAATACGCGCTGGTATTCGCAATCCCAATGGTTGATGGGGAGCATGATGAAGCGCTGATTGATGCCCCAGGTATCGGGTAAGGTGGTGATGAACGAAGAGTCGATCATGTACCACATTTCGCGATCGTTTTGTTTCTTCTGGTCGAGGATGGAGTAAAGTGTAGCACCGCTTTCGCCCACGGTGAAGCTGCCGAATTCGGTGAAAATATTGGGTTCTTCTACTCCTCTGTTGGTGCAGATGGCCTTGATTTGTGCCAGCACCTCTTCGGCCATGTACTCATAATCGTATGTGGCTGCAAGAGAAGTCTTGCAGGGGAACCCGCCGCCAATATTGAGGCTGTCGAGGTCGGGGCAGACGCTCTTGAGGTCGCAATATACGTTGACGCATTTGGAAAGCTCGTTCCAATAATATGCAGTATCACGGATGCCGGTGTTGATGAAGAAATGCAGCATCTTGAAGTGGAACTTGGGGTTCGGTTTTACGTGTTCCTCGTAAAATGATACGATGTCGCTATATCGCATTCCCAAACGGGAGGTGTAGAAATCGAATTTGGGCTCCTCTTCGGAAGCTATGCGAATGCCGAGTTTCATCGGCACTTCGGGATTCTGGAGCAGATTGTCGAGGGTGGCGTACTCGTTCTGGTTGTCGATAATGGGAACCACATTGTGCCAGCCGTCGTTGTAAAGGTTGACGATATTCTCTATGTATTGCTGGCGCTTGTAGCCGTTGCATACGATGAATTTGTCCTTGTCGACCAGTTTTTGTTCGTACAGTTCTTGTATAAGGTTGATGTCAAAGGCTGAAGAGGTTTCGAGATTGATGTCGTTTTTGAGGGCTTCTTCGAGAACGAAACTGAAATGACTCGATTTGGTGCAGTAGCAGTAGTTATAGCTGCCGCGATAGTCGGTTTTGGCTATAGCGACATTGAACATGCGTTTTGCCCGCTGTATCTGGGAGGTTATTTTGGGCAGGTAGGTTATCTTAAGAGGCGTTCCGTATTGTTTGATAATCTCCATAAGGGGAATGTCATGGAAGTAGAGTTCGCCATCTTCGGTGCGAAATTCGTCTTGTGGGAAGTCGAAAGTTTGTTCGACTAAATCATAATACTTGTTCTTCATCCGACTGAGTTAAATTGTTTGTTGTTGGGTTATCCGATCAACTCGGTTTGCGTTGCAAAGATACGCATTTTTGTACATAAATCATTTATTATTTTGAAAAATATTTGAATCGGATTTTTAAAACGTTGGTTATGTGGTGCTATTGTTTGTTGTTGGCTATTTTCTATAGCATGTTTGATGTTGGTTTTTACATGTTTTTCTTTGCGTGTTAATAGAATTTCCACTTTGATTTGATTGTATTATTTGAGCATTAATTGTTCTATTTGGGGTATCTGGGTTGGCTTTTTGTGTTTTCCTGTGCTGTGTTAGAATGGGGAAGTATTGCTTATGCTTTCAGCGCCGCTGCTGTTTGTCTATGCTATAATAATAACAAACCCGAGCAGCCTGATTGGATGGCTGCTCGGGTTTGACGTATGTAATAATGGTGCTATTTCTTTATTTGGAAGGTAAATCGCTTCTGTAGTTTGTTCCGGAAAAGATATAGTACAAAGCCATAGATGGAGACCACGGCTAGGGTAAGCAGGCCCGTTATTCCTTCAGAGAGGTGCATACTGTAAAAAGCTGCAAAGGCACCAAGCAGAACTATTGCGGGCAGTATATATGCGATGAGGACGGCAGCAAAACCGTTGCCAGAATGTATGATTATCGTAACGTTGTCGCCTTCGTGATATTCTTTCCAATCCTTTGTGTCTACGACCACCAATTTGTCTTTGGCTTCGGCAAATCCGCATTTGGAATGGGCTTCGCACGACTGGCATGCCGATACTACGTGCATTTTTGCGGTCACCTTGTTGGGTTCGATGGCAGTAACGATTCCAGAATGGCTAATTAGTTTTTCCATGATTTAGGAGCATTTTTGCAGTTTTTTACACAGCGGCCTTCGGTATTCATTTTGTGTACTTCGCCATGGTACACCACTTCAGAACGTCCCCATTCGAAGGGTGAAGCCATGTCGAATACCAGCGGTACTGCGAAATTACCGGTGGTGTCGATATAGCCCCACGAACCTAACTTTACGGGGGCCAGGCCATAAGAGAAATGGTAGGCATTTTCGAAACAAGGCCAAATGATAGGCCGGCCTTCCATGTCGCAATAACCGTATTTGTGGTCTTTCTCGATCAAGGCCAATCCATCGTGGAAGCGGTAGGCTTCGCCGCGGTATTTGCTGTTGTCGAACTCGATGGGAAGGATGACGTTGCCTTTGGTGTCGATAATGCCCCATTTGCCTTCCAGCGACACGCAGGCACGGTTGTCGGAAAATACGCTGGCTTCATCGTATTTGCAGGGTATCACCTCTTTCCCATTATCGTCGATATATCCATATTTCCCATTGCGGCTAACCAGGGTGAGGCCATCGCCTTTTCCTATAAGGTTGATATACACGGGCTCTGTAAGGCGTTTGAAGTTGTCGTCGAACATGGCTAGGCCATCTTCATCGCCCGCAAAGATTCTGCCTTCGTATCTCGAAGTGACAATTTCGTATTTGATGGGGAATACCTCGCGGTTATTTTTGTCGATCATGCCAAAGCGGTCGTAGTTTTTTACTACTGCATAGCCTTCGTAGAATGGGTATGCATATTCGTACATGGGGGGAATCACCACCTTGCCTTCGTGGTCGATGTAGCCGTAGCCTACATAGGTGCTATCGACATCAATGGCCACTACGGCCAAGCCTTCGTTGAACGATGATGCGGCACGGTAAAGGAAGGGGATTCTCTGTACTCCTAAGGTGTCGAAAAAGCCGTGTAGGCCGTGGTCCACCACCATAATCATGCCATCGGTGGGGTAGTTTACGTCCTCGTATTCGCAGGGGATGATTAGGGCACCTTCGCGATTAATCATTCCGCAAGAATCGTAGTTCATGTATACCTTGCAGTAGTCTCCATGAAATTTGTCGACAAACATGAATTTGTTTGGCACAATGATGCTGCCGTCTTCGCGTTTGAATCCGAACCTATCTCCATCTTGCGTGGTTTGGATGCCGTCGATAAAGACAAGCTCGCATCCGCAAGATTCGTCATCAACGTATTCTACTTTTCCTTCTTGGGCGAAAAGCGATGGAATCAGCGTAATTGCCAGTATGGTAAAAATCAGTTTTCTCATATATCAGAAATATTAGATGATGGTGACTTCGTCAGCAACGACCCAGCCGGTGTTGCCATCGGCGATGTGGATTTTGTACCAGCCGTCGAGATCTTCCTCGATATCGACCTTGGTGCCTTCGTGCAGAACCAGTTTGTCGACACTCGAATTTTCAGGCGAACTCTTGACTACCAGCATGGGGCTGGTGACGATGGCATTGGTGTGTTGCGTGATATTGCGGGAGGCACTGATGCAGCAGAAAATGCTGATGAGGGTGGCGAGGGCTAGTACGAGGATGCCGATAAGGGCATATTTGCGCCACTCGTAGCTGCTGCCGAAATGTATAAAGAGCCCCAGCGATATGATAAGGGTGATAAAGATTAAGATGATTGCTTTCCATCCCGCAGGAGAAAAGACTGCCACAATTGAACGGTACCAGCGGGTGATGAATAGTTCGGGAAGGACTGAGATCTCGTCTTCGGTTTTGGTATTGGCAAGTTCCAGATTCTGGCGTGCATCGCGGAAATTGGGCTTCAGTCTCAAGGCGCGTTCGTAATTGAGTATGGCCATGCCGAACTCATCGATGCGGTAATAAGCATTTCCTAGATTATAATAAAGTTCGGCCGAAGTGTTGCCGGATTCGAGAATGGAGGAATATGCTTTGATGGCTCCTTGATAGTCATTTTGGGCATAGGCTTTATTGCCTTTCTCGAACAGCTGCTGTGTCGTTTGTGCGTAAAGAGAGCATGAAAGGATGAGCGTAAGTATGATGAAAAGTTTTTTCATTGCTGGAGTGTATTTTGTTTTTTTTAGTTTGTGATGGATTAGATCATTACAATCATTTCTAATGCCTCGTCGTAGATCTGCTGCTTGCGAGAAGCAGGATCGCCAGGAGCGAATCGGGCCATATCGACATCCTGCAGTGTGTGCATGATGCGCTGCTGCTGCTCCTCGGGGACGTGTTTGTCGTTAAGGCATTCTCTTACGGTGTCGGACGAGAGGCTGGCAAGGGGAATGTTGTACTTGTCGGCCAAGCAACCCCAAATGGCTTTGTAGATCTCTTCGTAGAATCGGTTGTCGTCGCCGGAATTCATGTGGAGGGCGGCTTGCTTCAGTCGGCGACGAGCCTCTTTGGTGGCTCTGCGAAGGCGAGTGCCGGCAATGTCGTTGAGTTGCGCCACTCGACGCTGGCCGAAAACAAAAGCAGCAACACCCAGCAGCAGGATTGCCACAAGGGAGATGACGAAACCTGTGGAGGAGGGTTTGCGGTCGATGGCTTGGAACTTGGAGGAGGAAGAGCGGATGTAGTTGATGTCGTTATTGAGCAGTTTTACGTTGCTCTTGTTGGTAGTGACATTCTTCATGGCATTCGGGTCGCCTTTGTTGATGTGAACAGGAATGGCTTCGATATGCTTGGTTACATATTTTCCATTGTGGGGGTCGAAAAAGACGAAGTCGAATGCCGGAATCTCATAGTCGCCCTGGTTGCGGGGAATGAGCACCCACTCGAATGTGCGGCTGCCGGAGATACCGCTGTTGTTGCGACTGATATGATCATTGATTTGGGGGTCGTATACTTCGAACACCTTTGGGAAGTCGATCTTGGGGGCATCAATCAGCATCAGGTTGCCGCTGCCGCTGATAGTGAGTCGGTAGGTGATAGCTTCGTTGGCTTTTACCTCACGGGTGTCGGCTTCGGCTTTTACGGCAAAACTGCCTACTGCGCCGTTGAATCCGTTGGGAGCAGCGGGAAGGGGCTTTACGTTTATGTTTAGACTGTTGGTGCTCAGATGTTTCTCGACGGCTTGGGCAGGATTGAAGAATGGGTCGTCAAATAAATCCCAGATGGTACCTGTGGACCTGCGCTGGCGTTGAACGAGGGCTAGGACATCGAGGTTGAGGGGTTCGATGGTGAGTTTGCCATCTTCTTGAGCAAACAGGGCTCCACGGCGAATTTCGGCAACGTTGTATCTGCGGCCGTCGATGGTTTCGACGGTGGGGCGCACGCTGCCTTCTTTGGTGAGGTCTTCACTCCAAAAACCTTTGTTGCCAGGGAGCTTGTCGATCTGGTACTGTTGGAGCGATACCTGAGTGTATATTTTGTAGGTGAGGATGATTTGCTCGCCTTGGTAGGGGTTGCTTTTGCTTACGCTGGCACGGGCAAAGAGTTGTCGGCTGTCGATAGTGCTGGAGCTGGCGGGTTGGGCGGCCGACTGTTGCTGGCCATAGCCGCCATAGTTGTTTTGCCGTTGTTGCTGCTGGGCTTGGGGATTGCCTTTCTCAACTTTGATGGTGAACCCCGGGCAGCTGACCCGCTTGCCTTCTACAGAACAGCTGGCCTCGCCAATGGTGAAAGAACCTTCAACGTCGGCAAGAACGATATAGGTGAAACCGTAAGAAGAGGTGTGTGACACCTGGCCGTTGACGATGGTAGTGCTGGATTGAGAGGAAGTCATGGGACCTGAAAGGACAGAAAGACCTTTGAAGGAGGGACCACGGAAGTCGGTGGCGCGGGTGTTGATTTCGTACCTTACTTCGAATCGACGGCCTACTTCCACTCGTCCGGGTGCGCGAACCGTGAGTTCTTGTGCAAAGGCGGTAGCTCCGATAGATAGTATTAGAAGTATAGAGAGTAGCTTTTTCATCGTTAGCATTATTATGTATGTGTTTACCAATCTTTTTCAATGCGACCAGAAGGAGCAACTTCTACTTTTTTGGCATTTTCCTTCATGGTATTCTTTTCGTTGTTTTTTACGGCTTCCAGCAAACGTTCGGCATCTTGCTTTTTCTGTTCCTGTGGTTTCTGCTGCTGCTTACGTTGGTTCTGCTGGTTCTGACTTTTGTCCTGACCCTTGTTCTGATCTTTGTTCTGGTCTTTGTTCTGATCCTGATTTTGATTGTTTTTCTGGTCTTTTTTGTTCTGTTGCTGGTCGTTGCCGCCGCCGCCTTTCTGGTCTTGCTGTTGTTGCTGCTGCTGGGCTTGCTGGAGCATTTTCTTGGCATAAGAAAGGTTGTAGCGGGTGTTGTCGTTCTTGGGGTCGAGTTTCAGGGCTTCCTGGTAGTCGCTGACAGCTTTCTTGAACTGTTCCATGCCATCGGCACGGTTTTCCTTCTGCAAACCAGCCTTTAGGTTGCTGTTGCCACGGTTGTGGAATATTTTGGCACGAGTGGCATCTTTCAGGTCGGGAGTTTCAAGTGCTTTATTATAATGTGCGATAGATTCGTCATATTTCTTCTGGCGATAAAGCGCATTGCCCAGATTGTAATGGGCCCGATAAGCAGTGCTGTCGTCGTGGATAGCGCGGCGATACTTCACTTCGGCCTGGTCGTATTTTTTAGCCTTATATTCTTTGTTGCCTTGTCGGGTTTCTTTGCGGGCCGTTTTGGACTGTGCGGCAGCGTTCCCGGCCACAGCTGTGAGCATGATGGCTAATAGTATATGCAGGAAGTACTTTTTCATTTGCGGTTATTCAAAATCTTGTCAAGGTTAATTCTTTTGTTTCGGCGTTCGAAGATGAGCAGTTCGGCTACGAGGCATAGCAAAGCTCCAGCCAAGGGATATTGGTATCGACTCTCGTATTCCGAAAACATGGCCTCGCCATAGTGTTCTTTCTCAAGTCCTTCAATAAGCTTCACGATGTCTTCGACCCCGGAATTGTTGTTGGCTCGCACGTAAATGCCCTTGCCGGATTGGGCAATGGCGGTAAGCGTGGCTTCGTCAAGCTGGGTGGTCACCGTGTTGCCGTTTTGGTCGCGTTTGTATCCCACGCGCTGGCTGCCGCGGTATTCGGGAATGGGGGTGCCTTGCGCGAGGCCCATGCCGATGGTGCATACTCGTATGCCTTCTGCCACAGCTTTTCGTGCGGCTGCCTGGGCGTCGTCTTCAAAATTCTCGCCGTCGGAAATGACGATAATTGTACGACCTTTGTTTTTCACCCATTCCCGGTCGGGATCGTTATAGCCGAAGGATTCCATGGCTTTTTCGATAGCATCGCCAATGGCTGTGCCTTGGGCGCTGATTAGGGAACAGTCGATTTGGTCCAAAAATAGCTTTACGGCGCTATAGTCGTTGGTAAGCGGCATCTGGATATAGCTGCTGCCAGCGAAGACAACGAGCGAGATGCGGTCGCTGCCCAGTGAGTTTAGCAGATTGTTGACGATACGTTTGCTGCGTTCCAGTCGGTTAGGCTGAATATCTTCGGCCATCATGCTGTTGGAAATATCCAAACAGATGGCCACATCGCTGCCGATACGTTCGCCTTTGACCATCTTGCTACCTTCTTGAGGATTGGCAATGGTGATTATCAATAGGCTGATGCCTAACATGATGAGCACGAATTTGGTAGTGGGGCGCCAGGTGGAAGCGTCGGGTATAAGTCTGCCGAACATATTCCGGTCGGCAAATTGGGAGAGCCGTTTTTTGTTGCTGTACTGGGTCCATATCCATAGCGCTACCACTGCTGGAACCAGCAGTAGGAGCCATAGTATTTGGGGATGTTCGAAATGAATCATGGAAATAATATATTGTATATTATGATGGATTAGGGAGTTGAACGATAGTATAAAAGGGCAAGCAGTATTTCTAGCAGGATGGCTATTGCGGCAAGGATGATCCAACCTTGATACTCATCTTTGGTTTGAGAATATTGGGTGACATCGATTTTGCTTTTCTCCATCTCGTCGATTTGGTGAAATATCTTTTCGAGCGATTTTTTATTGGTGGCGCGGAAGTATTGGCCATCATGTGTGGATGCGGCCATATTGGTGAGGAGCGATTCGCCAATTTCTACAGGCACATTTTGGTAATGGACGCGTCCGAACTGGTCTCTGAAAGGATAGGGGGCCATGCCGTTGGTTCCGCAGCCGATGGTGTAAAGGCGAATGCCGTACATGGCGGCAATGTCGGCAGCACTCTGGGGGTCGACTGCACCTAGGTTGTTGACGCCATCGGTGAGCAGGATGATTACCTTGCTTTTGGCTTCGCTATCCTTGATGCGGTTGATGGCCGTAGCGAGTGCATCGCCCAGGGCGGTACCATCTTTAATCATGCCGTTTTTGATTTCGTACAGCTGTCGCAGCAGCACCGAATGATCAATCGTAAGGGGCACCTGGGTAAAGGCTTCGCCCGAGAATACCACCAATCCGATGCGGTCGTTCTTTCTCCCGTCGATAAAATCGGCTGCCACCTTTTTTGCTGCTTCCAGTCGGTTGGGGCGGAAATCTTCCGAAAGCATCGATCCGCTCACATCCATAGCGAGCACGATGTCGATACCTTCAACCTTCATCTCTTGGCGGCTGAGCATGCTTTGTGGACGGGCAAGGGCGATGATGATTGCGGCTAATGCCACCATTCGCAATACGAAAAGGACGGGATAGCTCCGTTGGCGGAAAGTCTTTTTGAGTCCTTTGAATAATGATATATTCGAGAATTGCAGAGCGGGTTTCTGCTTCCTGTAGCGCATTACATACCACACGGTTAGCAAAGGTATTGCCAATAGCAGCAAAAGCAGGTATGGGTGGGCAAAAGTGATATGGTGCATAGGTTAGTGTGTATCAGTTGTATTCGGGTTATTGGGTGAAGTCTGTTCCTGTGCAGAGGTGGCCTGGGGCGCAGTGAATCTTACAAAGTCGGTGGCCTGTGTCATCGACAGGTCGTGCTGATAGGGGAGAGGTTCGGATTTGGCGAATTTCACCATGTCGGCGGTCTGCAGAATCTGGCGAAGCATGGCAAAGGTGTCTTCGGTGAAAGCCGGGCAGCTTTGGTAGGCATCAAGTGTTTGGTCTGTAGTCATTTCTATAGACGAGATATGGAACGATTCCTCCAAATAGTTGCGCAGGATATCGGTCAGCCGGGTGTGATATTCTTTGGCTTTGCCGTGCTGCCACAGCTGCTGTTGCCGGAGCTCTTCCAGCGCATTCAGGGCGGCCGTATGCGGCGGGACGGGAGGTGCTTGCGGGATGCGGATGATGGGTTTGTGGTCCTTCATTCGTTTGTAAGCATAAATCAGTGCGGCAATCAATAATAAGATACCCAGGATGATACCCACCACCATCGCTATTTCGCCAAAAGTGTAGGGCTGCTTTAGGATATTGGCAATATCGCGGATATTGGCCGTTGTAGTGTCGACATTGGCAACGTCTTTAACGGTAAACATAACCGAGTCTTGCCCGATATGCCACCAATGTTCGCCTTCTTCAAAGGAGGTGAGCGCCGTATTGAAGGTTCCATTAGTGGAATCCATCCATTGCCGAACAGCGACTATGTCGTTGTTGGTCAGCTCCTCCAGGGTGGGTAGGATGTCGGCGGGCTGGATGGCGAGGATGGTTTGGTCGCCAATCATCAGCGTGGTGCTGTCGAGCTTAAATTGGTATTTCGGAAGCTGTTCGTCCAGAGACGGGTTTTGCCCCTGCATGCAAAATCCGGCCAATAGGAGTATCAGTATTGATGAAAAATGTTTGATCATTTTTGTCGGTATAATATAGGTTATCCTAAGCACTTCGGTATTCAAACAGTTTTTTCAGCTGCTTGACGTAGTCTTCACCAGTAAAGAGCACGGTTTGGTCGATGCCGTATTTCCTAAGCTGTTCTTCGACTTGCGAAACGTGTTCGTTGTAGTGGTCGGAGAAAGCTTTCCGGATGCTGGCGTCGGAGGTATCTATCCAGGTGGTGTCGCCCGTCTCGGGGTCGTAGAATTTGGTCAAACCCAAGTCAGGCAGCCGCGATTCTTTCTCGTCGGCAATTCTAATGGCAACAAGATCGTGTTTGTGAGCTGCAATCTTTAGTGCATCGGTATAGTTGGTGTCGTAGAAGTCGCTGAGCAAGAATGCGGTGCAACGTTTTTTGATGACATTGGAGAAGTAGCGTAGCGCTTCGGAGATATTCGTTCCATTGCTCGAAGGGCGGAACGTGATAAGTTCGCGTATGATGCGTAAGATATGGCTGCTGCCTTTTTGGGGCGGAATGAATTTCTCAATCTTATCGCTGAACAAAATCACGCCCACTTTATCGTTGTTCTGAATGGCGCTAAATGCGATTGTTGCCGACACTTCGGCTACCAGTTCTTCTTTAAATTGGTGGTGGGTGCCGAAACGGTTGGAACCGCTTACGTCAACAAGCAGCATGACAGTTAATTCGCGTTCTTCTTCGAAGATCTTGACATAGGGGTGGTTGAGTCGGGCCGTAACGTTCCAGTCAATACTGCGAACGTCGTCGCCATATTGATACTCGCGCACCTCGCTAAAAGCCATGCCCCTTCCCTTGAAAGCGCTGTGGTACTCGCCCGAAAAAAGCTGTCGAGAAAGTCCCCTGGCCTTGATTTCGATTTTGCGAACTTTTTTTAAAATATCGCTATTTTGCTGTTCCATTTTATTGTAAATGAACGTGTCGGATATTAAGGCACATCTACACGGTTAAGGATCTCGTTCACCACTTCTTCGCTGGTGATGTTCTCGGCTTCGGCTTCGTAGGTGAGGCCGATGCGGTGGCGCAGCACATCCATAGCGATGGCGCGCACATCTTCGGGAATCACATATCCTCTGCGGCGCATGAAAGCGTAGGCTTTGGATGCCAGGGCAAGGTTGATGCTGCCGCGGGGCGAAGCACCGTAGCTGATGAGGTCTTTCAGCTTGCCCAGCTGGTATTGCTCGGGGAAGCGGGTGGCAAAGATAATGTCGGTAATGTAGTTTTCGATTTTCTCGTCCATGTACACCTCTTTCACCAGGTCGCGAGCTTTCATGATGTCGCTGGGTTTCAAGATGGGCTGTTGTTTGGTGAAACCGCCAGTCATCTGCTGGTGAAGGATTTGGCGTTCTTCCTCTTTCTGGGGATAGCTGATAACCACCTTCAGCATGAAACGGTCGACCTGAGCCTCGGGCAGGGGATAGGTACCCTCTTGTTCAATGGGGTTTTGAGTGGCCATTACCAAAAACGGTTCTTCCAGCTTATAGGTGTTTTCTCCGATGGTAACCTGGCGTTCCTGCATGGCTTCGAGTAGCGCGCTCTGAACCTTTGCCGGGGCGCGGTTGATTTCATCAGCAAGGATGAAATTGGAGAAAATAGGACCTTTTTTTACGTTAAAAGTTTCTGTCTTCTGGCTATAGATCATGGTGCCGAGAAGGTCGGCAGGAAGCAGGTCGGGAGTGAATTGGATGCGGCTGAATTTTGCATCTATAGCGTTTGCTAACGAGGTAATAGTGAGCGTTTTTGCAAGTCCGGGCACACCTTCGAGCAAAATATGGCCATTGCTGAGCAGGCCAATCATAAGGCTTTCAATCATGTGCTTTTGTCCGATGATGTTTTTGCGCAGCTCCATGGTGAGGGCGTCTACAAAAGCGCTCTCACGCGAGATGCGCTCGTTTAGTTCTTGGATGTTCACAAACTCTTCCATATTATGTTAAAAATGTTGTTATCTTTTGCTGTATTTTAGGTGGCCGAAATCATGTTGTCTGCCACTTTATTTTTGTCCTCAATAACGCAATCTGACTGCCTTTATTGCTAATTTGATATTTTTTTTGATTTTTTTATAACTAAAAATGCTTAATTCAAAAAAAATATCGTATCTTTGCTAAATAAAATATGTAAATAATAATTTAATATCTAATTAATAATTAAAATCTTATGAAAAGTAGAAAAGTACTTCTCGGCTTCATCTTGGGCTTCGCTATGTGCTTTGCAGGCACTGTCACTGCCCAAAATGCAAATTTTCAGAACGACAGAATCGTCGAAATCGGCCCCGATAACATTGGCGGTCGCGTTACTTCCCTCGTTGTTTATGACAACGCCGCCGAAAATCTAAGCACCATTTATGCTGGTGCAGCTAGTGGCGGTCTCTACACCCGTACCGATGCTGACGCTGATATCTGGAGTTATCTCCCCTGTTTCATAAATGGTGAAGAAGTTACTCTTCCTATCAGCAGCATGGCCAAATTCAATGATAGCATCATCTTGGTTGCTACTGGCGAAAGCTATTACGGCAAGGGCAATAAGCTCAACAAGCTTGCTGCTATCGGCCGCGGTATCTTCGCTTTCAATACCAACGATAAGGTTTTCACCCGCATCAACGGTACCGATCCCGCTCGCAACTTGGATCACAACTTCGCTTCTGTTAACGATATGCAGATGATCACTCTTCAGGGCACCACCTACCTCTTTGTGGCTACCCCTAAGGGTCTTTTCCGCTGGAATGTTACTCAGCTCTCCGACCTGAATAACGCCCCCACCCAGGTGTTCGAAGGCCCCGTTTCCTGTGTCGTACTCTCCAAGCAGTTCAATCGCGCTTTCTTCGCTAACGAGGGCAACCTCTATAAGATTAGCGATGTACGCGCTGCTTCCGAACCCGTGAATATCACTGGTTCCTGCACTGCTTTCGGCAACAGCGTTGCCAAAAGAATCTTCCTGGCTTTGGCTCCTACCGATGAGAGCTATCTCTATGCAATGGTTGCCAATGAAAAAGGCCTCATGACCGGTCTCTATCTTACCCGCAACACCAACAATTGGACCCTCCTGTCCTCCTCCACTGTAAATCCTTTCAACGCCAGCGCTACTGCTGCCACTTGCGGTGCTATTGCTGTCGACCCCCTCGATCCTACCAGAGTTTTCATTGCTGGCGCCAACCTTTGGGTCGGTAAAGGCTATGTAGAGAACAGCCCTTACCAGTGGACCGTTTCTTCTTCTAACGAAGCATCTCTCAATGGCGGCGACTACATGGCTCAAGTTTACTCATTTGCCCAGTTCATTCACTCTGGCTTCCATCAGATCGCTATTGATTCTCGTTGGAATACTTTGGGCGATTATCAGTATGAAGGTTTCTACTTCGCTACTGACGGTGGTGTTTATTATTCTCCTTGGCCCGAATTTGAGTATTTTGAGAATTTGAACCGTGGCTTGAACAACGTTCAGATCAATAGCGTTGCTGTTACCCCCGACGGCTCCATCATCAGCGGTGCCAATTCCAATGCTTGTCCTTTCCTCGAGTCCCGCGCTGCCCACCATGGTGGTGCCAACGATAGCACCTGGTATGACCAAACCGGTGGCAACACCAACCACATGGCCAACATCCTCTGGAAGGGCAATGGCGGTGCTGTTGCTGCATCTCGCTTCTCTCAGTATTCTCCCACCTCCCGTCGTAACATCTTCGTCTCTTCCTCTGAAGGTTTTATCGGCCGTGCTTACGCAGACTATTCCGATTTCACCAACACCCAGACTTGGACTGCTGGCGTTGATTTCATGACCGACCTGGTTGCTAATGGTCCCGAAATCGGTCAGATCTATCTTTGGGAAACCGACAACAATACCGTTACCAACGACAGTATTACCGTTTTTATGGACACCCTCAGCTACATTATGCGCAATGGCGAACGTCACGACCTCTCTTCCTCTTTCCAGGTGAAGAGCGGCGACAAGATGATGGTGTTGGATCCTTCTCATGCTGCCTATCCTTTCTGGCACACTTTCGACCACAACTTCACCGTTAAGAACGAGATGAACCAGCGCGTACACCTTCCCTACCTCAGCCGTCTGCTTGCTGTTACCGTAGAGAACGATATGCCCAAGAACTCCAACGTTTCTTTCTGCTGGTTCCCCACCGATTTCCGCAAGGTATTCGACGAATCTCCCGACACCCGCTTCTGGAGCCACATCTATGGCGTCAACGGTACTACTTATCCCGATATGGCTGTTCGCTACACTGCTATGAGCAAGGATGGCGATTGCGCTTTCGTCGTTGTCGAGAACAAGGCTACCAAACGTTCCATGATCGCCCGCGTTCATGGCTTCAATGCTGTTGACTACAACAAGACCGTTCACGAAATCCGCGACATGGTTAACTACAAGATCAGCACCCGCGTCACCGTTACCGATACCCTCATGGTTTCCGATACCAGCTACTTCTTCGATCGTCGCATCTCCTCCATCGCCGTTGATCCTCGCGAGGGTAAGGATGCTATCGTTGTTACCTTTGATGGTTACAACTGCGAAGGCCCCAATGTTGCTTACATCAACAACGTTTCTGGCAACAACCCCACCATCAGCTACATCTCCCTCCCCGATGCTACCATCCCCGCTTATAGCGCTATGATCGAGAATACCACTGGCGAAGTGTATGTTGGTACCGAGGAAGGCGTTTTCCGCACCGCTAACGTCAACAATCCTTCCTGGCAGGTCTACGGCGCCTTCAAGGGTGTTCCTGTTACCTCCATGTATCAGGTTACTTATGACTATCCTATGGTTTCTCACCTCGGTCACGATGGTGTTACCGAAGTTCAGTACTATTTCCCCAAGACCAAATATGCCAATGCAATGTATTTCGGCACCTACGGCCGCGGTATCTTCATGGATATGACCTATGTCAGCGACAGCACCAACGAGGTTGTCACTCCCGAGGTTTATCTCGAAATCCCCACCGTTAACGGTAACGGCGACAACAGCGTTCGCTTCTATCCCAACCCTGCTGTCGACAATGCTACCATGGAACTCACCATTGCCAAGGCTGGCAACGCCGTTGTTAAGGTTTACGACCTCACCGGTAAGGTTGTTTATAGCGAGAATATGGGCCGCCTCTCCGAAGGTATCCACACCCGCTCTATCAGCTGCCAGAACCTCCAGCACGGCATGTACCTGGTCAATGTCACCGTTGCAGGCCAGACTGCTACCTCTAAACTGATTGTTAAATAAATCTTTTAGATGATAAAAAAAGAGGTACTCGCAGCCATTTCGTGCCAGTACCTCTTTTTTATATATTAATCAATATATATTATGAACAAGAATCTCGTTCAAGAACTCAAATGGCGTGGCATGATCCACGACATGATGCCGGGTACCGAAGAACAACTCTCCAAAGAGGTAACCACAGCCTATGTGGGTATCGACCCCACCGCCGACTCGCTGCATATTGGCCACTTGGTCAGCATCATGTTGCTTAAGCATTTGCAGACTGCCGGCCACAAGCCTCTTGCACTCGTGGGCGGAGCTACAGGCATGATTGGCGATCCTTCCTTTAAGGCAGCCGAACGCAAGCTTCTTACTACCGAGGAGGTCGACCACAATGTACAGTGCATCCGCAAACAGCTGTCCAAATTCCTCGATTTCGATAACCCCGTCAATGGCGCCGAAATCGTCAATAACTACGATTGGATGAAGGACTACTTGTTCCTCGATTTCATTCGCGATGTGGGTAAGCATATCACGGTCAATTATATGATGACTAAGGATTCTGTAAAGAAACGCATGGAAACAGGCATTTCCTTTACCGAATTCAGCTATCAGCTGTTGCAGGGCTTCGATTTCCTCACCCTTTATCGTACCAAGGGTTGCCGACTCCAGATGGGCGGTTCCGACCAATGGGGCAATATCACCACCGGTACCGAGCTCATCCGCCGCATGGAAGGTGGCGAGGCTTTTGCTCTCACTTGTCCCCTGATTACCAAGGCCGACGGCACCAAGTTCGGTAAAACCGAAGGCGGCAATGTGTGGCTCGATCCTGCTAAGACCAGCCCTTATAAGTTCTACCAGTTCTGGCTCAACTGCTCCGATGTTGATACTGCCCGCTATATCCGTATCTTCACCATGTTCGGCAAGGACGAAATCGAAGAACTCGAGCGCCAGCATGCCGAGGCTCCCGAACGCCGCATCCTGCAGCGTGCTTTGGCCAAGGACATCACCTGCCGAGTACACTCCGAGAAGGATTACGAAATGGCCGTAGCAGCCTCCGATCTGCTTTTCGGCAAGGGCACTACCGAGCAGCTCAACAGCCTCGACCGCGATACCATCCTTTCCGTATTCGAAGGCGTGCCTCAGTTCGCCGTTTCCCGTGCCCGTATCGACGAAAATCCCACGCTCATCGATCTCGCTGCCGAGGTGGGCATGTTTGCCTCTAAAGGCGAAATCCGTCGCGAACTCAAGCAAAACTCCATCTCTGTAAACAAGGCCAAGGTAGGCGAAAGCTGTACCCTTTCTGCTAGCGACATCCTTTCGTGCGGCAGCATCCTTGTTCAGAAAGGCAAAAAGAATTATTACCTCTTGAATGTTGAGTAATTCTGTTTTCGCTGTTGCCTCATGAGCATGTGGGTATAGTCTAGATTGTTCATGGGTCGCACACAATAATCATAAAGGACCACCTTCGGGCGGTCCTTTTTTTTATCCTCTGCCGTTTTCGTTTTTCGTTTTTCGTTTCTTCGTTTTTCGTTTTTTCGTTTTTTCGTTTTTTCGTTTTTCGTTTATCGCGGTGGATTGATTGTTGGCAACCTCTAATTATTCATTTTGG
>JAGHRY010000287.1 GCA_018066145.1 Candidatus Colimorpha merdihippi | reverse complement strand
GGGCGCAATGCGGTGCATTGTAACCGAATGAAAATATGAAAGATGCCGTCTAGAATCAAAAAGCGTAAAAAAGTATTCTTAATTCAAAATATCTTTCATACGTCGAATTTTTAGAAGTCACCTAAATAATATTCCAGTCGATGGGAGAAAGTCCTTGCTGTTGTAGATAGGCATTGCATTGGGAAAAATGTCTGCAACCGAAAAATCCCCGATATGCTGATAGTGGAGATGGGTGTGGGGCTGTAAGTACAAGGTGTTGTGTTGGATTGATGTATTTTGCTTTACTGATAGCAAAACTGCCCCATAAGAGAAAAACAATGCCGCTACGGAGTTGGGCAAGTGCCTGGATTGCGGCATCGGTAAACAGTTCCCATCCTTGGTGTTGGTGTGATCCTGCTTGGTGAGCACGAACTGTAAGGGTGGCATTCAGCAGGAGTACTCCTTGGTCAGCCCAATGGGTCAGGTTCCCTGAGGTTAACGGAATGTTCATTCCCAAATCGCTATTGATTTCTTTGATAATATTGACTAACGATGGAGGTATCCGTACACCATCAGGAACTGAAAAAGAAAGCCCATGGGCCTGTCCGGGCTCATGGTAGGGATCTTGTCCAAGAATAACTACCTTTACTTTGTCAAAGGGTGTATGGTCGAAGGCTGCAAATATATTGTTTCCTGAAGGATAGCATACATATTGTTGGCGTTCTTGTATTAGGAAACTTTTTAGTCTTGCAAAATATTCCGATTCAAATTGTGGGCGGAGAACCTCCAACCAGGAGGCATCTATTCGGGGCGTAATGCTCATTAGTTTGTTCTTTTTTTGCAAAGATACGACTTTTTTTTTGAAAAATGTGAAATGTTGAAGATTTTGTGTATCTTTGCACTCCGTTGAAAATGAATATTTGAAGATGAAATTTGTTCGTATTATCTGTATATCAGTTCTTTTTGCTATGTCCGTGTTGTTCGTGTCATGTCATAAGAAAGAGATTCCGTCTTATGTAATCCCTGAGCAAAAGATGGCCGAAATTCTGAAGGATGCTTATTTGCTTGAAGGTTTTTATGCAATAGAGACCCATTTCCATTACGACACGTTAGATGCTGAGATGCTAACGAGTGTTGACAGTTTATTTTCTAAGTATCAGATTTCACAGCATGATTTTGATACGAGTATTGCTTGGTATGTTCTCCATCCGGATGTATATAAGCGCATTCACGACACTGTTATTGCTCGTCTAGATAGGGAAATGTCTAGCGGCATTATTTCTTCGCCAGAACCCCCACAACCAGCGGAATCTTCCTCTGAACCGGAAGTCGGTTCAAACGAAATATTCTTTTAGTCTGCTATTTGCCTCCATGGCTTTGTTGTCAGAATAAAAAGAGTCACAAATATAATTTGTGACTCTTTTTATGAAAGGCCTTTTATTTTTTCTCTATAGGGGTGAGTGTAGATATCACTGTGTCGCCTCCAGACAGCAGGTTTTGGGGTAAAACTAAGGGCACATACACTAGCCATTCTCCCTTTTCGCGTACTACGTGTATTTCTCCTTCGAGCACTTTGATTGGGGTTGTCTTTGTATAGGCTACCATTGCAGTATCGCCAGCTATATCAATGTTGTTGATCACTATAGTAGCTGGAGTATTGGATTGGATATACTCTTTAGGCGTCAATGGTATCAGGGTGTTGCTTAGAAATGGTAGAGTCTTTTCTCTGGTCTCGGTATTTGCATAAGGCTTTGCTTCCTCAATGAGGTAGTTGCCGGTGGCATTCAGGTAACCATAGGCCACTTTTTCAATGCTTTTTTTATCGCTATTGCAAGCTGTCGCCAGTGCTGCTATCAATACTATTGCTGAAAATGCTTTCTTTTTCATTGTAATGCCTTATAGAAGAAAAGAGTCCGAGAATAATTCTCAGACTCTTTCCTGTAAAAGAGGTTCTCAGATTATTTCTTAATCTGGAGTTTGATGCCGCCTTCATTAGAGGCTGTTCCAGTGGTATTACCAGTGTTGATGGTAGCACCGCTAGCGTCTAAAGAACCACTTTTGTTGCCGTTAGCAACCTTGATGGAGCCTTTAGAAACGGTAATGGAGTTTTCGCCCTTAGAGATAGTGGCTTTAGAAGCGTCGATGCTGGCTTCAGCTTTGGGCTCTTCTTTCTTAACGGCTTTCTTCTTAGCGGGAGTTGCAGCCTTAACAGGTTCTTCTACTACGGGCTCTTCTACTACGGTGTCAATCACTTCCTCAACTACGACGGTGTCGATGGGAGTGGTGTCGATAGTTTCTTCTGCAGGAGCATTGTTGTTGCAAGCAGCGGTAAGGCCCATAACGGCGATAGCAAAAGCTAAAACTTTAACGGTCTTTTTCATTGTTTTTATAAAAGAAGTTTGTGTCGATTAATTATTTGATGCGGAGGCTTGCGTTCTTCATGATACCTTTGCCATTGTATCTGGAAAGGGTCTGGTTGATAACGGTAGCGCTGAGGTTACGAGCTTCGCAATCGTTAATGTCGATGGAGATTAAACCCTCGTCAGTGATGATGTCAGTGATGTGAGCCATGGTAGCGTTTACGGTCATGCTTACGGTAAGAGCGTCAGCATCCAGAGCGGTTACGTTAGCAGTGCAGTCTTTGCTCCACCAGTCACCTGCCTGAAGACCACTCTCGAACATGACATAGGTGCTTTCGAAATACCAAACGTAAGCGTCGCCAAATGAGATGCCTACAGTTCCTTCGGCTTCATTATAGATGAGTCTGTGTGCACCAGTCATGGTACCAGTAGTAGCAGTTCCGTTTTCGCCCCAGCTGAGGGTGATCTGAGCTTGAGGATAGCTGGTGGCGTTGGTCTGTGCGGTTCTCAGCATAATAGCATTGGAGGCGAGCTGACCATTGATATAGGAGGGAGTCCAATTGGTGGTACCGAAGCTGACTTCTACGCCGGCTTTTGCTTCAAAATTTGCAGTGTAGGTGGCATCACCAGTAACTGTTACGAGGCGGGGATTCTGATTGTTTCCGTCTGCCCAGCCAACAAATGTATAGCCTTCAGCAGCAGTAGCGGTAAGTGTTGCAGTAGCATTTTCAGCGTAAACGCCACCGCCGGATACGGTACCCCAATCAGCGTTGTTTGCCTGAACGGTGATGGTGTAAGTGGGGGTTGCGGGCTGGTCGGGATTCTGACCGTTGTTCTCCTCAGTGCAAGCAGTGAACATCATGGTGCTAGCTGCGAGTGCGATGCTGAAAAATCTGAAAAGTTTTTTCATTTTGTGTTGATTTTTAA
>JAGHRY010000161.1 GCA_018066145.1 Candidatus Colimorpha merdihippi | reverse complement strand
GGGCGCTTTTAAGCCACCAAAACCACCCACCAGGCGCCGGCCCCCCGCCCCCCCCCCCGCCCTTCTGTTGTGCCCCCGCCAAACCACGGCCCGCGAAGCTTACAATTCTGTTTCTACATCTATTCAGTTATATCAATGCGTCAAAAAGACTGATGCCTCCATCGTAGTGCAACGATGTCTTGCAAGGTGAAATCATTCAATATACTGGCACAGCACAGCATCCATGAACTGGATCTCGAGCTGGGATAATCCCACTCTGAACAGTTCCGATTTGTTCGCTGTGTCTGCCTACTTGCTCGGTCGTCGGAACTGTTCAGAGTGGGATTATCTCAGCTCGAGATCCAGTTCATGGACGCTGTGCAAGCCAGATATATATCTATTCAGTTATATCAATGCACCACTTTCATTGAGCAAGAATTGCAAGGTAATGTCACCTCTCGCAACAAGGGAATATTCTTCAATCCGAAGGCTAAACACCCGACTGCCGGTCATCCAGGGTTTCCTGAGATGACTCATCAGAGGCGATCTGGATGTCGCCGTTCTGTTCGGTCAGTGCGCATTGCCTCTTGACTTCGGTCACATCTCGGCGACATCCAGATCGCCTCTGATGAGTCATCTCAGGAGACCCTGGATGACCGGCAGCGCGGAATAGCCTTCGCATATCTATTCAGTTATATGCAGACATCACCATTCCAGAGTTGCGCACCACCTCATTAGTATGGCAGCCGTCATTGGCTGCCATATTTCATTAACCAATACCCATTAACCATGCACCCATTCTACGACAAGATGCTACAACGCATCCAGACCGAGAACGTCCGTTTCTCCATCTCATTCGAGCGTCGCCGCCTAACCATCGACGGCAAGATAGTACCCATTCCTACCGACGAGTTCCTCGATTGGTCAATCGACGAGATAATTGACGAACTCAAATATCTCTTCGCAGGCTATCATCGCAGCGTTCCGAGCGAGCGCACCGAGCACAAGCGCCGTACATATTTCTATGCGCTACCGCTCAGTCAGCTGTCCGACGACGACATCGAGACGGGTCTCCTACGCGAGCAAGCGCAGTTCGCCATTGAGCTGTTCTTCCTCCTCAACATCGCCAACGGCAAGTTCACCGACTTCCCGTTCCGCGACGACCAGGCATTCTTCTGGCAGCCAATCCCCAATCACCCGCTCATCGTCATGCGCTCATGGCTCACCCCATCACCGCAGCCCGCCACCGCCCCCACCACCCATCTCCGTTGAGGTCGGCTCGGACGCCCAGCCCTGTTCCCGTCGGCTCGGCCGCCAAATTACCCACCATCAGCATAGCAGCCGTCATTGGCTGCCATGCCCCACAACAACCAACCAACATTATTAACCAATAACATTTTCATCAGTATGAAAAAGACTATCGTTATGTGCCCAAATTGCGGCACTCAGTTCGCCATCGCTCAGCACGAGTACACCACCGTCGCCACCGTCATCGGCGAGGATTCCAACCTCGGTGTCATCAAGCTCACCCCCAAGGACGAGCAGACACCCATCGACGACGAGCCCGTCAATGTACCACGCAGCACTTCCAAGCTAGAAGAGATGAAGCGTCTCGGTATGCCCGTTGACAATTTCTTCAGCGTCAGCAACCCAGACGTAGGCATCGACTTCATCGCCCGCAAGCGCGACGACGGAAGCGCAGAGTCATTCACCTCAGAGCAGATTGAGCAGCTCATTCAGCAGTATATCCGCGAGAACGGACACATCCGCAACTCACGCCTGTTCCGCCGCTGGATCATGTCGCAGGTATGTCACATGCTTGCCAGCCCCAATGGCTTCCTCGCATCGCTCCGTAACAAGGGCTATGAGTACTCTTGGCGCATGGTCATCAAGGAACTTGAGACCGTAGCCAAGCTCCGTCTGCGCGACCGCGACGCGTTCCTTGAGCGCAAGCGTTTCTTCCCCAAGGAGGTCATCGTTGCTATGGCCGAGGACGTGCTCGCCAAGATGCACGCCGATGTCGATGCAGCCCGCACTCGCAAGTGCAAGCGTCGTGCCTACAAGCGCGTTTATGGCCGCAACATCTTCATCAGCGAACTCGACGCCAAGCTGTTCCAGCCCGTCGAGCGTGCACTTGAGACACTCAAGAACTCAACCTCTAAGTCTCTCTACGCCAACGCCTGCGCATTCAACAACATTCGTCCATCGTTCCGTTACGATGCGCCAATGTGCCACGACTTCGAGAACGCCTACAAGGCAGCCGGTGCGTACTATTCGTTAAAGAATCTCATCTTGTTCCATAACGTCAAGATGGTCGATGCCGACAACAACCTCATCCAAGACACCGACCAGGCCCTCGCCTACCTTGACGAGCGTGCCACCCTCGACTGCAACAACCACGAGGGATACAAGCTCATGGGACTTCTCAAGTCCGTCATGGAGCGCAACCACTTCGACTTCAATGAAAGGATGAAACAGCTCGGCGTAAGACGCTAACCCCGTTGAGGTCGGCCTGGCCGCCCAACCACCACCATCAGTATAGCAGCCGTCATTGGCTGCTATACTACATTTCACAAAACCAAAAACCAACAAAATATGAAACTAAACGTATTAGTAGCCTGCGAGGAGTCGCAACGAGTATGCAGCGCCTTTCGCAAATTAGGCCACAACGCCTTCAGCTGCGACCTACAAGAGTGCAGCGGCGGACATCCAGAATGGCACATCCACGGCGACTGCTTTGACGCATTCAACATGCCAGAGCGCAGATTATTCTTCGGCGAAGAAGTCCCCGTATTCTACACACAGGACGGCAACCGACACACTCTCCCACGCCACAAGTGGGATTTAGTCATCGGGCACCCACCCTGCACCTACCTCTCCAACAGCGGACAGCGCTTCTGCGACGAGTCCCGCTACGGCGACAAAGCCGCAGCCCGCAAGCAAGAGCGCATCGCCGCCATCAACTTCTTCATTCACCTTGCAGCACTCGATTGCGACCACATCGCCATTGAGAATCCGCTCGGCATAATGAGCGACATCTACGACGAGCCCGACCAAATTATCCAGCCGTGGCAGTTCTCACTTTCCGACAACGTCCAGAAGTCCACCTGTCTATGGCTCAAAGGTCTCCCGCCGTTGCAGCCCATCTACACCGAGCGCCCATTTGAGCCCGATGTCGTCACCTACACCAACCGCGAAGGCAAGACCCGCAAAATGGAGCGTTTCTTCTACGAATCCCGCTTCATGCCCACCGACGAGCGTCGCAAGTACCGCTCAAAGACATTCCACGGCATCGCGTCAGCAATGGCCTCTCAATGGTCACAATACCTCATGTTTGGGTAGCCGTCATTGGCTACCCCTACCCACAACCCTAACCAATTAAAACAATAATCACTATGTGCAAGAAAGCAGATTACAGAAATCCCGTCGTCGTACCTTACAACCCAATGGAAAAGAAGGACAATCATCAGGAAATAATGACACGGCTCGACAACTACTTCAATCACGACACCAACAAGCTCACCGCCCTCATCATGAACGACCTCAACGACTGCGACGTATTCAAGCGCACCCCACAGTCGCTCATGGTAATGACCGACACTCATCTTTACGAACGTGTCTTCATTGAGTTCCGTCGCAAGAACTACCACGCCAAGTACAAGTTCAACAAAGAGTCCACCAAGCTCATGTATATCGTCGTCTCCAAGTACGAGCTCCGCGACAACAGCGACGATCGCTTCACCGATGTCATCCTCTTCTAATCCACGCTCACTCAGCCGTCATTGGCTGATTGAGCCCAACCAACCAAGTTAGCAGTCTGCCAGGCCGCTGCACCAAACCAAACAAAACCAACAATGAAAGCAACCAAACATTTCAATTTCGAAGTAACCCTATCCGCCATCTTCGACGACGACACCGTCAGCCAGTCCAGCCTTGAGTCACTCATACGCGCCAAGATAAGCGAAGCGCTATCCAAGCTCAACGCCGACGAAAACCTCTGGATACCATCATCCGACATCTCCACAATAGAGAACGTCGGAAAGTCCTGGTCGTGCTGCAAAGATGACTTCTTCGAGTACGACACATTAGGCATCTCCGAGCAAGAGTTCAACGAGATGATAGACGAAGTCGATTGCCTGATGGCCGACAACGACGACATCGCAACCTACTTCTGGGATTCACTACACGAAGTCGCCGCAGATCACCACCTCATCAAGATTGAGGACCTCCCGTAGCCCAGCCCCGTTCCAGTCGGCTAGGCCGCCATCAAGTTATGATAGCCGTCATTGGCTATCATATCCCAACAACCAACATTATTAACCCTAAAAACATCACAACTATGCCAAACTGGGCAAACGTATCCTATCAAATCACAGGCTCAAAAGAGAGCATCGACCGTCTCAACAACATCATCGACGAACTCGTCAGCGCACCAAGTCCACGCGTCAAGAACGGCTTCGGCAAGCTCTGGCTCGGCTGTATCGTTGACGCACTTGGCGGCAAATGGGAAGAAGTAACCTGTCGAGGTCAAATCTATGAACGCTCACGCGTCTCAGACATAAGCCTCGACCTCGACATGGAGATGGCATGGGGCGAATTGAGCGATTTCCGAGAGTTCCTCGAAAAGACACTCAACGTCCACATCATCTATTACTGCGAAGAGCCAGGCATGGCCACATACTGCCACAACGACCCCGACGGCCCGAAGTATCACATAGAAGTAATAATCGAAGACGAAACGTACGAGAGCGATTTCATCGACGACTTCGAGACGATCCAGATGATGATTGATAGCTACATTAACAAAAAGCCAAAAGACTTCGCAGATGCCATAGAAATATGCAACAAGTTCAACAACTTACATGTACACGACGAAGCGTTCAGCTACATCAAAGTCAACGAAGCCATCTGCAAAGACTAACCACCACCATCCATTGAGCCGTCATTGGCTCAGTGGATTCAAACAACCAACCACTAAAAACAATAATTTCTATGACAGACATCGACAAAATCACAGAAAAAGTAATCGAGTCCGAAGATTACGACAACCTCGTTCGTAACTATGGCAACGAATATCTCATTGAAAGAAATTGCGATGACGAGCTATTCAACATGGACGACATCAACGAAATCCTCTGCGGCAAGTTACCAATCGAGATTCTCAACCTCGCCTATTTTGGCGGCAATTGGACTCCACACAGCGGAGAGTCAGGCGATTTCAATACGCAAGCCGACTACTTCTACTTCAACGGCTACGGCAATCTCGTGTCAGTTGACGAATACTACTACACCGATTACCTCAAGTCAGTCATCGACGAAGAATACTTCGTTGAGTTTCTAATTGACAACGACTACATCGACATCGAAGACTACCTCGACGAAGAAGATGACGAAGAAGAAGACGAAGACGACGACAACGACTACAACAACGACCCAGCCCTCGACTAGCCTATGAAACTCTACGAAATGAAAAAGCGAATCTGCGAACTCATGCAGGACATCGCAGACTCACCACTGACGTGCCTCAACTTCTGCTCAATCCACTTCGACTACGACGACAACTCCGTCTATATACTCCTATATAGCAAGAACGACTCGTACCAGACCAAGGAGTTCCGAGACCTCAAGCCCCACGAAGTCCACGCCATCTACAACGACCTCAAGCACGACTTCAACATCTAACCCAAAGCTCAATTAGCCGTCATTGGCTACTTGAGCGCAACAAAACAAAAACTCAAGCTATCTTCACAGACAACTTGAGTACCAAATAACCATTATTTTTTATTCTTATACAACATCATGAAAAAACAAAAAACATTCAAAAAAAA
>JAGHRY010000014.1 GCA_018066145.1 Candidatus Colimorpha merdihippi | reverse complement strand
TAATATATAATTAAAAACAATAAAATATTATGAAACAACTCATCGAATGCGTGCCCAATATTAGCGAAGGCCGCGACATGAATATCATTAATCAGGTGACTGCCGAAATTGAAAAGGTTGAAGGCGTGAAACTGCTCGACGTAGATCCCGGTGCAACCACCAACCGTACCGTTATCACTTTCGTTGGCGAACCCGAGCAGGCTTGCGAAGCTGCTTTCCGCGTTGTGAAGAAAGCTGCCGAACTGATCGACATGCGCAACCACCATGGTGCTCACCCCCGCCAGGGTGCTACCGACGTTTGCCCCCTTATCCCCGTTAGCAACATCAGCATGGAAGAGGTTGTGGAATATGCCCACAAACTGGGTAAGCGCATCGGCGACGAACTGAATATTCCCATCTACGCTTACGAGAGCGCCGCTTTCATTCCCGAGCGTCGCAATTTGGCTTACTGCCGCACTGGCGAATACGAGAGCCTCAACACCCGTCTCGGAACCGAGCAGTGGAAACCCGATTTCGGTCCCAACGAGTGGAACACCCATGTGGCTCAGACTGGTGCTACCCAGGTAGGCGCACGCGATTTTCTCGTGGCTATCAACTACAACCTCAACAGCACCAGCACCCGCCGTGCCAATGCTATTGCTTTCGACGTTCGCGAAAAGGGCCGTCCTATGCGCGAAGGTGGCAAGCCCAGCGGCAAGCCTATGAAGGACGAGAATGGCAAGCCCATTATGATTCCCGGCACCCTCAAGGGTACCAAGGCTATCGGCTGGTATATCGAGGATTACGGCATCGCTCAGGTTTCGATGAACATCACCTCCATCAAGGTGGCTCCCGTACATCTGTGCTTCGACGAGGTGTGCCGTTGCGCCCAGAACCGCGGTCTCCGCGTTACCGGTTGCGAAATCGTAGGCCTTATCCCCAAGAGCGTTCTTATCGATGCCGGTAAATACTATCTGGCAAAACAGCAGCGCAGCCTCGGTATCAGCGAGGAAGAAATCATGAAGGTGGCCATTAAGAGCATGGGCCTCGACGACCTCAAGCCTTTCGATCCTAAGGAGAAGGTTATCGAATATCTCATCGAAGACAAGAGCCAGAAGAAACTGGTGGACCTCACCTGCGTAGGTTTCTGCGATGAAACTGCTAGCGAAAGTCCTGCTCCTGGCGGCGGTAGCGTGAGCGCATACATGGGCGCTTTGGCTGCCAGCCTCGGCACCATGGTTGCCAACCTCACCGGCGGCAAGGCTGCTTACGACGACGAGTGGGAGAAATTCAGCGATGTGGCTGTCAAGGGTCAGGCCCTGAAGACCGAGCTGCTTCACCTGGTGGATGAAGACACCAATGCTTTCAATAAGATTATGAATGCTTTTGGTCTGCCCAAAAAGACCGACGAGGAGAAGGCTGCCCGCAGCGCCGCTATTCAGGAAGCTACCAAATTTGCTACCGAGGTTCCTTTCCACACCATGCAGAAGAGCTTCGAGGCTTTCGAGGTTTGCCGTGCTATGGTAGAGTGGGGCAACCCCGCTAGCGTTACCGATGGCGGTGTAGGCGCATTGGCTGCCCGTAGCGCCGTAATGGGTGCCCACCTGAATGTGAAGATCAACGCCAGCTCCCTCAAGGACGAAGCTTTCAAGAACGACATCCTGGCCAAGGCTGCCGAACTCGAAGCTCGCGCTATCAAGGAAGAGGCTGAAATCATCAAGATTGTAAACGAAAAAATCGGTCTCTAATGACCCGCGAAGAAATAATAAAAGAACTTGAGCGGCAGCAACAGCTGCTGCTCAATTATCTTGATCTCGAAGTCGACATGGAGGATGACAGCGCTTATGTGGCTCGTGGCAACGGATTCTGCGATGCTAAATATAGCGAGGATTTCCTCAAAGGACAAGAAGAGAAAATTCGCCTTCGAATAGCCGAACTAGAAGCTATGTTGCAATAGTAAGGCTTGATACTCAAATAATAAAAGCAGCATCCCGAAGGATGCTGCTTTTATTTTTCAAATAAGCCTATGTTTGCTAAAGCAGTAAAAATGCGGCCCTAGAAACAATGTACGAAAGAGGCTATTCAACTACCTGGGCAATACTGCCGCGATAAGCAGGACAGGTGTGATGGGTGCAAGAGGATGCCACCATTGCAAAAAGCATTACGATACAAAGGGCTACGATAGATTTCTTCATGATTTAGATGTATTTAAGTGTTAATATGTCGATTAATAATGATTAAAGATGTCTGCTTTCAAGATCTACACGATCTTCTTCGAAATTAGATTTTTCTTTGCTAAGAACGCCGTTATTTATTAAGCGTGCACGAATCATTCTTTCCCGAATGGAAGCTCCACGCGATTTATGTGCAATTTCATAAACCCGCTTTGGAGAAGTGAAATATATTAAGGCAATCTTCAGATATACCCATTTATGAACACTTTTATACCAGCTTTTCTTTTGCTCTTCTGCCATGTAGTATTTTGATAATGAATAAAATGTAGGCAAAATTGCCAATTACAATTCAATTACAAATATACAACTATTTCTCAAAATACCAAATAAATG
>JAGHRY010000005.1 GCA_018066145.1 Candidatus Colimorpha merdihippi | reverse complement strand
GCAATAATAGGAATCATATTTATTTAACAACTCTATTAACAAAAACAGTCCCGCCGGCAAGTCTTGTCGGCGAGACTGAAATAGGATTGATTAGCTGATTCTACCTTACGTCCTATTGTGCCATCGTTGCTTCGATTTCAGCAACGGTTTTGGGTATGGGCTTGCCCAATACGCGGCAGCCGTCAGCAGTTATCAGTATATCGTCTTCAATTCTGATTCCGCCAAAGTCTTTCCACTTCTCAAGCTCGTCGAAGTTGATGTAATCCTTGTTGGTGCCCTCGGCACGCCATTTGTCAATCAGGGCAGGGATGAAGTAGCAGCCCGGCTCGTCAGTAACCACAAAACCTTCCTGCAGCTTGCGGCCGCAGCGCAAACTGGCTAAGCCAAACTGGCTGCTGGGGCGGGTCTCGTCGTCGTATCCCACAAATATCTGCCCATAGTTCTCCATATCATGCACATCCAAGCCCATCATGTGGCCCAATCCGTGAGGCATCAGCAGGCTGTGTGCCCCGTTGGCCACGATATCGTCCACGCTGCCCTTCAGTATGCCAAGGTCTTTGTAACCCTGGGCAAGAATCTTCGACACTTCGGTGTGCACCTCTTTATAGGTGATTCCGGGACGCGAAATGCGGATGCACTCCAGCTGCGAGGCCAGCACTATCTCATATATCGCACGCTGGCGATCGTTGAACTTGCCGCCCACGGGTACCGAGCGGGTGATATCAGAGCAATAATTCATGGCGGTTTCGCAACCGGCATCCATCACCAGCATGCGGCCCAGCTCCAGCTTGTTGTTATGGCCGTGATTGTGAAGGGTTTCGCCGTGTACGGTCATAATCACCGGAAAACTCACCGGGCCGTTGCCCTTCCAGGCTTCGCCCTGCATCAGGCCGGCCAGCTCATATTCATAACGGCCGGGCATAGCCATCTTCATAGCGCCCACATGCATGTTGTAGGCGGTCTCGATGGCGCGCTCTATCTCGGCTATTTCTTCGGCACTCTTAATGCTGCGCTGCTTTACGCAGGCGGCTATCAGCTGCATCGACGCATAGCGGCTGACGGCATCAAACTTAATGCCCAGCAACTGGCTCATCTGGCGGGTGTTGTCGGCACGGTAAGGAGGCAGATAGTGAATCTTGCGAGCCTCGCCGATGGTCTTGGTGCAGAGGGTTTGCAAAGCAGCCAGGTCGCCGCTGTTCTCCACTCCTACGCTGGCAGCCAGCTCCTTCACGCTGGGCAGGGGACCGGTCCAAATAACATCATCGATATCATAATCGTTGGCGAACACATAGTCCTTGCCGTTGTCGCAGTCGAGCACGCCCACCAAATCCTCGCGCTGCAAGCCGAAGAAATAAAGGAATGTGCTGTCCTGGCGGAACCAGTAAGTATTGTCGGGATAGTTGCAGGATGCCTCATGGTTACCCTGGATAATGATTAAGCCGTGTCCCACGTCTTTGCGAAGCTGTTCACGACGAGCAATATAGGTTTCTTTGCTAAACATGTTAATTATTTTTTGATACGTTATTAATAATCTCATAACGCGCCCCGCCCGTTTTTATTGCCCCTCTTCGCAAAATAATAATTGCTGATACCGCCAACCCAATGGTTCGGCAGACAAAAAGCCGACAGTCCCCTCCCATCCCCGAAATACCCCTGTAAGTTCGCAGTAGCTTCGGGGTAGCTCCGAGGTGGCTCCAACTCGCAGTCGGACCTACCTCGGAGCTACCTCGGAGCTACTTCGGAGCTACAACGTAGTTACAGCTACTCCGCAAGGCTTCAGCTCACATATTTTCACTATTTTTCAATGGTTCGGTAGAAAATAGTTAACAATTAGGCGGCAGGAGCCGCGATATTAAAGAGTTCTTTGACAATTTTGGCATTTATTGACTTGTTAGCTTCGCTGACATTTTTCGCTTATTGATTTTTATT
>JAGHRY010000126.1 GCA_018066145.1 Candidatus Colimorpha merdihippi | reverse complement strand
ATTGACAAAATATTTTTTTAAAAAAACTTGTAACTAATTGATAATTACAATAAAATTTTTTTTCTTTTTTGAAAATATTCGATGCAAAAAGTGCTTTTTTATCTGTATTTTTTTAAAAAAATGGACTATTCTACTGCTGTTTGTTCGTCGGTTGATGTAGAATTTTCTGCAAGTTCTTCGTTTTTAGTTTGTTGGGAGTTTGAGAAGATGAGTTGGTCGATGATCAGCCAAACGGCTCCAATTGAAATGGCGGCATCAGCAATATTAAAGATTGCATTGAAAAACACAAATGGTTTGCCTCCGCAGAAAGGAACCCAACTGGGCCAGGTAGAGTCGATTATGGGGAAGTAAAACATGTCCACCACGCGACCTCTCAAGAATGGTGCATAGCCGCCTTCGGGAGGGAACAGCTGTGCCACATTGTAGTAGCTTTCATTGAATATGAGACCGTAAAAGCAACTGTCGATCAGGTTTCCTACCGCGCCTACAAAAATCAGCGATAAGCAGATTACCAGGGATGTTCTGGCTCCTTTTTTTATAATGTGAAGTAAGTACCACAATACGCCGGCTGAGGCGATGAACCGGAACACGGATAGAATGATTTTGCCAATATTCCCTCCAAAGGCCATGCCGAAAGCGAATCCTTCGTTTTCGACAAAATGGATGAGGCACCAGTTGCCGATCAGCGGAATTTCCTCGCCAATGTGCATGTTGGTTTTGACAAGTATCTTCACCACCTGATCAATAATCAGGATGGCGGTCATAAGGATAATGATGATGGTGTATTGCTTTTTTTGTTTGCTATTCATGTTACAGCAGTTTAAGAGTGTGTGTATATTATTTGTTGTAGCGCTCGTCTATTTGTTGCAGCAGCTCGTCGTACCAGTCCTGTCCAAAACGGCGAATGAGGGGTTCTTTGAGCATCTTGTATAAGGGTTCGCCTTTGTCAAAAGCACAGCGGCACACCTCCCACCGGTGGTAGTTGACGGCGGTAAATTCGCTGTATTCATCCACCCGGATAGGGTAGAGGTGGCATGATACCGGTTTCATCCAGTCGATTTTTCCATCGCGGAAAGCACGTTCGATAGCGCATAGGGCCAGGCCGTCTTCGCCCCAGTTGATAAATGCACATTCCCGATTGTTTATGAGGGGGGTGCTGGGCTCTCCGGCGTGGTCGGGAACAGAAACACCCTCTTTGCGTACAACCGCTATGCCCTCAGGGGTCATGTACGGCTCAACCTCGGGAAGGATGCGCTCCAGGATGGGGATTTCCGACTCGTCTAAAGGTGCGCCGCAGTCGCCCTCAACGCAGCATTCGCCTTTGCATTGGGCAAGGTCGCAGCAGAAATGTTTCTCGGCAATATCTTCAGATATGATGCAGTCTTTTACTATTAACATTGGGCCTAGTCGTTGTCTGGTTTGTGTGTTTTTGTATAATAGGGTTAAAGCATTTGTGCTAAGGTATCAGCGATACCAAATAATCGCTCATTTTTTTGCCCAGGTAGTAGGCAAGTTTGTATTTCGACTCTACGGTCCAGCCGCCGACATGCGGCGTGAATACCATATTGGGGCAGCCGAGCAGATATTGGAGTTCGGGGTGCGAGGTGTCGATACCGTCTTGGGTGAGCTGCTCGTATTCGCAGACGTCCAAGGCGGCGCCCAAGACATGCCCTTGTGCAATTCCTTGGGCTAGGGCTGCTGTTTTGACTACAGCCCCGCGGGAAGTGTTGATTAGGTAGAAGTCCTTATTCATATGATTAAGGAAATCTTCGTCGATCATGTAATGGGTTTCCTCTGTTAGGGGCACATGCAGGCTCAGCACGTCGGCCGCTGCCTGCAATTCGTCTAGAGTAACTTCCTGCACATAGCTGGGTGCGTAGCCTGCGGGCTTGTATTTGTCGTATGCGATGATGCGGCAATCGAACCCTTGCAGCCTTTGTGCAAAGGCAGCGCCCATGTTGCCGAAACCGATAATGCCCACGGTCCGGCCTTTGATTTCAAGGCCGCGATTCGGTTCGCGCAGCCAGTGCCCCTGGCGTACTTGAGCATCGGCTCTTGCGATATTGTTGAATAGGGCAAGCAATAGTCCTAGCGCATGTTCGCCTACGGCATCGCGGTTGCCTTCGGGCGAATTGATGCAGCGTATGCCCAGGCTTTCGGCATACGCCACATCGATGGTCTCCATACCGGCACCCACCCGACCGATGCATTTCAGGTGGCGGGCATGGTCGAGGAAGTTGCGGTCAATCTCGATTTTGCTACGCACCACCATGGCATCGAAATGCTGGATTTGGTTGAGTAGCGAATCGTAAGTAACTGCGGTGTCGACGGTAACCTCCAATCCAGCGGCTTCCAGTGTTTGCTGCAAGACGGGGTGGGTGCTATCGGTAATGAGGACTCTCATGGTATTGATTAATTGTTGGAGATTTCTTTCAGGTAATATTTAACAGCCGACATGCCGCCCAAGATGCCAATGCCGCCCTGCGCATTGGTGTAGAGCTGCACGGGCTCGGAGAAGATGCCCGTAAGCTCATCTTGGCTAGCTGCGGCACGGCGTGTTTTCAAGTAATAATAGCAGTCGCGGCTGAGGGAGTAAAACTCCAGTCGGTACTGACGTTTGTATTCTGATTCTGATGAATAATGCAAGGGAATGGTTATTGCATGTTCATGGCCGTTGATGCGCTCGTCGGTGAAAAGAATCATACTGCCTGTGTTGTCGGATTCAGATATGTCAAGTATCTCGTTGGTCATGTCTAAGTCGAAAAGCACGTTGTCATCAATTGTTATATACGAGTATTGCCAATTGCCATATTCCTCGGTTTCATCCCACTCATAATGGGTTCGTTCGGCTACGCGAAGCATATAGAAATTCTTTTCGTTGGAGGGGTCTTTGATGACGAATTTGACGTTTACGTCGCCGTAACTTCTAATAATGGTGCCGTCATCATAAATATACACATATTGGGTGGTGTCCCAATCGAAGGAAATATCGCCAATGGCGGGACGGTTGGGAATGCGGCATCCGGCAGTCAGTTTGCCTTTGTCTGGCACGTTTACGGTCAGCGTCAGGGTGTCGCCGCAACGAGGAACGTATCCCATGTCGTAATAGCCGTTGCCTTGATTGGTAATGTGGTTGTCCATGGCCTGGCCGTTCACTTCCAAGGCGAAGGATGCATTTTCGATGGTGCTAATGCGGTCGTTGCTGAGGAAGAATCGACTCATGGTTAGTTTTACATGCCAGGTGCTGTCGGCTTCGGGGAGTGAAACCATTACCACCTCTTGGTTGTTGACGATGTCGCCATTGAATTCGATGGTTTTCTCGCAGGCGGTAGTCAGAACGGCCATCATGGCGGCCATTATTGTTATGATAAGAATATTGCGTTTCATAATATATAA
>JAGHRY010000038.1 GCA_018066145.1 Candidatus Colimorpha merdihippi | reverse complement strand
CTTTCGCAATAAGCACCTCGGTGGGCACGTGTTTCGACTAAATTTGCCCGGGCGATACCTGGGAGCTACCGCGAAGCTACATCTAAGCAGCAGGGGAGTTGGGAGGGCTTGAGGTGGAGATTGGTTTCGGGAATGTGGCCATTGTCTATTCTAGTCAAAGCCGAAGTGGAACTTTGGCGACTATATGTGGCCGGGCAGAGATTGAAAAAACGTGGGCGAATTGGACCAAGAAATCAAAAAGGAAGTCCCATAAATGACATCATGCCAGTTGGAACACGTGGTTCTTTTGTTTTTTCCCTTCGTCATACACAATACAAACCCATAATCCTGCGTTATTATATATTATTTTTATATTTTATCGAACGCAATATTATGAAGAAGGCCTTTTTCTTTATTCTGTTATTTAGTGTCTTGGCTATTGCAGGCATGGCTCAAACTCAGCAGCAGCGACTCCAAAAGCATGTCTATTATTTCGCTGCCGATTCCCTTCGGGGTCGAAGTGCGGGCTCTGCCGATGCTGCCAAGGTGGCGTCGTATATCGAAAATGAGTTCCGCCAGATGGGGGTGGCTCCCCTTTTTGATAGTTATCGCTACTATTTCGCCCTTCAGGGAACCAGCGTTGTTGCTGCCGAATTGATGGGCGCCCAGTCCGATGCCAATTATTGCGATGTGGTAGGCGTTATCGAAGGCAGCGATTCGGTTCTCAAGAATGAGTATATCGTCCTCGGCGCCCACTACGACCATTTGGGAGTCAAGAATGGCAAGGTGTATAATGGCGCCGATGACAATGCCTCTGGCTCTGCCGCCATCATCGAAGTGGCCCGCCAGCTCATGGAGCATCGCTCCCAGCTCAAGCGCAGCGTGGTGATTTGCGCCTTCGATGCCGAAGAAATCGGCTTGTATGGTTCCAAAGCCTTAGCGTCCAAGTTTGCCAGTGCTGGCATGATAGGAAAGGTAAAGATGATGCTCAGTATCGATATGGTTGGGTGGCTCCAGCAAGGCAAGGCGCTACGCCTTACCGGCACGGGCACATTGAAGGGATGTGCCAAAATGCTGGACCAGGTGGCTGATCAAGTAGGCATACCGGTTCGTACTTCGGGTTTCGAGTCGTCGCCCTTTACGGCCACCGATACCGAGCCTTTTGCCAAATATGGGGTCCCCACGCTTGCCGTCGCCACCGGCCTCAAATCGCCTTACCACAAGCCTGGCGATGATGCCGAACTGATCGACTACCCCGGTCTCGATCTTGTGGCCAATTATATCACAGCCCTTGCGCTCCGTATGGCCGACGAGCAGCAGCCCCTCGTGCCTACCGGCCGACTTGCCGGCAAACATTGCCAGCACTATAAATCCTTCGAGGTGGCCCCCACCATAGGTTATATCTCCACCAAAATGAAATTCCCCAACACCATGTTTGACTGCGACGATCAGCTGGGCCTCCATGCCGGTTTCAATGCCAACTGGAATTTTGCCCGACATTTCGCTCTCAACTCTGCTGTGCTGTACGAGTATGCGCGTGCCCCTTACCCCAATCTGGCCAATCCTTTTGATGCCCCGATGCAGTATAGGCAGCAGTCGGTTGTGGTGCCCCTGCAGCTTCGCTACCACACCATGGGCTCTATCGACTTTGGGGTAGGCTTTGGCGGATTCTATGGCTACCGTTTCGCCGGGAGCCTCTCCAGCGATACCCGTTTCGACAACCAGCATCAATATGGCATCATGTGGAGTTTCGAGATGCGTACGGCCAATCTATTCTTCGACTTCTCGTTCTACTATCAGCTCAATACCCTTATTCCGCAAACCGCTGGTTCCATCGTCCCCGACGCACTCAAAAACGGATTCTCCTTCACCCTCGGCTGGTACCTTGATTAATACCAATGTAATGCTTTTTTATCATCAGCAGAAAACCTAATATAACTCATTATGCTCATCAATTTCAAAGAAATCATCGGCGCATTCCTTGTACTTTTCGCCATCATCGATATCACGGGTTCCATCCCCATTTTCCTTTCGCTCAAGCATAGCGGCAATAAGTTCCATCCCCTGTACGCAGCCCTCATCTCGTTGGGCATCTTTGTGGTGTTCTTTTTCCTGGGCGATGCGGCGCTGCGTCTCTTCGGTGTCGATATCCAGTCGTTTGCCGTGGCGGGTTCCATTGTGCTCTTTATCATGGCTTTTGAAATGATATTGGGTGTCGAAATCTTTAAGACCGAAGCCGGCAGTGGCGGCTCTACGGTGGTTCCCATTGCTTTTCCCCTTATCGCGGGTCCTGGGGCATTAACCACCATCATCTCCCTCCGTGCCGAGTATCTCGATGTCAATATCCTCATCGCACTGTTGCTTAACATTATACTCGATTATGTCGTGCTTCGTTATATCGACAAGCTCGAACGTCTCCTTGGCGGCACCCTCATCTCCATTCTACGCAAATTTTTCGGCGTCATTCTCCTGGCCATCGGCGTCAAACTGCTCACCACTAATCTCGGCAGCATCATCCAAAGCCTTTAATGCTGCAGCGTTCATCAGCCCCTAGTCGCCCATGGTATTCAGTTCGCATGTGTTTCTGATTTATTTCTTGCCGGCATTCCTGCTGGCATATTTTCTTACACCCAGCCGTTGGCGCAACATCACCTTGCTGCTGGCATCGGTGCTGTTTTATAGCTGGGGCGCACCCGATTTCATATTGGTGCTGTTGGGGTCTACGGTGGCCAATTTCTATCTCGTCAAGGCCATGTGCCATGCACGGAAACTTGGAGTAAAAAAACTATTCTGTGCCCTTGCCATCCTGCTTAGCTTGGGGCTTCTGGCTTACTTCAAGTATGCCAATTTCTTTGTCGACAATCTCAATTCTGTCCTTGCATCGCTGGGCCTTGGCACCCTGTCGTGGACCAAGGTTCTCCTTCCTATCGGCATCAGTTTCTTTTCTTTCCAGTCGGTTACTTACGTGCTCGATACCTATCGTGGCATCAACGCTCCCATGCGGCGTCTTACCGACTATGTGGTATACATTATCATGTTTCCTCAATTGATTGCGGGCCCCATCGTCCGCTATACCGATATCGCCGACCAGATTACCTCCCGGCGACGCCTCCGCTGGGGAGAATGCCTGCAAGGATTCTATCGTTTCGTTATCGGCCTTAGCAAGAAGGTGCTTGTGGCCGATGTGCTGGGGCGAGCCGTTGATGTTATTTTGGGTGGCGATATCGCCTCCCTGGATACCGGCACAGCTTGGATTACCATCATGGCTTATACCATGCAGCTCTATTTCGACTTCTCGGGCTATAGCGATATGGCTATCGGTCTCGGGCGCATCATGGGGTTTCGCTTTCCCGAAAATTTCAACAATCCCTATATCTCACGTTCTATCACCGAGTTTTGGCGCCGATGGCATATCACGCTTGGGACGTTCATGCGCAATTACCTCTATATCCCGCTTGGGGGCAACCGCAAGGGTAGGGGGCGCACTTATTTCAACCTTTGGCTGGTGTTTTTGCTCAGCGGCCTCTGGCACGGTGCCAGTTGGAATTTTGTCCTCTGGGGTGCCTACCATGGTTTGTTCCTCGTAATCGAGCGGTTGTTGGGGGTGGGAGGCCGTACTGTCGATTTTCGTTCGCCTGTTCTTCGTTCTTTGGCTGCGGTGGGCGGCACTTTGTACACTTTTGTTGTGGCCATGGTGGGCTGGGCGTTGTTCCGTATCGACGACCTCTCGCTCTGCTGGCAATTCGTCTCGCGCCTCTTTGCTTTCGATTTTAGTGGTTTCGCCCTGTTGCAGCAGCATCAGTTCTATGCCATTCTGGCGGTTTCGCTAGCGTTTGCATTCCTTGCTGCATTCCCATGGGGGCGCAAACTCCAGCAGTGGACCTTCTACACCCGCTTCACTCCGCTCCAGCATATCCCGGTGTGGCTGGTGGCTGTATTCTTACTTTTCTTTGCTTTGGGCGCGCTAACTGCCAGCGATTTCAGTCCGTTTATCTATTTCCGTTTTTAGCAGCCATGAATCTAAAAAATATAACTCGTTTTGTCCCATCGACGTTGTGCTTGCTTACTGTGGCGCTAATGCTGCTGGTTTCCCTCCAAAGTATACGGCTAGTAGTTCCGGTACAGCCCCTTTACGGCACTTTCGACGATCCTGTCAAGCCCCAGCTTAGCTATACCGATTTCTGTAGTGGTGTTTGGCAGGCCCAAGTCGACAAATACCTGCGTCAGACCCATGGCTTTCGCGAACCTGCTATCCGGCTGTATAACCAATACCAGTGGAGCCTTTTTGGCCAGTCGCCAGTGCCGCAGGTAGTGTTGGGCCGCAACCAATACCTTTTCGAACCGTATGTGGTGGAGGATTATTACGAGAGTCGTATGTATAAGTATACCAACAGTCCAGAAGAACTCCTTCGTCGTTTCGACATCGAATCGCAGCGTCTGGCCAAAATCCAGGCCATCCTTGCACAGTACGGCACACATCTGTTTGTGGTCTGCTGGCCCAGCAAAGACCATATTTACCCCCAATATTTGCCCTCGCGCGGTAACCTTACCCGACCCAAAGGGCCTACTGCCATCGACAACTATCCACCCCTTTTCGCCCAATATGGCATTCCTTGCATCAACTACTGCAGCTATATCGAGCAGCGCCGCGATTCGCTGCCCTACTATTTCTTCCCCCAAATGGGCACTCATTGGAGTACCATTGCCGCCACCTATGCCTTCGATTCGGTGATGCGCTACATGCGCCAGAACACCTCATGCCTCATCCCGCAAGTGGTGCTCGGCAATCCATATTCCGACTATACCCGCTATCCTGATGCCGATCTTTCCCAAATGATGAACTTGATTCGCTTGCCACATCCCCGGCGCGAACAGTATGTCGATGTGCATCTTGCTCCGGGTCAATCCGCTATTCCCCGTAGTCAGCGTCCGGGACTTATCGTAATCGGCGACAGCTTTTTCAAGAATATAAACTTGGCATTCCCCCTCGATAGCCTTTTCCGTTATTGCCATTATTGGTATTACAATAGTACTATTCATTACGATTCGCTCTACGACAATACCAACCAGATTGATTTGGTGGCGCAGTTGCTCGATGCCGACATTGTAATGCTGGCCTACTGTTCCGGGCAGCTGTATGACTTGGGTGTCAATACACTCCAGTCTGCACGCAATTTTACCACCCAGGCGCTGGTGCAACTTTGTTTTGATACCGACCGTATCCAACAAACGATCGATGACATCTGCAGCCGCATTCGTTCCGACCAATCGTGGTTCGAGCGCTTGCAACGCAAGGCAGAACAGCAGTCGCGCACCATTGATGAGGTTGTTGTCGACGATGCAGAGTACCTGCTTTTTACTCAGCCTGAGGAATTCTTCCCCGAACTCGCGCTCCCCGGCATCCCTACTTCACGTTCTTCTCGAATTGCCAATGCCATCCACCAATAACCGATTAACATTCTCAAATCAATAAAAGTCAAATCAACAAACCCACAATTTCATGCGTCATATCATCCCCCTTTTCCTCCTCGTTTTGCTGGCTTCTTGTGCGCCACAGTTTTCCTCGTTCGACCCCATGGAAGGGCTGGATGGCGACACTATCGTCCTCCCGATGGATCTCACCAATGCCCCACTAGAAGGCATTGTGCTTCCTGCAAAAGGAGAAATGTTCCATTTCTCGTTCGATACCACCCCGGGACTCTATTATAAGGTTTATTATCAGAACGAAAGCTACAAGTTTGCCGAGGCTGACAGCCTTTCTTATGAGAATTTCTATGGTTCCTGGGAGGATGTGGCAATTGAGTTCAAGCCGGTTCCTGCAGATGGGCATGTGGCCGATTCTTTCCGCATTGTTGGCAATCCTCGCGACGAGCGCATTTATTATGGCGTCGATCTCACCAATTACGATTGCTCCCCCCGTGCACTTCAAGCCATCGAACGCGAAATCCGCAACGATACTCATTGGTTCCGTTATATCAGTCAGGTGGCTGCTCCCCAAAACAACCGAACCCTCGAGGAACAATTGTTCCTCGATACACGATGGGTGCTCAACGAGCGCCGCCACGAAGGAGGCTCTGTCAACCACCGCTGGAAACGCAACCCCCGCACCGGCGATTATTCTTTCCTGTTGGTGGTTTGCGACGAAAAAGGGCTTTCTCAGATTCCCGCCCATGTGCGCAACATAGGCCTTACCGATGCCGACAGCCATTTTGTTAACCCCTATGCTTGGTTCTTTGGCCATCGCAGCAGCCATATCACCCTTTTGCGTGGCAGCAAAATCCTCCATACCTATGCCGAACTCACTCCCCAGCAGGGAATCTATATCGACGAGCTGGCTATCCGCACCCCCTATCACTCCCGCTACGATGAACCCGGCGTGATTGGTTCCGATACTGCCCTCTACCGCCATGCTGTTTATCAGCAGTTCTTTCCTGCCATCAGTCAGCAGTATACGCTACGAAACATTCCGCTGATATGTGATATCGACAATTATACCCGTGCCGACTACGATGCTGCCCCATCGCGATATTCCCCAAGCCAGCTTCTGCAGGACTATCCTCAGATTACCGATGCCCCCGGCACTACCGTTCGGCTGTCGCCCGATCGCGATTATATCACGCTTGTCAATCCTGGCAACAAGGGCGCAGTCCACCCCAAGAAGGAATCTACCGGCATCAAAACCCGCGTTGGCTTTACCTATGGCAAGTACCGTGGCAAAATCAAGTTTCCCCAGATGCTCAATGCCGAGAATATCACCAACGGCCTCACCTATGCTTTCTGGCTCATCTATCAGGATGAGCAGCCTTGGAACAACCGCCGGCCCAGCTACCATGGCGGTTACATCGACAAAGGCGACGATTCGCCCCAGCCCGAATATCATGTTCGCAATAAATATAGCGAGATTGATATCGAAATCGTCAAGTCATCGCAGTTCTGGCCTATCGATTACTACCAGGGTGTTGCCCGTAAGACCCATGTCGAGGATGCTACGCGCAACTCCGATGTGGCATTCTGCTGTACAAATTGGGATCTTGCCTGCCCCGAGCCATCCAAGTTTGCTTCAGGCATTACACCCATCCGCTACCAGGGACAACAATTCGATGCCCATCGCTGGTTCGATACCTATAAGGCCCTCACTACTCGCAATGCTGTTCCTTCGGCCATTTTCGATAGTGTCTTTTATTATTACGAAATCGAATGGCGTCCCACCGAAATCATCTGGCGTCTTGGCCCCGATCCCCAGCACATGCAGGTGGTGGGCTATATGAACGACCGCTACACGGCTATACCCAACAACCAGATGCTATGTATTGTCACACAGGAGTATCATTATAGCGAGTGGTGGCCCCCAATCGTCTTTGAGCAAGGTCGTATTCCCTTTAATGCTTCCGATATAGTCGGTCGCGTGTATTCTATTACAATCGAATAATTAATCCAATAATAAATATGCAGATTTCAGAAAATATTCGTTACATTGGTGTCGATGATTTAGATATCGACCTCTTCGAAAGTCAGTATGTGGTTCCCGAAGGAATGAGCTACAATAGTTATGTCATCCTCGACAATAAGATTGCCGTCATGGATACTACCGATGATCGTACCGCCAACCAGTGGAAAGAGAACCTCCGGGCTGCCCTTGCTGGTCGCACCCCCGACTATCTTGTCGCTCACCACATGGAACCCGACCACGCTTCTCTTATCGCAGAGGCACTTCAGCTCTATCCTTCTATGACCCTCGTTACATCTGCAGGTGCTGTCAAGATGCTCCCCAATTTCTTTGAAGGTTTCGACTTCGCCGAGCGCATCCTGGTGGTCAAAGAGGGCGACACGCTCAACCTGGGTTCCCATACCCTTCATTTTGTCGCTGCTCCAATGGTCCATTGGCCTGAAGTTATCATGAGCTACGAATCCTCTGATAAGGTGCTCTTTTCCGCTGATGGGTTCGGCAAGTTTGGTGCCCTCGCCAACGAAACCGATGATTGGGCTTGCGAGGCTCGCCGCTATTATTTCAATATATGTGGCAAGTATGGCGATCCCGTGCAGACTGTTCTTAAAAAAGCTGCTTCGCTCGATATCAGCACCATCTGTCCGCTTCATGGTCCTGTCCTTTCAGGAGCTCCTATGGCTGAGGCCATTCGCCTCTACGATCTCTGGAGTCGTTATGAGGCAGAGAACGAAGGGGTTCTTGTGGCCTATGCAAGCATCCATGGCGGCACGGCTGAAGCCGCTAATCTTATCGGCGAGAAACTCCGCCAAATGGGTTGCCCCAAAGTAGTGGTTTCCGACCTTTCGCGCGACGACATTGCCGAAGTTATCGAGGATGCTTTTCGCTATCCCCGCCTTGTGTGTTGTGCAGCCTCATACGATGCCAACGTATTCCCGCCGATGCATGATTTCCTTTGGCATCTCCAAATCAAGAACTACCAGAATCGCCGTATAGCCCTGCTCGAAAATGGTTCTTGGGCGCCTTGCGCCGGCAAAGCTATGAAAGCCCTTATCGAGCCGATGAAGAATATTACTCTTGTCGAGCCCATGGTCACAATTCGTTCCCGCATGAAAGCCTCCGATCTCCCCGCCATCGACTCCCTCTGCCAAGCCATTTTGGCCGATTGAATGGCGAAATTGATATAATGATAATCGGGCAATCGGTTCATCCAATTGCCCGATTATCATTTTTTGTTGGTATGGAAGTGAAAATGGATGCTCTGCAGTCTGATAGAAGGTTTGTTCCAAAATAGGTTTATCAAGTTACTACCCATCAATCAAAGTTCAAGACTTATCTCAGTAGCACCACGGTGCCGGCATGGGTTTGGAAACCCGAGCTGTTTCGGTAACGGCAAACATAAGCGTAAGCCTCCTGTTTGCAGGGGATTCCGTGGCTGGTACCGTCCCAAGGCTGGTCGTATTCTGTTGTGTGGTACATCAGCACACCCCTACGGTCGTATATCCATAGCTCATAATCGTGGATATCGATACCTATGGGTTGGAATACCCGATTCACCAGGCCGTTGGGAGTGAACACATTCGGGAAATATATGTTTTCTCGGTCAATGGGCACTATCGTGTTCGCTGTATCGCGGCACGATCGATTGTAGGCCACCATGGTAATCAGCATGCTGTCACGCTTGCTTGCGACCGAATATGATAGTATGGGCCCTTGGTAATCAAGTTCCACCGAGTCGACAAACCACCATCGCCCTGTAGCATTAATAGAATGGTCCTTAACAGTAATATCCAAATCGTTGGGGCCCAACCGTTTTGGAGAAACGTCCATCAAAGCGCGGATGGGGGTGGAAGGCTGCAGGTCGAATGTGTCGGTAATACGGCATTCGGGCGCGTCGCTATATCTGTACGAGAATAGGTATCGGGTCCACTCTGTTGGTGAGAATCGTAGTATGCTGTCGCCATCCAACCTAGGCTGCACCCCTCCTGGCGTTGTGCATTCCCACTCGTATAACAGATTTTCTGGTAGCGTGTTCAAGTTGATATAATAAGACGAGTCGGAGTTTTCGTTGCAGTTCTGCCAAAGCTCGTATTGGACATTGGGTAAAGGTCGTAGGCAAAGGTCTAGGCGTACCAGCGTGTCGCATCCTTCGGGATCGATACCCAGATATTCATATTGGCCGCTCTCTGTCAGCAGCGTGTCGCCAAAGCGGTAGCTGTCCCCGCAAACGCTGTCTATTAAATTCATTTCCAGGGGCATTGAATTGATGTTGAGGGTCGTTGAGTCGATGCAGCCCCCTTCAAGCATGGCATATAGTTTCACGGTGTAGTTGCCTGGTTCGAAATAATGGGTGGGGCTCGCCTCGGTAGTGGTGCTACCGTCGCCAAAGTCCCACAAATAACTGTCGCAAGGGTAGGAGGTGGCATCCGTACCATCCTCGTTATAAGTGATGTGGCTGGTGTTGGTGAACGAAATCTGGGTAGGGCAATTCGAGTTAGGATGCCACTCAAATGCGGCTTTGGGAAATCGCGATCCGGCAAACACATGCATTGTATACCCGCATGAGGAGTCGCCGGTGAGAAAACCTATGCGGCAACTGTAAGGACCGTGGACTGCTGCCAGCAGGGTGTCGGCAGTTGAGAGTGTCGTTTCGGGGGCTTCGTCGGCATACCAACGATAAGTAAATCCCTGTGGTGCCCTGAATAGGTATTGTTCAGAGGCACCGCACGTCTTTTCGTACAATCGTTTGGTAGCTCCATCGAGGATGTAATATCCATAGCCGTAATGTCCCCCTGCCAAGCAGTCGGAATTTCGCACCTTCACTTGGATGGTCTGCCCGTGCAAAGGGTCCAAATCCACAGCCACCCACGTCCAGTCTTTCCACACCACATCGTTGAGCGCCGTGTTCCATCCGGAGTTGTCGTTCGACACAAAATTGCCAAAATAGCATTCGCTAATCAGGTGACCTGTTGAATCGTTGATAGAATAGGTAAATGTGGGGTTGCCGGATGGGTGGTTTGGGTTTTGTTCTACTAGCGCATAGCGCAACATCAGCAGGTCGTACTCGCTGGTGTCGACTCTAAGGGTGTATACCACGGATTCGCCCTCGGCTCCCGTCATCCAATTACCCAGCCTTATCGAGGACTGGTAGCCAGGTGGCACGGTGCGGAGCCTTCCTTGCGTCCGTACGTCGGTCTCGGTTGTGTCGCAGTGGATGGTGTGTCGCGATTCGATAGAATTCGGTCCAAAGTTTACCCGCCAGTTCAACTCATCTTGTCCATAGCCCTCAAAGATTGTGCAAAAGGCAGAGTGCGAGTAGATGCTATAGTCCACTAGGTTTGCAAAGCCCGAACAGAACATTTCCACCATTTTGGTATTCGTGGGCGAAGGGTCGCGCAAGTAGCAGGGTGAAACCACATATAGTTTGGTGTTAGTGTCGAATTCTGTTAATGGAACCCAGCAGAAATTGTTGTTGGTCCAGATGATGTTGTTGGTATCGATGCCTGTCCCATGGGCATCGGCATACACCCCGAACCAATGGCCTGGAGTGGTGTTCCATTTGATTTTTACAGAGTCTTCTTCAATACTGTCAATCGTGATTAGATCTGGCAGGTGGCATTCGGGCATGAACTCATAGTAGCGGTATAGTCCAGGCCATCCCCCGCCGGTGAAGTCTTCGGGATTTCCGGTGCTAGCTGTGTGGTTGGTTTGATCCACTATGATGCTTGTTGATGAGTTTGCGGGAGTTATCACAATGGAGGCTTGCGTTTCCTGGTCGTCTTCGTTGGGGCCGTATACGATGTCGAACACCTTGCCCGTCTGTGAAAAAACCACCTGCCAATTGCATGTGGGGGTTGTGCTGTTTACATAGGCATAATCTTTGAAAGTCATCACCGGATTGTGCCGGTCAAGGGTATAAGCGAAAGTGATGTTTTCGTTGTAGTTGGGCCATCCGGCGATAATATTGCAGCTATCAAAAGAACTTGCTTTCATGCATAGGTTGCCGTTTGCCTGGGCCTCATAGAAGGTCATCTGGTGGTTCCACAGCGTAGCAGGAAACACATATCCTGAAATGTTATGGCCTGTGTTGTAGTATCCGACTAGGGGATACCACTTCGTGACGTCGACTCCGGTGATAAACGAGTACCCTTCCACAATGGTGGGCGTTGGATGTACCTGTCCCATGGCAGAGGCGGCCACCATCAACAGCCAATATAGTGCAATTGTCCTTCGGGTCATAGATTGGAGGTGATTGTGTGTGTATTATTATATATTTCTTTCTATATCACGCGCACCCTCCATTTTCGTCACCTCCTCTGCCTGATTTTTATGAAAGTTTAACTATTGATCCATTTGTTTCTTGAATTTGATCCTTAGATGATCCTTCGCTCTGTCTTTGCTTTTTGAACGAAGAAACATATTATAACAGGAGTCTTCACCTATCCTCAGCAGCAAACTCATACTGGAATTGTTGAATTGAATTCAGCACGACTCTGGAGTGCGATTCTTCAGCCTTCACTTGATTTCCATAGGTGGTTGACTGCATTTTTTTGGAATAAGAGTGCCTATGAAATGGCGTTTTTTGAGTATATGGCATAGTGCCGAAAGTATGCGAAAAGCCAATTTGATGTGCGAATACGAAAAATTATATTTCATGAGCTGTGTTATGGAATCTGATGCAACTGGCACAATGATAGTTGTATAATTGGTGGCGGGTGTTATTTAATGGAAAATCCCTGATTTTGCAGGAAAAATAAGGATGAAATGATTGTTTTTTTCTGCAAAATGTTTTGTATCTTTGCAATCCAGAAGGGCGAGGAAAACAATCGTTCACAAACGAAATATTAACAATCAAAAATAAGTAGTATAAAATGAAAAAAGTAATCGTTGTTCTGACTCTGGTTCTATTCTGCTTGACCGCAAACAAGATGTATGCACAATGTGCTGACCAATTCGAAACTGGCCATGAGGTTGAATATGCCTTGGCTGATGGCAGCAGCTTGATGAGCGAAATGAATGAGCCATTGCTGGTAGAAAACCTGCGTTGCGCCGATGTGGAGTCGGCCGAGTACCAAGTGGCGGTAGAATATTTCCGCAGTCATCCCGACCGTATCACGGCTGCAATCCTTGCCATTCTGCTGGGCGACTTTGGCGTGCAGCATTTTTATACGGGACAGATTGTTCGAGGCGTGTTGGATATTATCTTCTGCTGGACGGGAATCCCCGCTATTATTGGCCTGGTTGAGGGTATTGTGTGGCTGTGTGAAAGCGACAGCGCCTTCTTATCCCAGGTCGAGGGTAGGAGATAAGGTGTTGTGGGGACTGATTGGGCAATCTGCCATTGTGCAATCAGTCCCCGCTTGACAATTGTTAAAAATATGTAAATTCTACATTATATCGTTTGCGATATAAATATTTGTTGTATATTTGCAAGTTGTAAATTAATAATGTTAAATATACAAACAGAATCTTTATCAACTTTTTAAAATATCGCATACGATAGAATTGTTATGGAAAATTTCTACGAAATTACAGCTACACGCTTCGAAGATGGAAAATATATCGAGGTTCCGATGAGCGAGTACAAAGGAAAGGTAATTTTGATTGTTAACACCGCCACGGCTTGCGGTCTTACCCCGCAGTACACGGCATTAGAAAACCTTTATAGAAAATATAAGGAGTCGGGCTTTGTGATTCTCGACTTCCCCTGCAATCAATTTATGGAGCAGGCCAAGGGCGACGACCAGGAGATCAACTCGTTCTGCACCCTTACCTACGATACCACTTTCCCCCGCTTTAAGAAAATCGATGTGAACGGTCCCAATGAATCGCCATTGTACACCTATCTGAAACTCGCTAATGCCAAACGCGAGAGCAAGGGGGGATTGCAGAATTTCCTGATTACCCTCACTTCGCGCTTCAACGGCAAGAGCAAGGCAGACAGCGATATCCAGTGGAATTTCGAGAAATTTCTTGTCGATCGACAGGGCCGCGTGGTGCACCGTTTTGCTCCCACCGTTACACCCGCACAGATTGATGAGGAGGTGAAGAACCTTCTGTAGTCGATTATACCCATAAAACATGTATCCTCAGCTTTTACTCGAAAACCAGCTCTGTTTTCGCCTCTATACGGCGGCACGGTTGGTGACTGCCGGCTACACGCCCTACTTCAAACCATTCGGAATCACTTACCCGCAATACTTGGTGCTGATGGTGCTTTGGGAAAAAGATCATCGTATCATCAGCGAAATCACCGAATCGCTGCAGTTGGAAACCAACACCGTCACCCCGCTGCTGAAGCGGATGGAGGCCCAAGGCCTTGTGGTAAGGCAGCAGAGCCAGGCCGACAGCCGTCATCGCATAGTGTCGCTCACCCCCGAAGGCCGACGCCTCCAGGAGCAGATGAAGGAGATTCCCAACTGCCTGGCGCGACAAACCGTGGAGGCAGGCATAACTGTGGACGAGCTCAAGACGCTTGTGCCTTTGCTGGATAAGTTTATTGCCGCCATGTCGCATGCGTCGACCACGGAGTGATGGGCATTCCCTCCATATCCTCCAAGGTCATTCATTCGAAACCGATTAACAATTACAAAACCCTTTAAGATATAATGTTAGATTTACAGCAATACATGGCATCCGCCATCACCCAGATAGTTACTACAGCCTATAAAAACGTAATAGGCAATCCCCGTCAGGCCCTCTTTTTCGCTCAGATGCAAGTGGCTTTTGGCAAGGCCGAACGCCGTCGCAAGGCCATCGCCGACAGCGAGTCGTTGAGCGTGCCGCCATTTCTAATCGCCAGCATAGCTACGGCATGCAATCTGCGCTGCAAAGGATGCTATGCCGTCCAAAACGGATTGGTGAAAGGGGGCAAGGGCCTTACTGCCCAGCAATGGCGTGCCATCTTCGACGAGGCTTCCTCGCTGGGTATCAGTTTCGCTCTGCTGGCAGGCGGCGAACCCCTCACACGCCAGGATATCCTGGAACAGGCAGCAGAGGTGTCGAATATGATTTTCCCCGTGTTCACCAATGGTACCCTTATCAACGACGACACGGTGAAGTTTTTCAGCAAGAACCTCAACATCATCCCCTTTATAAGCATCGAGGGCGACCAGCATCAGACCGACGAGCGCCGCGGCGACGGCATCCATAAGATAGTGGAACATGCCATGGAGGTGATGGAGCGCGAGAAGGTGTTTTTTGGCGCTTCCATTACCGTGACTGCCGAAAACTGGCAGACAGCAACATCTGTGGAATATCTCAAACAGTTGAGCGCCAAAGGCTGCCGAGCTGTTATTTTTGTAGAATATGTACCGGCACAGGAAGGCACCGACCACCTGGTGCTCGACGACGAGCAGCTGCGCCAACTGGGAGCCGCTGTTGAAGAACGCCGCGAGCAATGCCAAATGATACTGCTGTCGTTCCCTGGCGACGAGGAGGCCGTGGGCGGCTGTCTGGCTGCAGGCTGTGGTTTCTTCCATATTAATCCCACCGGAAAGGCCGAGCCGTGTCCATTCTCGCCTTATAGCGACACCAGCGTGCTGGAGGTTGGCGTGAAAGGTGCGCTGAATTCACCCCTTTTCCGCAAGCTGCAAATGGCCAACCTGGTAGGCGGCGAACAACACGGTGGCTGTACCCTCTTCGATCATCGCGAAGAAGTAGAGGCAATTGTAAAGGGCGAGGAATGATAGGTTGCCCCACCAATCAGTTGGCAGGTAGCAAATCTACGATTTGACTACAAATAGACTTCCGGAAAACTGTGATAATTGTGTTTGTTGGCAACATCTGAGGCCAGCAGGTAAAAGACCTTTTGAAGAGAAACAATTGGCTTATCACAATTTTGCGTTTATGCCGTAGAACATCGATATGAAGCGTGTGTTTGACATATTATCATCATAATGCCCTCAAATGCCTACGCTAGCCTATTGAATAAACAATTCGATGGCACATCCGCCTTTTTCATTCGACTCATTCGACTGACCCTTAAAACACCTTATTAAGCTAACTTGGTTTGCGAAACAACCACGGTCACTCATAAAATGAACATCTTATTTATCGCTGAATACCAGTAGGTAACAAAAGGCCTAACGCATCCCCGTAATGTCAGCAAAATGGCTCAAATAGTGCCAAAGGTGCTATACGGCTAGTCGAATGGCAGTCGAATGAAGTCGAATGATTCGACTACAAATATCACATATTTTCCCTTCAATTTCACTACATGACGCTCTTGAAAACAAACATTCAACGTGCTCATATATATATTATTATAGCCAATCAACTTTAGTCTTCCGGCTCTTAACATGCTATCGGATTTAACATAAAATTATACTCCCAGTCGAATATCCCCCATTTTTCGACATCACCCTCACCAAAGACTCTGATTCCACTTACCCTAAATCGACCTTTTGCCGTTCTTCTTGCGGGGTTCATGCGGGGTCATGGCGGCCATGCTGCGGTATACCCCCCGCAACAACCCCGCAGTAACGGCAGCACAATCCCCCAAAATATTGGGTCGCATTCTTCATGAAGAGGCCTTTTGCAGCAGACTTTTTATTTCCGGAACACCTGGGATGCAGGAAAGCATTCCTCGTGTATACGATATGACAATTCGTTTCCATTTCCCAAATCAACTTTCGGCGATACAACGATTCTATAAGGCACAATGTGAGGTTGTTCGCCGGCATTCAATTATCAATATGAATAATGAGAATTCCTCGGTTTGATAAAGCGTCTTTTTTAGAAATCCTTGCGAGTGCAGGGTCGGGGTTACCATGATGCAAAATTTATTGGCCGATACTGGATAACAAAAAAAATGCTGCCCGATTGGACAGCATTTTTTTTGTTTATAGGTTTCGCTCTATTTGACGATGAGCTTCTGTACGGAGCTCTTGTTTTGAGCGGTGACGCTGACGAAGTAGGTGCCTTCGGCCAGTTGGTCGAGGTTCATCTGCCATTGACTATCGGTGGCGCTGTTGACCTGGTGGACGGCTATGGTGCGGCCGCTCATGTCGGTGACGGCTATGCGAGCCATGCCGTTGAAGCCCTTCAGGCTGATGGTGGCGCTGGTAGATGCAGGGTTGGGGTAGATGACTATGCAGGCTTCTTCAATATCGTCGATGCCTTCGGTTTGGTTGGCTTCGAAGGTAGCGGTGAGGGTGATGTCGTTGTTGACAACAAGGGTGCGGGTGGCATCGGTGTTGTTGTCGCTCCAGCTGACGAAGTGGTAGCCATTGAAGGGGGTAGCCAGGATGGTGATGGTGGTGCCGGCAGGATAAACGCCAGCGCCGCCTACAACACCCATGGTGGGATCGTTGACATCGAGGGTTACTGTGTACATATCCTCAGGCATCTCAACAGTGGAGATGGTCACCGAGCTCCAGTGCTCGCTGGTCCAGTCAGAGGCGCATACCGTGCGTACGTAGAAGTCGTACGACTCGCCCGGCAGCAGGTTGGTGACATGGTAGGAGTTGGTGGTGACGGTTACTGTGGTGCCTTGGCCCTGGCCAAAGCCGTGGAAACCGTATTCTACAATCCAGTTGATGGCCATCGGGTCGGAATTCCAGTTGAGGTCAACCTCGTGGAAGGTGACGTTGGAAGCGGCGAGTCCGCTAACCTCGGGACAGGTGGGAGTGGTGAAGGTGATGGTGTCGCTCCATTCGCCCTCAACCAGATCGATGCCGCAAAGGGCACGTACGGCGGCATTATAAGTGCTGCTGGGGTACAGGCTGTCGATGATTTCGGAGGTGTTGGCAGTTATGATGCTGCGATCGTAAAAGTTGTTCCATACATGGAGTTCCCAGTTGCTGACAACAGTTTGGGAAGTCCAGCCAATGGTGGCTTGGTTGTAGGCAACATTGGAAGCGGTCAAGTCGGTGGGAGTGGGGCACAGGAGGCTGTCGGTAGTGAACGAGCCATAGGTCCATTCGGAATAGCCAAGGCTATCCTCGGCACAGTCTTGGCGCACGCGGAAGGCATAGGTGGTGGCAGGGGTAAGACCTGTAAAGGTGTAGCTGTTGGAGCTGACGGCTACCTCGGCCGACCAAACGGGGGCGTTGCTAGCCTTGATGGCCACTTCGTATGCCGAGCCGGAACCAGACCAGGTGATGGTGGGATCGTAGATGGTGGCGGCTGCCGAAGTGATGACGGGAGCAGCACATACCTGGCCGCCGCAGCTGATGAGCTGCATCACGTTGCGCCAGGAAGCAACAGCCTTCGAGCCGCTGAATGAAGAAGGTGTGGCGGGGTCGGGGTTGTTGGAGTCGGAGTAGTAGTAGATGGTCTTATTGCCGGAGCAGGGCTCAGTCTTGAAGAGATAAGCAGATCCGTTGTAGGCATTGGAGTTGTCGTCCACAATCACCATAAGGTTGCCCATGCCGTTGTAGTAGTAGTTGGTGTCGAAACCGAAGATGTTCCAGCCCTGCTGGCAGTTGAGTTCGCCTGTGTAAACAAGCACGGCGTTGGAGTCGAGGGCCACAGCATCGCTGGAGGAGGCAAAGGATGAGAGGGTGGTGGGCTGCAGGTAGATTGAGCAGTTAGTCTTGGATGAGGAGGCGGTAGCGTACTGATAGTAGTAGCTGATGGCGGTGAGCATTTGGGCTCCGCCCAGTTCGGCGCTATCGATGATAGTCTGGCTGAGGGTGTACTTGTAGTAGTTGTTTACGGGGGCATAGTAGGTGGTGCCGGTGCTGTTTTCGCTGCCGATGGTGGTCATCTGCGCATTGTCGCACATGGCAGTCATGAATGTGCCCATAACCCACTGGCTGGTGTCGCCTACGGTGCAGATCTTGCGCACGTAAACATCGTAAGAAGTGAGTGAGGAGAGGCCGGTGATGGTGATGCTGTTGACCGAAGTGGTGAGGGTGGTGCCAGAACCCAGGGTGAAGCCGTGGATGCCGTATTGTACCTCATAGCTGTAAGCAGAAGCATCGTCCCAGGTGAGGGCAAGATGGTTGCTGCCAGCGGCAACGGTGACGTCGGTTCTAACCTCGTCGAGGCGGTAGCAGGTGGGAGCATAGTCGAGGGTGACATCGTCGACATAAGCATACCACAGGCTGCTGGGGCGGTTGGCGCGGATGGCAACACTATTGCTGGTGCCGGCATAGCGGGCGAGAGGCACCTCAAACAGCTGCCAGTCGGTGCCGGAAACGTAAACGGTGTCCACAGGTACGAAGGTGGTGATATCGATGGGGTTGGTCATTACGCCCACGATGAATACGGGATAGTAGCTGGTGCTGGAAGACTTGGCCCAGAATGAGAGCAGCAAGGAATTGGTGTTGACGGTGGGATCCACAGCGGGGAGCACGATGCACTGGTAGTCGCCGTAGGTGCCGGCAGTGGTGGCGTTATACCAATAAAGTCCGCCATTGCCGCCCGGAGTATGGTTGTAGGAGGCGCTGTTGCTCAAATAAGGATAGCCGCCGTAGGAGGTGCCGTTGTTGAGGTGGCTCCAGCAGGGGATGAAATCGGAGCCGGTGGTGCTGCTTCCAGCGGGATAGCCCTCAAAGGTTTCGGTGTAGGGGAGGGTAACATAGCCGCAAAGGGTGCGGAAAGAGGTGGAAGCCCACAGGCTGGTGTCGCCGGCACCACAAACGGCGCGAACGCGCAAAGTGTAAGCGGTGTTGGCCGAAAGGCCCATGAGGCTGCAGGTGGTGTCGTATACGGTGGTGATGGGGCCGTTGTCCACCTGGTATTCCCATTGTGCTACCGTACCGCTGGCAGGCCAGCTGGCATCGGCAGAAGTTTGGGTGATATTGTTGATGGTGATGCTGGCAGGACGGTCGCACGAGAGGGCGGCAAACTGTACATTGTCGATAGCGCCAGCAGGGGCGGTACCGCCAGAACCGTCGCAACGGAAGGCAAATACAAGGTGATATACGCCCGGGGTGGTAATATTGATGTCGGAAGTGCGTGTCTGCCAGTTGGATTGGAGGTTGAGCTTGGAACCGCCATCGATGGCTATCCAGCCGGCGGGAAGGCCCGTGGTGCCGAAGCCGGTAGGCACGGTGGAGGCGGGCTCGAGCTCGGTGGAAATAGGCACTAGGGCAACGCGCAAGTAGTCGTAGCTGCTTTCGCCGTTGCATTTCCAGTCGTAGCTGTAGGCGTATGTGCCGGCATTGGGAATCATCACATCGCAGTAGGCAAAGACCATGGTGCTGCTGCTGATGGTGTAGTTCAGGCTGATGCCGTCGTTAGAAACGAAAAGGCTGTTGGTGCCGTCGTTGCTGGCTGCAGAACCAATATACCATTTATTTGTAAGGGTGCCGTTGGCAAGGGTCCAGATGTTGTTCTGAACGGTGTCTTCAAATCCGCAGGAAAGGGGCAGGTTCACATACACGTTGGCTGTGCGGAATGTGGCCATTGCCGAAGGAATGATGTCGCCGGTACAGTCGGGGGTGACATAGATGTCGTATTCGGTATTGGGGGTGAGGCCGCTGATGGTGAAAGGCAGCGAAGTGACCACGGTGGAGATGCCGTTGCCCTGGGTGAAACCATGGGTGCCGTATTCGATTGTCCATGAGGTGGCATCGCCATTCTCATTCCAGGTCAGGGTGAGCATATTGCTGTCGAGGGTTGTGAGGGCGATATTGGACACGGGAGGACAGTCGGGGGTAAGCTCCAGCTTGATGTCGTCCATGTATGCCGTCCAGGTCGAGGCGGGACGCACAGCTTTGATGGCTACATACTGGCCATAGCCGGTGAAGTTGGTAAGATACGAGGTGAATTCGGCCCAGTTGGTGTTGCCGCCCACATTGATGGTGTCGGTGGCCTGGAAGGTGTTGATGTCGGTGGGGTCGGTCATCACGCCCACATAGAAAACGGGGTTATAGCTGGTTGACGACGATTTGACCCAGAACGACAGCTGTAGGGCGTAGATATCGTAAACGGTGGTATCAACGGGAGGCAGGATGATGCACTGGTAGTCGCCGTAAGAGCCGGTAGAGGAAGAGTTATACCAGTAAAGGCCTTTGCTGCCGCCGGAGGTGTGGTTATAGGTCGAAGAGGACGAGATGTAGGGGTATCCGAAATAGGAGGTGCCGTTGTTGAGGCGGTTCCAGCAGTTGGCGAATTCGGTCACCATGCTGCCGCCCGTATTCTCGCTCTCGAAATCCTGCAAGTAGGGGAGCACGGTCATTGGGGCGCAAGTGGTGCGGAAGGTGAAGGGGACCGACTCGCTGGTGTCGCCAGCAGAGCAGAGGTTGTATACATAGCCGTTATATATGGTATTGGGGGTAAGGCCGGTAACGGTGTAGCTGGTGTCGTAGCTGGTGTAGTGGGTGCCGTCAAGGTAGATGCCGTAGTAGAGCGAGCTGCTGGCAGCTATCCACGAGAGGTCCACATAGGTGTCGCCGGGCACAGCGGTAACGTCGCCGGGCATGGCAATGCACGAAGGTGCCACAGCTATGGTGATATCGTCAATCATGACAGTGTAGTTGCCTGATTTCTGAGCACGGAAAGCGATGCGGGTGCCGTCGCCATAGTACTCGTCGAAATATACTCTATAGCGATTGTAGGACGAAGCGCCCCAGCCGCTGGCGGTAATAAGGTCGATGGTGTCGACGGGAACAAACACGGTGCCTTCCATCACCCCAATCTCAAACGTGGTGGGTTTGGTAGAATTGGTAGTGGCGGCATAGAAATCAAGCATGAGGGTTTGGATGTACTCGAATTCGCAGGTGGCGGAAATCTCGGTCTGGCCCGAACTGCTCTCCAATTCGAAATACATGGAACCATTGCGGGCATTGGGGGCGTGGCTGTAAGCACAAGGGAAAGTAGCAGCCGAGCTAGATCCCGTAGCGTAGTTCACCCAGCCTGTAGGGAGGGACGTGTGCGACACATCCTCGAAACCGGTCGTGTAGGGTACCGACTGGTAGGTCTGTGCCAATACACCTATAGGCAATGCCATCACTGCCCATAGAAACAATCTCAAAAAATTTTTTTTCATTAGTTTGTAA